>NZ_JBVKCG010000007.1:0-396155 GCF_055634995.1 Streptomyces sp. NPDC111744
CTGGCGTTGACTTTTGGCACGCTGTTGAGTTCTCAAGGAACGGTCGCTTCCTTTGTACTCACCCTCTCGGGCTTTCCTCCGGGCTTCCCTTCGGTGTTTCCAACCTTACCAGATCCGTTTTCCGTTCCGTTCCCGGTCGGAATTCATTTCCAGTAGCCGTTGGAAGGCCTTTGCCTATTTGGTTGCCTTCCGGCTCCCTTTCGGCGTGTTCCGACTTTATCAGAAGTTCTTGGCCGGTCTGACGGCCACTCGATTTCTGAGTAAATCGGGGATGGCTTCGATGTTCGGAGAGAACCCTCCGTTACGAAGCAGATCGATTTTAACGATCAGCCCTGAACCTGTCCAGTTCTAGGCAACTGTTTAAATCTACCTCCCCGCCGGACCCATGTCAACAGGTCTTCCGGGGCGAAGAGGAGACTAGCAGCTCGCGGGAGGTCTCCGCACATCAGGCGGCCGTTGGGACGAACGCGCTGCGCTCGCTCTCCTCGAGGTCTCCCGTCTCGCCGGCACGTGCGGCACGACCGCCGAGGACGAAAACGTAGGCGAGGAAGGCCAGCTCAGCGACGACTCCGATGCCGATGCGGGACCAGGTCGGCAGGCCGGACGGGGTGACGAAGCCTTCAATGGCGCCGGAGACGAACAGAACCAGGGCCAGCCCGATCGCCATGCCGACGGCGGCCCGGCCCTCTTCGGCCAGAGCGGTTCGGCGGCTGCGCGGGCCCGGGTCGACAAGGGTCCAGCCGAGGCGGAGCCCGGTACCTGCCGCGACGAAGACCGCAGTGAGTTCGAGCAGCCCGTGGGGAAGGACCAGGCCCAGGAAGGCGTCCAGACGGCCGACCGAGGACATCAGGCCGAAGCCGACGCCCAGGTTGAGCATGTTCTCGAACAGGATGTAGAGGACCGGAAGGCCCAGAAAGACGCCCAGGACCAGGCACATCGCGGCGGCCCTGGCGTTGTTCGTCCACACCTGGGCAGCGAACGAAGCCGCGGGATGGCTGGAGTAGTAGGTCTCGTACTCACCGCCGGGGCGGGTCAGCTCACGGAGCTGGCTGGGGGCGGCGATGGTCGACTGCACGTCCGGGTGGGTGCCGATCCACCAGCCCAGGAGGACCGCGAGGGCGGTGGATATGAGCGCGGTGGGGACCCACCAGTGACGGGATCGGTAGACGGCGGCCGGAAATCCCTGCCCCAGGAAGCGGGCGACATCGCGCCAGGAGGCGCGGCGCGTTCCTGTCACGGCACTACGCGCACGCGCCACGAGTTGGCTGAGACGACCGACGAGCTGTGGGTCGGGTGCGCTGGACTGGATCAGGGAGAGGTGCGTGGCGGTGCGCTGGTAGAGGGCGACGAGTTCGTCGGCTTCGGCTCCGTTGAGGCGCCGCTGGCGGCGCAGGAGCACGTCAAGACGGTCCCACTCGGCTCGATGTGCGGAGACGAAGACGTCCAGGTCCATCGGGTCTGCCTGCTCCTCGGCTGGTCGTCGACGGTCTGTCGTAGCTGTCAGCTTGTCGTACTGCGGCGCGATGCGCTCTCAGCTTGGCAGACTTGCGCTGTACAGGGCAGACCAGGGAAGGCGGCGGGCGTGAGTGAGCTGGTGACGGGTGAGGCGGTGGCGCTCGAACTGCGTCCCGCGAGGCTGCCCAGCAGGGCGTTGGCCGTGCTGCTCGACCTGGTCGTGGCCATGACGGTGTACATCGGTGTGTCCATAGGCCTGGTGGCGGCCACGGCCTCGCTGGACGAGGCCGCACAGCTCGCACTGTCGGTCGCCGCCTTCCTGTTGTTGCTGGTGGGCGCGCCGATCGCGGTGGAGACGCTGAGTCATGGGCGCTCGCTCGGGAAGATGGCGTGCGGACTGCGCGTGGTGCGCGATGACGGCGGGCCCATCCGGTTCCGGCACGCGCTGGTGCGGGGTGCGCTCGGCGTGGTCGAGATTCTGGTGACGTTCGGGGTCGTCGCCTGTATCGCCTCGCTGGTCTCCGCGCGTGGACGGCGGCTGGGGGATGTGTTCGCGGGGACTCTGGTCGTACGTGAGCGGGTGCCCGTCGGGCAGACCAGTTTCGTTCCGCCGCCTCCGCCCTGGCTGGCGGGACGCTTCGCCGAGCTGGATCTGTCGGCCGTTCCGGACGCGTTGTGGCTTGCCGTTCGGCAGTACCTGACGCGGATGCAGCAGCTCGATCCGCAGGTCTCCTGGGCGATGGCCGAGCAGCTCGCGGCCGACCTCGCGGCCCGGACGGGGACTCCGGCGCCGCAGGGCATTCCGGCGGCGGCGTATCTGGCAGCGGTGGTGCAGGAGAGGCAGGCGCGCGAGGCTCGGCGGGCCTTCCCCGGTCATGCCCCTTCGGAGCCCGGTGCGCCGTTCGCCTACGCCCCGCCGACGCCGGGTGTTCCCTACGGGTACGGCCCCTCGGTGCCGGTGCCGAGTGCGCCCCAGGGTTACGCCCCTCCAGTTCCTCAGGCGCCCGCGCCTCCGTCATCTCCGTACCGGCCCGGGTCACCGGCACCGGCACCGGCACCGGCACCGGGTGTGACGTATCCCCCGCCGGTGGAGCAGTCCCCGGCTGGCGCACCCGCCACCGCTACTCCGCCAGCTGCCGAGCGGCCCTCCACCGGGTTCGTACCGCCGGCCTAGGCCCGAACCCGGCGCCCGGGTCAGTCGTCGAAGACGGACGGCGGCGACCGCAGGTCCTCCAGCTCGATTCCTGGTGCCGCCAGGACCACGTCGCCGGCGAGGTGCACGGTGTGCTGCTCCCCTGTGTCCAGGGCTGTGACCTGGTATTCGTCCACGGTCAGAGGGCCGTTGTCAGTGGCGTGTGCTTCGCTTTTCACCAAGGCCCAGGACTGGTCCACGGTGCGCGGGGCGAGGACCGGGTCCGTGAAGGCCACCAGGCGTACGCGGGTCGCGGCGGCGGAAGGGGTGAGGCGCAGGAGACGGGCGGTGGCGACCAGAAACGCGGGGGACGTGCCGGTGAAGGCGTGGGCGCGCACATGGCCTTCGGTGGCATGAGCGCCGGTGGGGTCCGTGCGGACCCAGGTGACGCCGTCGAGGGCGGCGCCGCGCACCCGCCAGCCCCCGGTGTGGAGTTCGAGGCGGATGGGGCGGCCCAGGTCATCGAGGGCGAGATCGACCGAGCCGCTGTGGCCACCGGAGGGAGCGGTCACTTGGGAGACATAACGCCAGCCGGAGGGGCCGGGGGCGCACTGGAAGTGTTCTTCGCCGACGGGGGTGTGATCGTGCGGATCGTGGAGCGAATAACGGCCGCGGGGCATAGGGGTCCTGGGTCTTAGCGGTTGCCGGTCCGGTGCCCGGTCCTGCGGTACGGCCGCGCGGGGGGCCGGTGGGCCAAAGGGGCAGGCCCCCGACACGGGGGTGCGGGGGCCTGCCTCGGTGGACCGGAGCGGCTGCCTCCGGGAGAGCGGGCCAGCGCGCTGGCGTGCTCTCCCGGAGAGCGGGCCTCGAACTCAGCTGAAGCACCGCAGCAGCGGTACCTCAGTAGCGGTAGTGGTCCGACTTGTACGGGCCCTCGACCTCCACGCCGATGTACGCGGCCTGCTCGGGGCGCAGCGTCGTGAGCTTCACGCCGAGCGCGTCCAGGTGCAGGCGGGCGACCTTCTCGTCGAGGTGCTTGGGCAGCGTGTATACGCCGACCGGGTACTCGTCGGGCTTGGTGAACAGCTCGATCTGGGCCAGGGTCTGGTCCGCGAAGGAGTTGGACATCACGAACGACGGGTGACCGGTGGCGTTGCCCAGGTTCAGCAGGCGGCCCTCGGAGAGGACGATGATCACCTTGCCGTCGGGGAACTTCCAGGTGTGGACCTGCGGCTTGACCTCGTCCTTGACGATGCCGGGGATCCTGGCGAGGCCGGCCATGTCGATCTCGTTGTCGAAGTGGCCGATGTTGCCGACGATGGCCTGGTGCTTCATCTTGGCCATGTCCGAGGCCATGATGATGTCCTTGTTGCCGGTCGTGGTGATGAAGATGTCGGCCTTGTCGACGACCTCGTCGAGGGTCGTGACCTGGTAGCCGTCCATCGCGGCCTGGAGGGCGCAGATCGGGTCGATCTCGGTGACGATGACGCGGGCGCCCTGTCCGCGCAGGGACTCCGCGCAGCCCTTGCCCACGTCGCCGTAGCCGCAGACGACCGCGGTCTTGCCGCCGATGAGGACGTCGGTGGCGCGGTTGATGCCGTCGATCAGGGAGTGGCGGCAGCCGTACTTGTTGTCGAACTTCGACTTGGTGACGGCGTCGTTGACGTTGATCGCCGGGAACAGGAGGACACCGTCCCGCTGCATCTCGTACAGGCGGTGGACGCCGGTCGTGGTCTCCTCGGTCACGCCGCGGATCTCGGACGCCAGCTGGGTCCACTTCTGCGAGCCGTCCGTGATGGTGCGGTGCAGGAGTTCGAGGATGACGCGGTGCTCGTCGGACTCGGCGGTCTCCAGGCCGGGGACCTTGCCGTCCTTCTCGTACTCGACGCCCTTGTGGACGAGGAGGGTGGCGTCACCGCCGTCGTCGAGGATCATGTTGGGGCCGCCGGTGGGGCTGTCCGGCCAGGTCAGCGCCTGCTCCGTGCACCACCAGTACTCCTGGAGGGTCTCGCCCTTCCAGGCGAAGACCGGGACGCCCTGCGGGTTGTCGGGCGTGCCGTTCGGGCCGACGGCGATGGCGGCGGCCGCGTGGTCCTGGGTGGAGAAGATGTTGCAGGACGCCCAACGGACCTGGGCGCCCAGGGCGACCAGGGTCTCGATCAGGACGGCGGTCTGCACGGTCATGTGCAGGGAGCCGGTGACGCGGGCGCCGGCCAGCGGCTGCGCGTCGGCGTACTCCTTGCGGATCGCCATCAGGCCGGGCATCTCGTGCTCGGCGAGGGTGATCTCCTTGCGGCCGAAGTCGGCCAGGGAGAGGTCGGCGACCTTGAAGTCCTGTCGGTTGTCGACAGTCGTCATTGCGAGCTGCTCCTCGGTATCGGGTCGAGGGTGGTTACGGCTGGTCTGCGCGGCGGCGGACACAGGGGTGCCCGAGAAGAGGACACAGGCATGCCCACGTACGCGCAGCGCAGTCCGTCGGAGGCCCTCTCTCCCTCGGCCGGTCCGTGTGGACCGCCCGACCGCCATCAGCAGCGACGTCTGGCTCCGTCCCAAGCTACACCGGTAGCCGGGCCGTCCCCAGTCCACCTCCGAAGAGTTCACGCCGTTCGAGGGGAACGGTGCGGTCGGCGGAGTGGGATGTGAAGGGGTGGCGAGGATCTTCGTGAGGGGGTGAACAGGAGCCAGCAGAAGGGGATCAACCAGGACTTTCGCACCTTTGAGCCAGGGTGCGGATGTTGCAGGATGCAGGGCGATCGGGAGTTCCGATCGAGCGCGCGGAGCGTCCGGGACGGCGCTCCGTGTGACGAAGGCGTTAGGAGATCGACGTGACCGGTCCGGCCGGCCCTCCCCCACGGGCAGTCACGGTGAGAGCCGAAGAAGTTGAAGCTGCTGGCGGTGACCGCATGCCCGACGGGTATCGCGCACACCTACGTGGCCGCCGAAAAGCTCGCGCAGGCCGCCCAGAGGCACGGTTTCGAGATGAAGGTGGAGACACAGAGTTCCATCGGGGCCGAGAATCATTGTCTGATAACGATGTCAGAATCGCGGACGGTGTGATCGTCGCCGCCGACAAGGACGTGGACCTGAGTCGCTTCGTGGGCAAGCGGGTGCTCAAAGTCGGGGTGGCCGAGGGGATCCGGCATCCGGAGCACCGGAGCAGTTGATTGAGCGGGTTCGGTGGCGCCCGTGCATCAGCCCGGAGGCGTGGTAGCGGACTCGGCAGCGGGCGGTGGCAAGGAGCGGAGCGGCGCGCGCTGAGCCAGAGCGGGGACCGGACCGGGGCCGGGGCTGACAACGGGCTGGCCCGAGCGGACTCGGCCACCGCGGGCGTCCGACGGCGACGGGCGCGTCTGACGGCCACGGGCGCCTGACGGCGACGGGCCCTGCTCTCCTTCGTGTTCGTAGGAGAGCGGGCCCGTGGCTGTCGGTCGGGGAGGGCTCAGTGGCCGGCGGGGTGTGGGGTCGGGCCGCCCGGGGTGGCCTCCGGGTCGGGGCCCTTGGCGGCCTCGGCCTCGCTGTAGATGTCGGGTTCGAGGTAGATCACGCGGGCGATGGGGACCGCGGCGCGGATGCGGGCCTCGGCGGCGTTGATGGCCTTGGCGACCTCGGCGGCGGTGTCGTCGTGCTGGACGGCGATCTTGGCGGCGACGAGCAGTTCCTCGGGGCCGAGGTGGAGGGTGCGCATGTGGATGATGCCGGTGACGGTGTCGCCGTCGACGATCGCGGCCTCGATCTTCTTGACCTCTTCGACGCCCGCGGCCTCGCCGAGGAGCAGCGACTTGGTCTCGGCGGCGAGGACGAGGGCGATCAGGACGAGCAGGACACCGATACAGACCGTGCCGATGCCGTCCCAGACTCCGTCGCCGGTGAGCAGGGCGAGGCCGACGCCGCCGAGGGCGAGGACCAGGCCGATGAGGGCGCCGAAGTCCTCCAGGAGGACGACCGGCAGCTCGGGGGCCTTGGCGCGGCGGATGAACTGCGACCAGGACAGCTTGCCCCGCAGCTCGTTGGACTCCTTGATGGCCGTGCGGAAGGAGAAGCCCTCGGCGATGATCGCGAAGAACAGGACGCCCACCGGCCAGTACCAGTGTTCGACCTTGTGCGGGTGGCTGATCTTCTCGTAGCCCTCGTAGATGGCGAACATGCCGCCGACCGAGAAGAGGACGATCGAGACGAGGAAGGCGTAGATGTACCGTTCGCGGCCGTAGCCGAAGGGGTGTTGCGGGGTCGCCTCGCGTTGGGCCTTCTTGCCGCCGATGAGCAGCAGGAACTGGTTGCCGGAGTCGGCGACCGAGTGGACGCCCTCGGCGAGCATCGACGAGGAG
Organism: Streptomyces sp. NPDC111744; assembly: GCF_055634995.1. Taxonomy (NCBI): domain Bacteria; kingdom Bacillati; phylum Actinomycetota; class Actinomycetes; order Kitasatosporales; family Streptomycetaceae; genus Streptomyces; species Streptomyces sp. NPDC111744. The sequence continues at coordinate 6,913 of NZ_JBVKCG010000007.1, forward strand.
CCGCTGAACGCGAAGGCCACGAACTTCGATGCCGCGATCGCGAGGTTGGCGCCGAGTGCCGCCACGATCGCCCTGTTGCCGCCTGACGCGCTCATGTGTCCGCGTTGTCCCTTCTCGCCGTCGTCCGTCTACGCCGTCCAGGCGTGCAGTCGTCTTTGCCCGTGCTTTGCCGGATGGGTCATTCTTGCAGCCCGCCCGGGAGCGACTCCTCAGGTATCCACAACCCCGGTACGACAATCGGACTCATCCGGAAACGCGGATCTTTCAGACGATCACCGTCGCACGGAAGACCGTGCCCGCGCCCGAGACCTCCGCCTTTTCGCCTGCTGGGACGAACACCGACTGGCCGGGGGTGAGGTCGTACTCCCCCGCCCGTACCGCGCCGGCCGTGCAGAGCAGGATCTGCGGGGTCGGGACGGTCAGGTCGTGAGCGGTGATGCCCTCGGGCAGGACGTACCGGGAGAGCCGGAACTCGTCGATCGGCGTCTCGTAGACCTCCTCGCCGTCCGGGGCGGCCTCGGGACGCAGTACGCCCGCGTCGCCCGCCTCGAAGCGGACGACGCGCAGGAGTTCGGGGACGTCGACGTGCTTGGGGGTCAGGCCGCAGCGCAGGACGTTGTCGGAGTTGGCCATGATCTCGACGCCGAGGCCGTTGAGGTAGGCGTGCGGGATGCCGGCGCCGAGGAAGAGTGCCTCGCCGGGCTGCAGACGGACGTGGTTGAGGAGCATCGCGGCGATCACGCCGGGGTCGCCCGGGTAGTGGTGGGCGAGGTCTGCATAGGGCGCGTGGTCACCGCCGAGGCGGGTGCAGGCGGCGGTCTCGGCGACCGTCTGGGCCATCTCCTCGCGGTCGGCGGTGAGGATCGCGGTGAGGACCTCGCGCAGCGCCGCCTCCTCGGGGCGGGCGCGCAGCAGATCGACATACGGCTTGAGGGAGTCGACACCGAGGGCTTCGAGGAGTTCGGCGGCCTGCTCCGGGGCGCGGAAGCCGCACAGGCCGTCGAACTCGGTGAGGGCGCAGATCAGTTCGGGCTTGTGGTTGGCGTCCTTGTAGTTGCGGTGCGGGGCATCAACGGGGATGCCGCGTCGCTCCTCGTCCTCGTAACCCTCCCTGGCCTGCTCCAGGTTGGGGTGCACCTGGAGGGAGAGCGGGGCGCCGGCGGCGAGGATCTTGAGCAGGAAGGGCAGACGCGGGCCGAACCTGGCCACGGCCGCCTCGCCCAGCTCGGCCTTCGGGTTCGCGTCGATGACCTCGACGAGCGTGCCGCGCGCGGTACGCGACGGGGCGCCCGGGTGCGCGCCCATCCACATCTCCGCCTGCGGCTTGCCGCTCGGCTCGACTCCGAGCAGCTGCGGGATGGCGGTCGGGGAACCCCAGGCGTAGGGGCGGATGGTGTTGTCGAGGCGGTCCATGTACTTCTCTCTGCGCTCTGCCGGTTCTGTCTGCGTACGACGCGGGTCACGGCCTCGTACAGCGGTGTACGGCGGCCGTGTTCACCTTGTGTTCGACCACCGGTCCACCTGTTGTACGACCTTCAGGTCGTCCTTCGTACGACGGCCCCGGTGTCGGTGTCCACCTCAGGCCCTCAAAGCGAGCGCCAGGTAAACGGCGGCGAAATCCGTGACGGCGATCAGTTCCGCGAGGGTCTCCAGCTCGTCGCCCGCCTCGGGTTCCAGCTCGCTGATCGGAGTGCCGTGGCCCAGGGCGAGCTCGCGGGCGGCGGCCGCGGCAGTGAGGCCACTGAGGGGGCGGTCGCGCAGCAGCACCACGTGCGCGTGCAGCGCGGGAGCCTCCTCCACGCGATCGCGGAAGAAGTCGTCGGGGTCGGCGCTGGCAGCGAGCGGGCCGGCGAGCAGGGCGTGGTGGGCCGCCAGGGCCTCGGGGAGTTCCGCGACCAGGGCGGGACGGCCGGCCAGTTCGGCGAGGGCGGCGACGAAGCGGCGGCCCGCGGGACCGGCCGAGACGCCCTCCGTCCAGACCACCGGGAGCGCGTCGGCGAGTTCCGAGGCGAGGTTCTTGGCGGGGTTGCTGTAGGTCACGATGGCCGGGCCGCAGCGCTCGGCGACGCGGTCCAGGCGGTCGGCGACCTTGTCCAGGTCGTCCGGCGGGGCGGTGACCAGGCCGATGCGGTCGAGAAGCACCAGCAGCGGGGTGAGCAGCGCCCACAGGACGCCCGGGGAGGAGCCGGCGAGTGGCTCGCCGTGGTCGTAGGGTGCCGTCGCCATCGGTACGAACAGGCCGTGGGCGCCGGCCACCGCCTCGGCGAGCGGGGTCTGGGCGGGGGCCACGGCGGCGACCGAGCAGCCGCGCCGGTAGGCCTGGTCGGCGAGGAGGGAGAGGCTGGGTTCGGTGCCGTCCGGGGTGGCGATCAGCAGCAGGTCGACGGAGCCGGCCCAGCCGGGCAGCTCCCAGCGCAGGGCGCCCGCGGCCGGGGCGACGCCGGAGGGCGCCAGCCGGATGACGGGACTGCCGGGGCCGGCCAGCGAGCCGAGGAGGTCCGCGGCGTGGGTGGCGGCGACGCCGGGGCCCGCGATCAGGACGGCACGCGGGCGGCCGTCCGGCTTCAGCTCCTTGACGCCTGCCTCGATGGCGAGCCGGGCCGCGGTACGGACGCGGGCGCCGGCCTCGGCCGCTCCGCGCAGCAGACCTCGGCGGTCGGCCTCGGCAAGGCCCTCCGGGGTGTCGAGCAGCGATTCGTCGAGCATGGGAGCGGCCTCCGGTTGCCGGGGTCCTGGTGCCTTGCGGTTGTGGTTGCGGTTGCGGCTGTGCTGTTTACGCGGGGCGGCGGGCCTCGTCGACGAGGAGGACGGGGATGCCGTCGCGGACGGGGTACGCCAGGCCGCAGTCCTGACCGGTGCAGATCAGCTCGGCGTCCTGCTCCTTGAGAGGGGCGTGGCAGGCCGGGCAGGCGAGGATCTCCAGGAGGCCGGCTTCGAGCGGCATGGGGTTTCCCTTCGGGGATTCGGGGAGTGGGATGGTCGCGTTCGGTCAGATTACCGCCGCCGGGGCGGGCGGGGCCGACCTCAGCCCCTGATGATCGCCAGTACCTCGTCCCGTACCTTCGTCATCGTCGCCTGGTCCCTCGCCTCCGCGTTCAGGCGCAGCAGCGGTTCCGTGTTGGACGGGCGGACGTTGAACCACCAGTCGGCGGCGGAGACGGTGAGCCCGTCAAGGTCGTCCACGGTGATGTCGTCGCGGTCCCCGTAGGTCGCGCGGATCTTCCCGAGGCTCGCCTTCTGGTCGGCGACCGTGGAGTTGATCTCGCCGGAGGCGGTGTAGCGGTCGTACTGGGCAACCAGAGAGGACAGCGGGCCGCGCTGGCCGCCGAGGGCCGCGAGGACGTGCAGGGCGGCCAGCATGCCCGTGTCCGCGTTCCAGAAGTCCTTGAAGTAGTAGTGGGCCGAGTGCTCGCCGCCGAAGATCGCGCCGGACTTCGCCATCTCGCCCTTGATGAACGAGTGGCCGACGCGGGTGCGGACCGGGGTGCCGCCGTTCTCCCGCACCACCTCGGGGACGGTCCAGGAAGTGATCAGATTGTGGATGATCGTGCCCTTGCCGCCGTTGCGGGCCAGTTCGCGCGCGGCCACGAGGGCGGTGATCGCCGACGGGGAGACCGGCTCGCCGCGCTCGTCCACGACGAAGCAGCGGTCGGCGTCGCCGTCGAAGGCCAGCCCGAGGTCGGCCGACTCGTCGCGGACGCGCTGCTGGAGGTCCACGATGTTGGCGGGGTCGAGCGGGTTGGCCTCGTGGTTCGGGAAGGTGCCGTCCAACTCGAAGTACATCGGGACGAGGGTCAGGGGCAGGCCGTCGAAGACGGTCGGAACCGTGTGGCCGCCCATGCCGTTGCCCGCGTCGACCACGACCTTCAGGGGGCGGATGGAGGTCAGGTCCACGAGCGAGAGCAGATGGGCCGCGTAGTCCGCCAACGTGTCGCGGGAGGTGATCGTTCCCGGAGTCTCGGCCGGTTCGGGCGCGCCCGTCTCCAGCCAGCGCTCCGCCAGTGCCCGGATCTCCGCGAGGCCTGTGTCCTGACCCACCGGCGCGGCTCCCGCGCGGCACATCTTGATGCCGTTGTACTGCGCCGGGTTGTGCGAGGCCGTGAACATCGCGCCGGGCAGGCCGAGTGCGCCCGAGGCGTAGTACAGCTGGTCGGTCGAGCACAGGCCGATCTCGGTGACGTCGACGCCACGGGCCGCCGCACCGCGCGCGAAGGCGCGGGACAGACCGGGCGAGGAGGGCCGCATGTCATGGCCGACGACGATCGCGGCGGCGTCGGTCACCTGTACGAACGCGGTGCCGAACAGTTCGGCGAGAGCCTCGTCCCACTGGTCCGGAACCACCCCGCGCACGTCGTACGCCTTGACGATCTGAGACAGATCAGCAGCCACGGGCCAACCCTCCTGAAGTCCTATCGGTCGCCCCAAACTACCTGGCCCGGGTAAGGGGCGGAGGCGGGATCCCCCAGGGGACCCCCAAGCGATCCCCCGACGGACTCCCGGCGGGCTTCCAGCAGGTTCCCTGCCCTGATCTGCGGCGGTCCCTTGCGATCCACCGTGATCAGACACGGTCAGCCCCGCGCAGTCGGTCACGGCAGCATCCACCCCAGCACCGGTGAACTCTGCCCCACCACGATCAGGCACATCACCAGCAGCAGTCCGAGGCTCCACGGCAGCACCCTGCGCAGCAGGTCCCCCTCCCGGCCAGCCAGGCCGACGGCCGCGCAGGCGATCGTGAGGTTCTGCGGGGAGATCATCTTGCCGAGCACACCGCCGGAGGTGTTGGCGTCCGCCAGGAGTTCCGGTGAGTGTCCCGACTCGTGCGCGGCACTCACCTGAAGGGCGCCGAAGAGCGCGTTGGCCGAGGTGTCGGAGCCGGAGACCGCGACGCCGAACCAGCCGAGGACCGGCGACAGGAAGGCGAGGCCCGCGCCGGCCGCCGCCACGAACTGGCCGATGGTGGCCGCCTGTCCGGAGAGGTTCATACGTAGGCGAGGGCGAGGACGGATGTCACGGTGAGGATCGCGAACCTCAACTCCCTTGCCGTCGCCGCCCACTCCGTGACCGCCACGCGCGCGTGCACGCGCAGGACGGCCGCCGTGGCGATGCCGGCGAGCAGGACGACGGTGCCGCCGGTCGACACCACCGGCCAGGTGAAGGGATTTCCGCCGACCGGTTGGCCCTTCGGGTTGACGACGTCCAGGAAGGGCCAGTCGTAGACCTGGTTCGCCCGTGCGAGCCAGTCCTTGACGGGCGGGATCCGGGCGACGGAGCAGACGACGACGATGAGGGCGTACGGGGCGTAGGCGCGCAGGACTTCGGGGCGCGGGTCGGGTTCGTCGAGGTCCGCGCGGCGGGCACCCGTGAGCACGGCCGCGCCGACCTCCTCGGTGGCGGGCACACGCGCGTGCGGTACGGCGACCAGGGCGGCCGCGCCGGCCAGGGCGGCGCAGATGTCGGCGAGTTGGGCGGAGAGGTAGTTGGAGGCGTCGAACTGGGCTGCGGCGAAGGCGATTCCGCACGCCAAAGCGGGCACCAGGTCTGCCGCAGCCCGCGCGTGCCGTCGACGAGGCCGACCAGCACCAGGGGCACCACCAAGGCCGGCAACGGGGTCTGACGGCCCACCACGGAGGCCACCGAGTCCAGGGCAGTCCGGTGACTCGGGCGAGCGTGACCACGGGTGTGCCCATCGCGCCGAAGGCGACCGGGGCCGTGTTGGCGACCAGGGAGACCACGGCCGCGCGCACCGGGTCGAAGCCGAGGGCGACGAGCATGACCGAGCAGATCGCGACCGGGGCACCGAATCCGGCCAGCGCCTACAGGAGGGCGCCGAAGCAGAAGGCGATCACCAGGGACTGAATACGCGGGTCGTCGGAGAGCCGCCCGAACGAGCGGCGCAGGATGTCGAAGTGCCGGGTGCGGACCGTCGTCCGGTACACCCACAGGGCGTTGACGACGATCCACAGGACGGGGAACAGACCGAACGCGGCACCCTGGGCGGCGCTGGAGAGAGTCTGGCCGAGCGGCATGCCGTAGCGAGGCGGGCGACAAGTACGGCCGCCAGAAGGCTTGTCAGGCCCGCGAGGTGGGCTCTCACGGACACCGCCGAGCAGGATCAGGACGATGACCAGGGGCAGGGCGGCCACCAGGGCGGACAGGCCCAGGGAGCCGGCGCCGGGTTCCAGTTCCTGGACGTACACGGGCGCCTCCCCGGATTCCGGCATGCGGAAAGCGATTTCACGCCGGTCATCCGGAATGGTCGTGTCCGCGAAAACGACACGTCAATGGGTGTGCGTCAGAGAGAACCGAACGGCATTGAAACCGGAACGACCGGCAGGGAGCGGCTCAGTTGTCCGGTGACCGCAGCACCCGCAGATGGCCGCGTCGCGCGACCTCCATCGGGTCCGCGCCGCGTCCGCCGCCGCCCGCCTCGGCCGCCCGCTCCTGGGGGCGGGCCGCCTCGCGCACCGCGTTGGCAAGCGCTTCCAGGTCGTCCCCGCTGGGGCGCGCGGGGGCCGAGGCGTCGAGGAGCCGGACGACCTCCCAGCCGCGCGGGGCGGTGAGGCGCTCGGAGTGCTCGGCGCACAGGTCGTAGCAGTGGGGTTCGGCGTAGGTGGCGAGCGGGCCGAGGACCGCGGTCGAGTCGGCGTAGACGTACGTCAGCGTCGCGACGGCGGGTCGGCCGCAGGCGGTTCGCGAACAGCGACGTACAGGGCTCACGACGTTGGACGGTACCGCACTCTTGAGCGGGCCGCGACGACTCTCCCCCAGGTCACCCCACCGTGTCGTGTTGTGAAACACCCCACACGCCCCCCCGGACACGCCCCGCTGACCTGCGTGGACGACACCGTCCGGGATCCCGGGCAGTACCGCATCCGGTCACGAGTCGGTACAAACACCGTCAATCGCCTTGAGCTCGCCGGTCTGGTGGAGATATGGAATCGAGCCCAACCTTGGCTGGAATGGTCATCCTCCGACATGTCGCCCCGGGCGGTGTCGAGTCGTGGGGCGGCGCGCCCGGAGCCCGCGAGGACTACGCTTCACCAGTGATGGACAACCGTGTACCGCCCCGTGCCGCCGGCCCCGGGCCTCGTCGACGCGATCGCCACGGTCGGGGCATGCGCGGGCCGATCGCGCCACCTCAGGTGCCGCTGGCCGCGAGTCGCGCCGACGTGTTCGCGGACCTGGTGCAGGACTCCGTGGAGCGCCTGGAGCGGCGCTGGCCGCAGCTCGCCGACATCGACTTCCTGGTCCTTGAAGTGCCCCGGCTCCAGGACCGGCACGGCGAGAGCTGGAGCGACGAGGCGGTGCCGCTGGGCGGGATCATTCCCGCGCGCGAGGGACGCCGGGCGCGCGTGGTGGTGTACCGGCGGCCGGTCGAGATCCGCACCAAGGGGCGCGACGAGCGGGCCGCGCTGGTGCACGAGGTCGTCGTGGAGCAGGTCGCCGAGCTGCTCGGGCTCACCCCGGAGACGGTGGACCCCCGCTACGGCGAGGAGTGAGCAGGGGTCCATTCGGCGCGGGCCACCGGCGGGCTACTTCTGCAGTACCGCGACGTCCTGGTCCGTCTCCGGTACGGCCACCGTGCCGCGGTCGTCGGGCAGGGTCTGGATCGTGAAGCCCGGTACACCGTCCGCGGTGGCCGTCAGGGTGCGGGCGCCGTAGACCGGGCCGCCGGAGATCGGCTCCACGGTCAGCGCGTAGGTGCCCTTCAGCCCGGACGGGGCCGGGGCGTCGATGTCCTGGGTGGTGCCGGATTTGATCGTGAACGTCTTGGCCACCGCCGTACCGCCGCCACTGCCCGCCGACGCCGTGACCTTGACCTGGGCGGTGCCGGTGGGGGCGGTCAGGGAGAGGGTGGTGCCCTTGCCGCTGTTGTCGGCGGATGTCGCGCGCGTGCCGATTGGTGCGGTCGCCGGGATGTACGCGGTTTCCTGCTTGCCGCTCTTGCCGCGGGTGACGCGCAGCGCGGCCACCACCGGGACGGACTGGTCGGTGGGCGTGAGGACCAGCGATCCCGCCTCGCCGCGCGTGACGTCACCGAGGTCGGCCGCGGTGGTCATGCCCGCCTTCACATGCAGCGTCTCGTTGCCGGCCGGGGTGATCAGGCCGTTCGGGGAGGCAAGGCGCACCTTCAGGTCGGCGTCGGAGTCACCGGTGGTGAAGGCGATCAGCCGGACGTCCGTGGCGTCCTTGGGGATGCCCGGCAGCACCAGGCTGCCCGACGGGTCGGTGGAGGCGGCCAGCCAGTCGCCGCCGGTCTTGTCGTCCAGGGCCTGCACACTCGCGCCGACCCGTCCGCTGCGCACGTTCACGTGCACGGTCAGGTCGGTCTGCTTCCCGTCGCTGAGCGTGGACAGCAGGACCGGTTCGCTGGCGTGCGGTGCGACCGTGATGCCCTCCCCCACCGCGGACTTGAGCTGGCCGTCCTTGCCGTACAGCTCGATGTCGACCACGGCCGCGCTGTCGTCGGGGTTGGTGAGGTGCACGTAGTCGGTGCGGCCGGAGGCGGTGCTGGCGCCGGGGAACCAGAAGTCGGTGTCGGGTGCCGTGCAGTTGACCCCCTGGAGGCCGCGCCCGGTGCCCGCGGCGACCTCGGTGGTCTCCTGGACGGTCCAGCCGGGGGCGTACTTCCCCTCGGCGGTGCCGACGTAGGCGGGCCCGTCGGCGCCGGAGGTGTCCCCGGTGGCCGGGGTGCCGGGCGCCTTCGGGGTGAGGACGGGCTTGGACGCCTTCTTCTTGCCGCTCGTCCCGTTCGCCGACTGCTCGGTGGCCGCCTGGAGTCCGGCCTTGCCGTCGCTCGCGGCGCCCTGGGTGACGGGCGTGTACGAGGTGTACGAGGTGGCGGCGATGTCGGACAGGCTGGGTGCCGGGCACAGCAGGGTGGTGCGCTCCACGGGCAGCTGGGCGGCCGCCCCGGCGGTGTGCGCGGGTGACGTGGCCGGCGGGTTGAGCGCGGCGAACCCGGTGACCACCGCGAGGGCGGCCGTACCGGCGAACAGGGACAGGGTGGTGCGGTTCACTGCTGGCTCCCGTCGTGGTGCTCGCCGCCGGTGCCGTGGTGGTGCTGCTGGGCGGCCGGGTCATAGGCGGGGTCGTAGCCCTGCTGGTACGTCGGGTCGTACGCCGGTTGCCCCTGCTGTCCGCCGTAGGCGTAGGGGTCGTACTGGCCGGTCTGGTACGGGTCGTAGGTCTGCTGGTCGTAGCCGCCCGTCTGGTACTGGCCGGTGCCCTGGTACTGGTCGGTGTAGCCGGTGTTGTAGCCGTCGCCCGCCGGGTAGGACGCCGGGTCCCATTCGTCGTAGGACGGCTGTTGCGGGACCGCGACCTGGGGTTGTTCCTCCTCGGCGGCCGGGACGTCGCCGCCGTCCTGCGGAGCGGTCTCCTCCTCGGACTCCGCCTGGGCGCGCAGGCGGCGGGCGCGCCGGCCCTCGCCTTCGACGGGCTGGGCGGGGATCGGCTGCTCCTCGGGGAGGTCGTCGTCGACGTCACGGCGGCGGCCGGGCAGGGCGAGGACGACAAGGACGACGGCGAGCGCGCCCTGGACCCACAGCCAGACGGTGTGGGTGAAGGGGGTGTCGTAGGTGACGTCCAGCTTCCCGCCGGAGGAGGGCAGTTCGAAGCCCTGGGCCCAGCCGTCGACCGTGGTGCGGGTCAGCGGCTTGCCGTCCAGGGTGGCCGTCCAGCCGGGCGCGGCCGAGTCGGCCAGGCGCAGGATGCGGCCGTCGGCGCCGGTCGGGATGGTGGTGTGGATGTCGACGGGCCCGGCGGCGACGGAGTCGGGGGTGCCCGAGCCGTTCGCGGAGACGATGGTCGCGCGGGAGACCTGCTGGTCGACGCGCCACAGAGCGCTGCCGTTCTGCTGGCTGAGCCGGGACAGGCCGGGTGTGGCGTCCAGCACGCGCGTGACGTCACGCGGGGCGCCCTTGTGGACGAGGACGTAGCGCACCGCGAACCCGCCGAGCTGGTCGGCCTGGTCGGCGCCGGAGCCGGCGACCAGGTTGGCGACGACCTTGTCGAGCGTGGCGTTCTCGCCGTCGGCGGCGGTCACCTCGGCGTCCCCCATGCGGGCGCCGGAGCCGCGCACCAGCATGTAGTTCACGCGCGCGGTGCTGTCGCTGTCGAGGACGAGGGTGCGGACCTGGTCGGTGGTGGTGCTGTCCTCGGCGACGAACGCGGGCACCTGGGTGGCGTCGCGCCGCTCGACCGGGCCGTCGGCGCCGGCGATCATCCAGCCGGCGGCGAGGAGCAGCGGGCCCGCGGCGGAGGCGAAGGCGATCAGGGCGGCCACCGGCTGGCGCCAGCCGAAGCTCTGCTCGGCGACCCGCGAGCGTGCCCCGTCGGCGCCGAGCGCGGCGGCGGAGACGATCGCGAGGCCGTAGACGAGGGTCGCCGGACCGGCCCAGGCGGACTTGTTGGACAGGACCGCGAAGACCAGGCCGACCAGGGCGACCGCCCAGGCGGTGCGGACGGCCGACTGGCGATCGGAGCGCAGCAGGGCGGCCAGCGCGGCCAGGACGATGCCGATGAGCATCAGCCCCGCGACCGTGCCGGGGCCTCCCGGGCTGGCGCCGAGCAGGTCGAGGGCGGAGGCGGACGCGGCGCCGTACTCCAGCCCGGCCTCCTTGAAGAAGCCGAACGGCAGCAGGGTCAGCGACCAGGGCGCGAGGACCAGCAGCGGGGTGCCCAGCTGGGTCAGCAGCCGCAGGCCGGAGGCGACCAGGTCGGAGCGGCGCACGACGAGCACGGCGACGCCGAGGACCAGCGCGATCGGCCAGACGATCGGCGTGAACGCGGTGGTGATGGTCAGCAGCAGCGCGTACGCCCAGGTGGCACGCCAACTGCCGCGCGCGCCGGAGGCATGGGCGAGGCCGCTGGCCGCGATGCCCGCGCGGGCGATCAGCGGCAGCAGGATGGCGAGGACGGCGGTGCCGATGCGGCCGCCCGCGAGGGCGCCGGTGACGGCGGGCAGGAAGGCGTAGGCGATGGCCGCCCAGGCGCGCAGCAGGCGCGAGGTGACCAGCGGCCGGGAGGCGAAGTAGGCGGTGAACCCGGCCAGCGGCACCGAGGCGACCAGCAGCACGGTCACCGCTAGCCCGGTCGAGCCGAACAGCAGCGAGGCCAGCGAGGCGACGATCGCGAGATACGGCGGGGCGGCCGGGGTGCCGCCGGCGCCGACCGTGTGCCAGGCGTCCAGGTAGCGGGACCACAGCTCACCCGAGGTGCCCGGGGCGGGCAGCAGGGCGCCGCCCGCGAGCGCGCCGCTGCCGAGCAGCGCGCGGCAGGCGACCAGCGAGAACAGCAGCAGCACCAGGAAGAGCACCGGGCCCGGTTTGCGGGCGATGCGCTTGAGGCGGGCGAACTGCTCGATCTCCAGGAAGTCGGCGTCGTCGCCGCCGGGCCCGGACTCGACCGCGCCGCCGTGCCGGCCGGCCGCGAAGAGCTCTTCGTCGGCGCCGAAGAGGTTGCCCGCGGCCTGCTCGACGGTGGCCCGAACGGTCGCGCCGGGCGGCGGGAACAGGGGGCGCAGTTCGCCCTTGTCGAGCTGGGAGGGGCCGCGCCTGCGCCGCCCGGCGATGATCCGCTCGGGCCGCAGCAGGATGCCCAGCAGGCCGCGGATCTCGTCGAGGGCCTGTCCGGGGACCTTGCCGACGAGGTTGGTGACCGTGCGCAGCAGGGTGCCGACGACCAGCCTCAGCAGGATCCAGGGGAGCACGGCCGTACGGGCGTTGACGAGCAGGGTGTAGACGGCACCGGCCTTGTCGACCTTGTGCGGGGAGGCGGTGGTGCGGCCGGCGCAGTCGACGGTGCGGCGCTCGCGGGAGGCGGCCTCGGCGTGCCGTACGACGGCCTCGGGGGCGATCAGGACGCGATGGCCGGCGTTGTGCGCGCGCCAGCACAGGTCGACGTCGTCGCGCATCAGGGGGAGCCGGCGGTCGAAGCCGCCGAGTTCCTGGAAGACGTCGCGGCGGATCAGCATGCCGGCGGTGGAGACGGAGAGCACGGGCCGGACGTGGTCGTGCTGTCCCTGGTCCTGCTCGCGGCGGTCCAGGCCGGTCCAGCGGCGGCCGGAGTTGGCGATGGTGACGCCGACCTCGAGGAGCTGCCGGCGGTCGTACCAGCCGCGCAGCTTGGGGCCGACGACCGCCACGTCGTCGCGGCCCAGCTCCATCTCGTTGTCGACGACCCGGAGCAGCTGGGCCAGGGCGTCGGGTTCCGGTGCGCAGTCGTCGTGCAGCAGCCACAGCCACTGGACGGGTTCGCCGTGGGGCAGTTCGGGCATGTCGTAGGCGTCGTCGCGCCACTGGCGGGTGACCGGGTCCCAGCCGCTGGGCCGCTTCAGGTACGGCAGGTCGTCCGGGGTGAGGACGGGCGCGGTGCGGGTCGCCTCCTCGACGGCCTGGCCGAAGCCGGTGCGGCGGGCGAGGTGCAGGACGTTGGCGTCGCCGAGGAACTCGGTGAGCAGCCGGGCGGAGTCGTCCGCGCTGCCGGTGTCGGCCGCCACCGCGTACTGGGCGGGGCGCTCCTGGCCGAGCAGCCCGGCGAGCGCGTCGGGCAGCCAGCGGGCGCCGTCGTGGGAGACGAGGACCGCGGTCACCACATGACGCGGGAACTCTGGGGTGCCAGTTGTTGCCTGGGCTGCCTGGTGGCTGTGGACGGACATCGAGGTACGGGCCCCGGTTCGATGGACTGCGGTGGACTCCTGCGCCCGCTGGTGGCGGCGAGGCGTCTCGGACGAGCGCCCACACTATCGGCTGGGCGTGTCGACGGCCCGCCCCCTGTGGACAACCCACGGGCGACGGGCCGTTCGCGCAGCTCAGTTGTGTGCCCCGGGTGGGCACCCGGTTCAGACGGCCGCCTTCTTGAGGCGGCGGCGCTCCCGCTCGGAGAGGCCGCCCCAGATCCCGAACCGCTCGTCGTTGGCGAGGGCGTACTCAAGGCATTCGGAGCGCACCTCACAGGCTAGGCAGACCTTCTTGGCCTCTCTGGTGGAGCCGCCCTTCTCGGGGAAGAAGGACTCGGGGTCGGTCTGGGCGCACAGCGCGCGCTCCTGCCAGCCGAGTTCCTCGTCCGCGTCGTCGACCAGCAGTTGCTGCACCAGCTCGGTCATGTGCGCCCCTCGTCTGTCTTTCACGTCCCCGTGCCCGGCCGTTACCGATTTCGGCTGAACGACACGAGTGAAATTACAAGTGTGCTGCTCCGGGCGAGTCAAGCCGAGATCTGCTATTGAGCCCCTTATTCACTCTGCGGAACCAAGGCCATGCGGAAAGTGTTCAAATCGCCATAAACCTTGACATGCAGACGAGGCCCACGAGGCCCCCGACCCCATACAGAGCTTGTACGGAGAAGGACGCCCAGATGTTCGATCGCGTTCCGCAGTGGCTCGCGCGCCCGGTTGTGCGCCATGTGTCCCGGGTACCTGCTGAACAAACCTTTCGGCAGAGAGATGAACCGGATGAGGTGAAACATGTCCCACATACCGGGCGCCGAGTTGACACTGCGGGTGTGAACCGATGTCCTAGTGGGCATGCTCGCCCACTTGGCACTCACCTCGACCCGCACCGCCGGGTCCCACGGTGCTGCCCGCGCTCGCTGTAGCTGTTGCTGTTCCAGCTGTTGAGCCGTCGCGGTGTCCGACCGCTCCAGCTGCAGACCGGGTCCCCAGGACTCGGTTTTCGCTTTTCGTTCCCCTCTGACCTCTTTCACTGAGGAACCACCGCACCCCATGAACAGCGACAACGACCTCCAGATCGCCGGCGACATCCTCGAAGTCCCCCACCTGCTGCAGCCCCCGCGCGAGCACCCGGTCACCGTGGCCGAGTTCGCCGGCCTGGCCCGCGCGATCGCCGCCGACCGCGCGCAGTGGGAGCACCTCGTGCGGTACGACGCCACCACGCGCTGGTACCACCGGCTGCGCACCGGCCCCGGCTACGAGGTGTGGCTGCTGTCCTGGGTGCCCGGTCAGGGGAGTGGACCGCACGACCACGGCCGCTCCTCCGGTGTGCTGACCGTCCTGGAGGGCACGCTCACCGAACACACGGGGCGCGGCACGCGCGCGCTGTCCGCCGGCGCACAACGGGTCTTTGCGCCGGGGTACGTGCACGAGGTGGTGAACGACGCGCTGGAGCCGGCGGTGAGCCTGCACGTCTACTACCCGGGCCTCACCGAGATGCCGATGCACACGGCGCAGAGCTGCGAGGCGCGACCCGTGACTGCGTGACGCGTTGTCGGACCCGCCTGCAAGACTTGGCGCATGCGCATTGTGGTTCTGGCAGGCGGTATCGGCGGTGCCCGGTTCCTGCGCGGTCTGAAGCAGGCCGTGCCGGACGCCGACGTGACCGTCATCGGCAACACCGGGGACGACATCCACCTCTTCGGGCTGAAGGTCTGCCCGGACCTCGACACGGTGATGTACACCCTCGGCGGCGGCATCAACGAGGAGCAGGGCTGGGGGCGGGCCGACGAGACCTTCCACCTCAAGGAGGAACTCGCGGCCTACGGCGTCGGGCCCGACTGGTTCGGACTGGGCGACCGGGACTTCGCGACGCACATCGTGCGCACGCAGATGCTGGGCGCCGGCTACCCGCTGAGCGCGGTGACCGAGGCACTGTGCGACCGCTGGAAGCCGGGCGTGCGGCTCATCCCGATGACCGACGACCGGGTCGAGACCCATGTGGCCGTCGAGGTCGACGGCGAGCGCAAGGCGGTGCACTTCCAGGAGTACTGGGTACGGCTGCGGGCGTCGGTGCCCGCCGAGGCGGTGGTACCGGTCGGCGCCGAGCAGTCCAGGCCGGCGCCCGGCGTCCTGGAAGCCATCGCCGCGGCGGACGTGATCCTTTTCCCGCCGTCCAACCCGGTGGTCTCCGTCGGCACCATCCTCGCCGTGCCCGGCACGAGGGAGGCGATCGCCAACGCCGGGGTGCCGGTGGTGGGCCTCTCCCCCATCGTCGGGGACGCGCCGGTGCGCGGGATGGCCGACAAGGTGCTCGCGGCGGTGGGCGTGGAGTCGACGGCGGCGGCGGTCGCCGAGCACTACGGCTCGGGGCTCCTTGACGGCTGGCTCGTCGACACCGTGGACGCGGGCAGCGTGGCGCGCGTGGAGGCGGCCGGCATCCGCTGCCGGGCCGTACCGCTGATGATGACCGACCTGGACGCGGCCGCGCAGATGGCGCGGGAAGCGCTGACACTCGCCGAGGAGGTGCGCGGGGCATGACCGACGCGATCGGGGACACGAGCGGCCTGGCCGACACGGACGACACGACCGGGGACGCGGTGCCCGGGTACCGGGTGTGGGCGCTGGCCGGGATCCCCGAGGTCCAGCAGGGCGACGACCTGGCCAAGCTGATCGCCGCGGCCGGGCCGGGGCTGGCCGACGGGGACGTGGTGATCATCACGTCGAAGATCGTCTCCAAGGCCGAGGGGCGGCTCGTCGAGGCGACCGACCGGGAGGCCGCGATCGAGGCCGAGACCGTGCGGGTGGTGGCCCGGCGCGGGACCCTGCGGATCGTGGAGAACCGGCAGGGGCTGGTCATGGCGGCGGCGGGGGTGGACGCCTCCAACACCCCGTCCGGGACCGTGCTGTTGCTGCCCGAGGACCCCGACGCGTCCGCCCGCGCGATTCGCGCGGGGCTGCGCGACGCCCTCGGCGTCAGTGTCGGGGTCGTCGTCACCGACACCTTCGGGCGCCCCTGGCGCGCGGGGCTCACGGACGTGACCATCGGCGCCGCCGGGGTGCAGGTGCTGGACGATCTGCGCGGGGGCGTGGACGCGTACGGCAATCCGCTGGTCGCCACGGTCGTCGCCACGGCCGACGAGCTGGCCGCCGCCGGTGATCTGGTGAAGGGCAAGGCGACCGGCCTGCCGGTGGCCGTGGTGCGCGGGCTCGCACACATCGTCACCGAGGACGGGGAGGGGGACGAGGGCGAAGGCGCGCGGGCGCTGGTCCGGGACGCGGCCAGTGACATGTTCCGGCTCGGCACGTCCGAGGCGATCCGGGGGGCGGTGACGCTCCGCCGGACGGTGCGGGCGTTCACCGGCGATCCCGTCGACCCCGGGGCGGTACGGCGGGCGGTCGCCGCGGCCTTGACGGCGCCGGCACCGCACCACACGACGCCGTGGCGGTTCGTGCTGCTGGAGTCGGAGGACTCGCGCGTCCGGTTGCTGGACGCGATGCGGGACGCGTGGATCGCCGACCTGAGAAAGGACGGCAAGTCGGAGGAGTCCATCGCCAGGCGGGTGCGGCGAGGGAACGTACTGCGGAACGCGCCGTACCTGGTGGTGCCCTGTCTGGTGATGGACGGGTCGCACACGTACGGGGACCCGCGGCGGGACGCTGCCGAGCGGGAGATGTTCGTGGTCGCGGCGGGGGCCGGCGTGCAGAACTTCCTGGTGGCGCTGGCCGGGGAGCAGCTGGGGTCGGCGTGGGTTTCGTCGACGATGTTCTGCCGGGATGTGGTGCGGGAGGTGCTGGGGCTGCCGGAGGGGTGGGATCCGATGGGGGCGGTGGCTGTGGGGAAGGCGGCGGAGGAGCCGCGGGAGAGGCCCGAGAGGGAGGTCGGGGACTTCATCGAGGTGCGGTGAATCTCTGCGCTCCTGCCGGGGCGTTGCACCTAGGCTCATAGTCCACAGCAGGCATTTCTCACATCGGGGATCTTTCGTGGCTGGACGGTTCGCTCCGCGGCCCACTCGTACGACTGTGCGGGGTGGACACGTCGTCGTACCCGCTGTCGGAGTGCCTCGGCAGGCCACCGCGGCCGGGCGGGTGCGGGTCTGGAAACCCGAAGGGGCACTTGATCTGGGGCTCGTGCTGGGGCCGTTGCGGCGAGGACCCGGGGATCCGACCTTTCGGGCCACCTCCGACGGGTCCGTGTGGCGGGCGAGTCTCACCCCTACCGGGCCCGGGACGCTGCGGGTGCGTGCGTACGGCGGTGAGGTGCGCGGGGAGGCCTGGGGGCCCGGGGCCCAGTGGCTGCTGGAGCAGTTGCCGCAGATGCTCGGTTCCGCCGATGATCCCTCCCTCTTCGTGCCCCGGCACCGGGTCGTCGCCGCTGCTCGGCATCGGCGGCCGGGGTTGCGGCTGACGCGGACCGGCCTGGTGCTGGAGTCGTTGATTCCGTCGGTCCTGGAGCAGAAGGTCACGACCGACGAGGCGTACCGGGCCTGGCGGTTGCTGGTGCGCAGGTTCGGGGAGCGGGCGCCCGGCCCGGCGGGGGTGAGCGAGCGGCCGATGTGGGTGATGCCGGCGCCTCGGACCTGGGCGTTGATTCCCTCCTGGGAGTGGCACAAGGCCGGCGTCGACGACAAGCGGGCCTCGACGATTCTGCGGGCGGTGCGGGTCGCCGCGCGGCTTGAGCAGGCCGTGGGGATGGCGGCGGAGGACGCGCAGGCGCGGTTGGAGGTGGTGCCGGGGGTGGGGCCCTGGACGTCCGCGGAGACCGTGCAGCGGAGTCATGGGGCGGCGGACGCGGTGACGGTCGGGGACCTGCACCTGCCGGGGATCGTGGGGTTCGCGCTGGCCGGGGACCGGCATGCGGACGACGAGATGATGCTGCGGTTGCTCGAGCCTTATGCGGGGCAGCGGCATCGGGCAGCTCGGTTGATCTTGTTGAGTGGGCAGGTGCCGAAGCGTCGGGCCCCCCGGATGCCGCGCGGGGACATCGGCCTGCTGTGAGGTGCGGGTGAGTGGAGGCTGGGGCGGGGGGTTCGCTTACCGGCGCCGGCAGGTGCCGCTGCGCCCACCCGTGCCGCCCGAGCGGCACGACTGCCCGCAGTTACGTAGCCGGCACCTGCGCCCGCGGATGCGAAGGCGCAGCCACGACGTGCCCCGTCAGGGGCGCGGGGCTGTACCTGGTGGCGGCTGCCGCCGGGGGGGCGCGACCAGCCCCCGCGCGCCGCGGCCGAGCGACCCCCTGAGCCGCCCCTACTGGTCCGAAGAGAACCGCACCGCCCCCGCCGGGATCATCGCGTCGCACCACACCCGCGCGCCCTCCCTCAGCTCGTTGTCGGCGCCGACGGTCGCGCCGTCGCCGATCACCGTGCCCGTGAGGACCGCGCGTTCGCCGACGCGGGCCCGGTTGCCGATCAGGGAGTCGGTGATGACCGCGCCGGGTTCGATCACGGCGCCCGGCAGGATCGTCGAGCCGAAGACACGCGCGCCCTGCGCCACGAACGCGCCCTCGCCCACCACCGTGCCGCCCGTCAGCTTCGCGTCCGCCGCGACCCGTGCCGTGGGCAGGATCAGGCGGTCGCCGCAGCGGCCGGGGACCGCCGGGGAGGGGGCGCGGCCCAGGACCAGGTCCGCCGAGCCTCGGACGAAGGCCGCGGGCGTGCCCAGGTCCAGCCAGTACGTGGAGTCCACCATGCCCTGGAGATGGGCACCGGCCGACAGCAGCTCCGGGAAGGTCTCCCGCTCCACCGACACCGGGCGGCCCTGCGGGATCGTGTCGATGACCGAGCGGCGGAAGACGTACGCTCCCGCGTTGATCTGGTCGGTGACGATCTCCTCGGGGGTCTGCGGCTTCTCCAGGAAGGCGAGGACCCGCCCCGTCTCGTCGGTGGGGACGAGGCCGTACGCGCGCGGGTCGGTCACCTTGGTGAGGTGCAGGGACACGTCCGCGTCCGTCGACTCGTGCATCTCCACGAGCGCCCTGATGTCCAGGCCCGTGAGGATGTCGCCGTTGAAGATCAGGACGGGGTCGTCGGGGCCCGAGTGCAGCCGGGAGGCCACGTTGCGGATCGCGCCGCCCGTGCCGAGCGGTTCCTCCTCGGTGACGTACTCGATGTGCAGGCCGAGCGCCGCGCCGTCGCCGAAGTACGGCTCGAAGACCTCCGCCAGGTAGCTCGTCGCGAGGACGATGTGGTCCACGCCCGCCGCTCTGGCTCTGGCCAGCTGGTGCGTCAGGAACGGCACACCGGCCGCCGGGACCATCGGCTTGGGCGTGTGGACCGTGAGCGGGCGCAGCCGGGTGCCTTTGCCGCCGACCAGGAGGATCGCTTCTGTCACCTGTCGTCTCTGCTTCCTGCCGGGACCAGCCGAAATCTCTGTCGGCCGGCCAGTCTATGCAGACCGTGCGACGGCGCCTTCGACGGCCGCGCGGTGCCACGCGGCATGGGTGTGCGGTTTCCCCCGGCCGCCCCCGACGGCGTTGAACGCGGCCCCCGTGCTCAGCGTCCTTGAAGGCGCGCGGAGCTGGTCCGGGCCGAGCCGAGTTTGGCGTAGAGCTTCGCGCCGGGGCACTCGGTGGCGTACCCGTCCCTATGGCCGGAGATCACGTTCAGTCGTACGTTCTTCCCCTTTGGGTAGAGATTGCCACCTCCGGACTTCAGATATGTCTTTCCCTTCGGATTGGCGCCGAAGAGCCCGAGCTTCCATGCGGTGAGCTTGGCGATGGCGGTCACGGCGGCGGCGGACGGCTTGGACGAGCCGTATGTGCCGATCACCGCGATTCCCATGCTGTTGTTGTTGAAGCCCAGGGTGTGGGCGCCCCTGACGGCCTTCGCGACTCCCCCGGCGCGGCCCTCGTAGATGGTTCCGCACTTGTCGACGAGGAAGTTGTAGCCGATGTCCCGCCAGCCCATGCTCACCACGTGGTAGCGGTAGATACTGCGGATGACGGACGAGGCCTGGGAGCACTTGTAACCGTTGCCGGAGGCGGTGTGGTGGACGAAGGCCGCCTTGACCTTGCCCGTGTAGACGAAACCCTTCTCGCGCAGTGACTCGTCGGCGCCCCAGCCACGGCGCGTGACGATCCTCGGGCGCGGTCCGATGTACGGCTTCGCGCGCGGGACGCCGGTCAGCTGCTCCAGTTCGTCCTCGGTGGCCTGCCGGTCCAGGGCCGGGATCTCGGTGGCGCCGAAGGGCGCGAGGTCGGTGTTGACGGCCGCCGCCGCGTCGGCCTCGGTGCCGGTGCGGGGCACGTCGGCCGGCGGACCCTGGGGCGGGGTCTCCTCACCGGGGTCGACGAGTTCGAGGCGCAGGCCGGCCGGGAGCAGGTCGTGCCCGCCGGTGGGGGTGCTGCCGCGCGGGCCGGGATCGTCGTCGAGTTCGGCACGCACGCGTACGTCGACACCGTCCGAGTCGCCCACCCACAGGGGCGCGGTGCCGCCGTGCACATGACCCGAGTCGGCCTCCGCCGTGTCCGGGTCGGCGCCGTGGGCGTTGTGCGTCTCGACGTCCTGCCAGCCCGACCAGTGGCCGGTGGCGGCGGACCGGGTACGGACCTGGACCAGGCCGTGCAGTTCGGTTCCGGGGTTGTCCCAGCTGACGCCGACGAGCGAGAAGTCCTCCAGGTCGTCGCGGTACAGGCCCTGTTCGGGGGCCTGGCCGAGGACCCGATCGCGGGTGCGGGGGACGAGGGGCAGTGACCGGGTGCTGCCGGCGAGGGCCCCGGCCTCGTTGGAACGGCCGCTGGCCGTCGTGGTCCGCTCCGCCGGTGCGGCGGCCGCGGACGGCATGTTCAGCGCGGCCGCGGCGAGGGCGAGGGCCGCCGCGCAGGTGACGCCGATCGAGGAAGTCAGGAATCCACGCATGCCCCTGATCTTGAACATAGTCAGACATATATGTCCATTGCGGAACTGACGGCTCGTCGGGAACGATTGCGCCGAACCGGTGGCCCCGCCGGTCGGTCGGGGCGGCGGGCGCGGCGTACGCTTGCCCGGGTGAACGCCACCGATCGCACCCCTGCCGACCTGCTGCGTTCCGCGCTCGCCGCGGACCCCGGACGCCCCCTGGTGACCTTCTACGACGACGCCACGGGCGAACGCGTCGAACTGTCCGTGGCCACCTTCGCCAATTGGGTGGCCAAGACGGCGAATCTGCTGCAGGGCGACCTCGGCGCGGAACCGGGCGACCGGGTGGCCCTGCTGCTGCCCGCGCACTGGCAGACCGCCGTGTGGCTGCTGGCCTGCTCGTCGG
Organism: Streptomyces sp. NPDC111744; assembly: GCF_055634995.1. Lineage (NCBI taxonomy): Bacteria > Bacillati > Actinomycetota > Actinomycetes > Kitasatosporales > Streptomycetaceae > Streptomyces > Streptomyces sp. NPDC111744. Next base: position 27,824 of record NZ_JBVKCG010000007.1, read on the forward strand.
TCGGGGTGGTCGCGGACGTGGCCGGGGACCCGGCAGCGGCCGACGTCGTCGTCAGCGGCCCGGACGCGCTGGAGGCGGCCCGGGCGTGCCGGGGTGAGCGGGTCGCGCTGGCGCTACGGCCGTTGGGCGGGCGTTTCCCGCAGCCGCCGGAGGGGTTCGCCGACTACGCGGTGGAGGTGCCGAGCCAGGGGGACCGGTTCGCTCCGTTCTCGCCCGTCGATCCGGAGGAGCCCGCGCTGATCGTGGCGGGCGCGGAGATGAGTGGGGCCGAGGTCGTGGAGCGGGCGCTCGGGGACGCACCGGGACTGGATCTGACCGGACCGGGGTCGCGACTGCTGTCCGGGCTGGGGTACGACACGTGGGAGGGACTGAGCGCGGGTCTGTACGCACCGCTCGCGGTAGGGGGATCCGTGGTGCTGTGCCGGCATCTGGAGGAGCTGGGCGAGGAAGGGATCGCCAAGCGGATCGAGAGTGAGCGGGTCACTGCTTCCGCTCGCTGAGGTCGTGGGGCACCGCTCACCCGTCCGGAGTAGTTACCGCCGCCTCCCGGCCCCACCCCGAGGCACTCTTGAGGAGTGACCGATGTCGGAGGGGCCACCGCCACCGGCGACGGCGTTGCCCGGCGTCGGCGGCGGCGTTGGCTGCGGGGTACGGCGCTTGCCGCCGGGTTTCTGGCCGCCGGCACCCTCGCCTGCGGCTGGGTGCTCTACGCCCGGCTCAGTGACAACATCACCCCCGACGAAGCGGCCGCCGCCGAGCTGGCCCGCTACGAGCGGGAGCGTCCCACGGCGCTGGTGCGGGGCGCGCAGAACATCCTCATCATCGGGTCGGACACCCGCACGGGGGACGGGAACCGCCGTTACGGCAGGGACCTGGGAACCGGGCGGTCCGACACCACGATCCTGCTGCATCTCGCCACCGACCGGCGCAGCGCCACCGCCGTGTCCCTGCCCCGGGATCTGATGGTGCACGTGCCCGGCTGTCTGCGGGGCGACGGCCGCCGCAGCGAGCCCAGGTTCACGCTGTTCAACTCGGCCTTCGAGGTGGGAGGTTCGGCCTGCACCATCCGTACCGTCGAGAAGCTCACGGACATCCGGATCGACCACCATGTCGTCGTCGACTTCAGCGGGTTCAAGGACATGGTCGACTCGGTCGACGGGGTGCAGGTCTGCCTGAAGCAGCCGATCAACGACAAGGCCGCCAAGCTGCGGCTGCCCGCCGGACGGGTCACCCTCGACGGAGAACAGGCGCTGGGGTACGTACGGGCGCGCAAGTCGCTCGGGAACGGCAGCGACACCGAGCGGATGGAGCGGCAGCAGCGGTTCCTGGGGGCACTCATCAACAAGGTGCAGGGCAGTGACGTACTGCTGAACCCGGCGAAGCTCTATCCCCTGCTCGACGCGGCGACCTCCGCCCTCACCACCGACCCCGAGCTGGCCAGTCTGCGTGGTTTGTACCAACTCGTCCGTGGGCTACGGAACATCCCCACCGCACATGTGCAGTTCCTCACCGTCCCGAGGGAGCCGTATGTGTACGACTCCAATCGTGACCAGCTCGTGGAGGACAGGGCGGACGCGCTTTTCGCGCTGCTGCGGGCCGACAAACCGGTGCCCGTCACCAAGGACAGCGCCGGCTCGGACGAGAAGGGCGCTCCCTCTTCCGGGAACTCCCCGGCGCCCGGGTTCCGCGGGAACACCGCCGCCGAGGACAGTTGCGCGTAAAGCACCAGCCAAGGCGGCGAACTTCCGTGCCGTTCATTGTCAGTTATATGAGATGGATTGCCCGGTTGTAGGGAAGACGAATTTGTCACTGGCGTCACTTGACGCTGAACTGGACGGATAGTGTGAGCCCTCCGGTGCACCCGGCCGCGAGGTCTGTCCTGGGGTCGCGCACTGTTAACCGTGACCGAGCGCCTTGGTGGGGGGAAGGCGCCGCGTGGCCCCGACGGAGGATTCGGACAACCGTGGACGCGCAAGGCCGTGGGCGGGCGGACGACATCGATCCCGCAGACCAGTGGGTGCTCAATCCGAACACCGGCGAATACGAACTGCGACTGGCACCTTCCGCACCGCAGTCGTCCGTTCCCGGACCGCGCAGACCGACTTCGTCACGCACCGACGCGGGCGGGACGCGGGAGACTCCGGGCCGGGAGACCGCGGGCCGGGAGATCCCCGGGCAGCGCAGGCGGCGGAGCGAGCCCGAGCCGGTGGGGCGGCGCTCACGGCGGCCGGTGAAGAAGAAGTCGAAGGCCAAGAAGGTGCTGCTGTGGACCGGCGGGTCGATGGCCTTCGTCCTGGTCGCCGTCTCGGCCGCCGGCTATCTGTACCTGAAGCACCTCAACGACAACATCACGTCCGTCTCCGACGACGGCGCGAGCACCGGGGGCTTCAGCAAGGACAAGGCGATCAACCTGCTGGTGATCGGCACCGACAAGCGCACCGGCGCGGGCAACGAGGGGTACGGCGACGCGGGCAGTGTCGGGCACGCCGACACCAACATCCTGCTGCACATCTCCAAGGACCGCTCCAACGCGACCGCGCTGAGCATCCCACGCGACCTGATCGTGGACATCCCGGACTGCCCGACCGAGCAGTCCGACGGCACCACCAAGGTCATCCCGGGCACCACCGGAGTCCGCTTCAACACCAGCCTCGGGCAGGACGGCCGTACCGCCAGCTGCACCGTGCGCACGGTGACGGAGCTGACCGGGATCAAGCCGGACAACTTCATGGTGGCGGACTTCAACGCGGTCAAGACGCTCACCGACGCGGTCGGCGGGGTCGAGGTCTGTCTCGCCAAGGACATCGACGACAAGCAGTCGCATCTGAAGCTGTCCAAGGGCACCCACAACATCTCCGGCGAGACCGCGCTGGCCTTCGTGCGCACCCGGCACTCGGTCGGCTTCGGGGGTGACCTCAGCCGGATCCAGCTCCAGCAGCAGTTCCTCAGCGCCCTGATGCGCAAGCTCAGCTCCAACTCGACGCTCACCAGCCCGACCAAGCTGCTGAAGCTGGCCGATGTCGGCACCAAGGCGCTGACCGTCGACTCCCAGCTGGACAACATCGGCAAGCTGAAGGACCTCGGTCTGGAGCTCGGCAAGCTCAACCCGAAGAACCTGACCTTCACCACCATCCCGGTCATCGACAACCCGGCCGAGAAGGTCAAGGCCACCGTCGTACTCAACAAGACCAAGGCCCCCCCGGTCTTCCAGGCCATCAAGGACGACGTCTCCTTCACCGACGTCAAGAAGAAGCAGGCGCAGGCCAGCAAGGACGCGGCGGCCGCGCGGCTGGAGGGCACCAGGTCGGCGGCCTCCGAGGTGCGGGTGCGGATCCTCAACGGCGGGGCCCCGGCCGGCAGCGCCCAGGAGACCCTCAGCTGGCTGCAGAACGAGGAGGGCGTCCTCAAGTCGGAGAACGCCGGCAACGCGGACGCCGCGCTCGGCAAGACCACGCTGGAGTACGCCCCCGACCAGGCCGCCCAGGCGCGCGAACTGGCCTCCCTCATGGGGCTGTCCGGTTCGGCGCTGAAGCCCGGCAAGAGCGTGACCAACTCCCAGGGGCTGCCCGCGATGACCCTGACGCTGGGCAAGGACTACCAGGGGGCGGGGGTGTCCCTCACCCCTCCGACCAAGGCGCCGGACGTGGACAGCAAGACCACCGCGGACAAGGTGACCTGCGCCAAGTAGCGACAAGTGGCGTGCGGGAGCGGGGAGTTGCGGGGAGTTGCCCCCTGACGACACCAAGTAACAGCGAATAAGCAGGTAACCCTATGGGTCCGTCACGCGTCTAACCGGGCGCGGGGCGGACCCGTGTGGTCCGTGGGGCGTCCGACGGGGGCGTCGGCGGCGGGCCGGTGCGCGGCATCGCGCAGGGTGGGGAGGGCAGGGAGTTGACGCAGAGCGATGTACGGGGGGAGGTGCCTGCGGTCGAGGACACGATGTCCCTCGCACCGAAGGCACCCGGGGCGCCGGACGGCGCCGACGGCGGGCGTCGCAAGGGCGACTCGAACGGCTCGAACGGCTCGAACGGCTCGAAGGGCTTGACTGCCTCGAACGGCGGCTCGAACGGCGGCCGGCGAAGACGCGGTCGGCGCGTGCTGCGCTGGTCGGCGACCGTGCTGTCGGTGGTGATCCTCGGTACGGCCGGTGCCGGGTACCTCTACTACGAGCACCTGAACGGCAACATCCACAAGGGCGAGCGCAGCAGCGGCGACTCCAAGGCACGGAAGACCGCGCCGAACACGGCCGGGCAGACGCCGATGAACATCCTGCTGATCGGCTCCGACAGCCGTAACTCCGCCGAGAACGTGAAGCTCGGCGGCAGCAAGGACAACGTCGGCAACCCGCCGCTCGGCGACGTCCAGATGCTCATCCACCTGTCCGCGGACCGCAAGAGCGCGTCGATGGTGAGCATCCCCCGGGACACCCGCGTCGACATCCCCAAGTGCACGGACCCGCACACCGGCAAGGTGTTCCCGGCGACCAACACCATCATCAACGAGTCGCTGGCCCGCGGCGGCGCCGGCTGCACGCTGGCCACCTGGGAGAACCTCACCGGGGTCTACATCGACCACTGGATGACGATCGACTTCGCCGGTGTGGTGAAGATGGCCGACGCCATCGGCGGGGTCGAGGTCTGCGTCAGGCAGAACGTGTGGGACCACCCGACGGCGGCGGTGCGCGGCGGCTCCGGACTGAAGCTGACCGCCGGTACCCACAAGGTGCAGGGCAAGCAGGCCCTGCAGTGGCTGCGCACCCGGCACGCCTGGGGCAGCGACCTGATGCGGGCCCGCGCCCAGCACATGTACCTCAACTCGATGATCCGGACGCTCAAGGGGCAGAACCTCTTCACCGACACCCCGCGTCTGATGAACCTGGCGGAGGCGGCCACCAACTCGCTGACGGTGTCCGAGGAGATCGGCACGGGCAAGGAGCTGTACGACCTGGCCATGCAGCTGAAGTCGGTGCCGACCAACCGCATCACCAGCGTGACCATGCCGAACGTGCCGGACCCGCAGAACGCCGACCACGTCGTGCCGGACGCCGCCAACGCCGACAAGATGTGGCAGATGCTCCGCGACGACGTGGCGTTCGACAAGAACGGCAAGAACGGCAAGAACGGCAAGGACTCGAACGGCTCGGGCGCGAAGAAGAAGAGCACGGCGACCAAGTCGCCTTCCGTCCCGGCCGACCGGCTCGGGGTACTGGTGCAGAACGCCACCGGCACCTCCACCGAGACCGCGGTCTCCGGCCGGGCCCGGGCGATGGCCACGGAACTCGCCCGCAAGGGCTACACCAGGGCGGCGGCCGACACCTCGACGGCCACCGACTCCGTGGAGAAGACGATCGTGGAGTATCCGAGCGCGGACATGCAGGGTGATGCCCAGGCGGTCGCCAAGGCGCTGGGGATCCCGGTCGGCCAGGTGAAGCAGACCACCGATGTGTCGGGAGTCACCCTCGTCGTCGGCGCCGACTGGCGCGACGGGACTACGTATCCCAAGCAGTCCGCGCCGAAGGCCGGTGAGCTGCCCGACAACTCCGACGCCATCAACGGCTCGGACACCAAGCAGTGCATGGACGTGTACGCGCCCTATCGGTGGTAGCCCGCACCTCCGGTCCCATACAAGGTCATTACAGGCGGCACGATCCCTTCACACACAGGACCGCACAGGTAAGCACAGGCAACTCCTAAACGACTGCATGACACTGCCGCCGTGCCCGGATGCCCGGGAGTCGGGTGTGGCGGCAGTGGCGAGTGGGAGGGCGGGCAGTTGGTGCGCGGCAATGTGCGAGGGGAGGTGTCCGACGTGGCCGTGGTCGATGACACGATGACCCTGACGCCCCAGGGCGATGGCGGTCGGCACGGCGGCGGACGGCGCAGAGGCGAGGCCGACGGTGACCGCAGGCGGCACAGACGCCGGGTGCTGCGCTGGTCGGCCTCGGTCGTGGCCCTGGCGATAGCCGGCACCGCCACCGCCGGATACCTCTACTACGAGCACCTCAACGGCAACATCAGGAAGGAGTCCCTGAACATCGGGGACTCCAAGGACCGCGCGGCCGCGTCCAAGGCGAACGCGGCCGGGCAGAAGCCCCTGAACATCCTGCTGATCGGCTCCGACGCCCGGGACACCGCCGAGAACCAGAAGCTGGGCGGCGCCAAGGACATCGGCACCGCCGCCCGCGCCGACGTCCAGATGCTGCTGCACGTCTCGGCCGACCGCACCAACATGTCGGTGGTGTCCATGCCCCGCGACACCCTGGTGGACATACCGAAGTGCACGGACGCCGACACCGGCAAGGTCTACGCGGCGACCGCCGACACCATGACCAACGCCTCCCTGGAGCGCGGCGGCCCCGGCTGCACGGTGGCCACCTGGGAGAAGCTCACCGACATCCATGTCGACCACTTCATGATGGTCGACTTCTCGGGTGTGGTGTCCATGGCGGACGCGATCGGCGGGGTTCCGGTGTGCGTGGCCGCCAACATCTACTCGCACACCTCCTCGGGGCACGGCTCGGGCCTGAAGCTGGAGAAGGGCACCACCTCCGTCAAGGGCAAGCAGGCCCTGCAGTGGCTGCGCACGCGGTACGGCTTCGAGGACGGCAGCGACATCGCCCGCACCAAGGCCCAGCACATGTACATGAACTCGATGGTCCGCCAGCTGCGCTCCAACGCGACCCTCAGCAACCCCGACAAGCTCCTCAAGCTCGCCGAGACGGCCACCAAGGCACTGACGGTGGACGACGGCCTCGGCACGGTCACCAAGCTCTACGACCTGAGCAAGGAGCTGAAGAAGGTCCCCACCAAACGCATCACCATGACGACCATGCCGTGGGTGTACTCCTCGGACGGCAACCGCGTCCTGCCCAAGCCCACCGACGCGGCCAAGCTGTGGCGGCTGGTCCGCGAGGACATCGCCCTCGACGGCAAGGACAAGAAAAAGAAGGCGACGGCCACGACGCCGGTCACCGACAAGGCGGCGGCCGACGACGAGATCGCCGTACAGGTGCAGAACGGCACCAGCGGCGGCACGCAGTCCGCCGTCACCGGCAGGGCCGCCGCGGTCACCGGGCTGCTGGTCGGCAAGGGCTTCACCAAGGCGGCGGCCGGCTCCTCGGCGCCGCTGAGCGAGGACCGGACGCTGGTGCGTTATCCGAGCGCCGACCTGGCGGGCGACGCCCAGCGGGTCGCGAAGGCGCTGGGCATCCCGACCGGCCAGGTGAAGAAGTCCACGGACGTCGACGGGGTCACGCTGGTCGTGGGCGCCGACTGGCGCTCGGGCACGAAGTACACCGCCGCCGACGACACCACCCCCGCCTCGGCGAGCGCCCTCAACGCCGCGGACACCAAGGCGTGCATGCACGTCGACCCGGACTACACCTGGTAGTCCGGGCCGCTCTCAGGCGGTGCTCAGCTAGAGGAAGGGCTGAGCACCGCGGGGCGGCGGGACGCGATGACCCGCTTCGCCAGGGACTTGGGGCTGGTCAGGAAGCCGTACCCCCACGACATGTGCATGGTGGCGAGGGCGAGCGGGATCTGGAGCCGGGCCCTGAGCGGCAGCCCCTTGCCGGCCGGGAGGGACCCGGCGGCGATCGCGGCGAGATAGCCGCCGGGGATCGCGAACCCGAACGGGGTGACCAGGGCGCCTACGGCGATCCCGGCCGCTATCGCGCACACCGCCGTCGGCGGGGCGAGATAGCGCAGGTTGATGGAGCCCTCGTGGTAGCGGGCGACGACGTGCCGCCAACGGCCGTAGTCCTTGTACTGCTTGGCGAGGGCCTTCACCGACGGCCGCGGCCGGTACGACACCTTCAGCTCCGGCGAGAACCAGATCAGGCCACCGGCCTCGCGGATCCGGAAGTTCAGCTCCCAGTCCTGGGCGCGGATGAACTCCTCGTTGTAGCCGCCCTGCTGCTCCAGCGCCTCGCGGCGGAAGACACCGAGATAGACGGTCTCGGCGGGGCCGGCCTCGCCGCCGGTGTGGAAGGCGGCGTTGCCGACGCCGATCTTCGAGGTCATGGCCGCCGCGACCGCGTGCTCCCAGGCGTTCTCGCCCTCGGCATGCATGATGCCGCCGACGTTCTGCGCGCCGGTCTCATCGAGCAGCCGTACGGCGGTGGCGATGTAGTTCGGCGAGAGCATGCCGTGGCCGTCGACGCGCACCACGATCGGATGCCGGGAGGCCTTGATCGCGGCGTTCAGCGCGGCCGGGGTGCGGCCGGTGGGGTTCGGGACGGTGTGCACACGCGCGTCTTCTGTCACGAGCTGAGCCGCGATCTCGTCCGTGCGGTCCGTGGACGGACCGAGGGCGATGACGACCTCCAGCTCGCCGGCGTACTCCTGCGCGAGGATCGCTTGGACGGCCCCGCGCAGATGCCGCTCCTCGTTGAGGACGGGCATGATCACAGAAACTGCGGGGTGCCGCACGTCGGGCTTGGCGTTCATAGGGGCCTCACGTTACCGCGAACGGGGGACACCGGTGCGCGCCGCCGGGGCCAAGCCGTGGGCTGAAGGTCGTATCGGCCTACGGTGCTCACGGATCCCACGTACGGCCCCGTCCGGAGGTGTCCTTTGCCCGCCAGCCCGCCCCGGTCCCCCGCCCGGCCCGCCCCGCCACAGCGCCGACCGCAGCCCACCCGTCAGGCCCCGCGGCCGCCGGTACGACCCACGAGGCCCCGGCGGCCGCGCTGGGCCATGCGGGCGGTGACCACACTCTCCGTGGTGGTGATGGCGTCGGCCGGGATCGGGCACTCGGTGATGGCCAGTCTGGACGCGGACATCGCCCGGGTCGACCCGTTCAAGGACATGAAGAACCGTCCGGCCCAGGGCCACGGCATGAACGTCCTGCTGGTCGGCACCGACGGCCGCGACAAGATCACGGAGCCGGAGCGACGCCGGTACCGGCTGGGCGGGGCGCCCTGCCACTGCACGGACACGATCATGATCGTGCACATCTCGGCGGACCGGGAGCGGGCGACGGTCGTCAGCCTGCCGCGCGACTCGTACGCCGAGGTACCGGCGCACACCGACGAGACGACGGGCCGGGCGCGCACCGCCCACCCCATCAAGCTGAACGCGGCCTACGCGGAGGGCGGCCCGCAGCTGACCGTCCGCACGGTCGAGGCCATGACCCATCTGAAGATCGACCACTACCTGGAGGTCGACTTCCTCACCTTCATGCGCACCGTCGACGTGCTCGGCGGGATCCGGATCTGCACGCCCCAGCCCCTGAAGGACTCCTACACCGGCCTCGACCTCTCCCCCGGCACCCACAGACTGAACGGCGGCCAGGCCCTGCAGTACGTCCGCGCCCGGCACGTCGACGCGGCGAGCGACCTCGGCCGGATGAAACGGCAGCAGCGGTTCCTGGCGGCGCTGATCGGTCGGGTGTCGTCATCGGGAGTGCTGCTCAACCCGATCAGGTTCCGGGACGTGACGCGGGCGGTGCTGGGCTCGGTGCGGGCCGACACGGGCTTCGGCACGGACGAGTTGCTGGACCTCGGCCGGGCGATGCGGAGCTTCTCCCCGTCCTCGTCCGAGTTCACCACCGTCCCCATCGGGCAGCTGGCGTACCCGGTGAAGGGCATCGGCTCGACGCTGAAGTGGGACCAGGCCAGGTCGGACCAGCTGTTCCGGTCCCTGCGCGAGGACAAGCCGCTGGCGCCGCCGGCACCCGAGCGGCCCGCCGGGCCGGCGCCGGTGACCGTGGAGGTGGCACCGGCACAGATCCATGTCCAGGTGGAGAACGGCACGGGTACGACGGGGCTCGCGCGGCGGATGGACGCGGCGCTGGCGGCGGCGGGGTTCGCGACGAACCGCCGGCCGGTGACCGCCGCCCGGCACGACGTGAAGCGGACGGTGATCTCCTTCGACCCCCGCTGGGACCGCTCGGCCCGCTCACTGGCGGCGGCCCTGCCGGGCAGCGAAGTGCGGGCGGTGAAGGGGATGGGCCCGGTGCTGCGGGTGACGGCCGGGGCGGACTTCAAGGGGCCCGCGAGCGTCCGGAAGGTACGGCCCGAAGATCCGGCGCCGCAGGGCGGAGCCTCTGTCATCAGGGGAGACGAGACGGTTTGCTGAGGGTCGTGTTTCGGCTGCGGGTGCGTGGGGGTTGTTCGCGCAGTTCCCCGCGCCCCTGAAAAACAGCGGCGCTGCACGAGCGCCCCTTCAGGGACGCGGGGCTGTGTCCAATGTGCGGCCACCGCCGCGTGGGCGCGACAAGCCCCCACCGGGCCGCAGCCGAAACACGACCCGGGGCGGCACCGCCCTAGTCCTCGAAGCCCTCCGCCACCCTGCGCTCGCGCAGCTCACGAATCTCCCGGCGCCGCGCCAGCCGGTGCGTCCGGCGGATCTGGGCCTCCTGATGACGCCGGCGGTCCTTGTCGGTCTCCGGTATCACCGGCGGCACCCGGCGCGGCTTGCCGTCGGCGTCCACCGCCGCGAAGACCAGGTAGGCCGAGCCAACCTGGGTGGCCGGAGCCGACTCGTTCCAGCGCTCGGCCAGGACCCGGACCCCCACCTCCATGGACGTTCGGCCGGTCCAGTTGACCTGCGCCTTGACATGAACCAGGTCACCTACGCGGACGGGCTCCAGGAACGCCATCTCGTCCATGGACGCGGTGACGGCGGGGCCGCCCGAGTGGCGCCCGGCGACCGCGCCCGCCGCGTCGTCGACGAGCTTCATGATCACACCGCCGTGCACCGTGCCGAGGAGGTTGGTGTCGTTGTGGGTCATGATGTGGCTCAGGGTGGTCCGGGACGCGGACGTCGGCTTGCCGGGAATATCGGACTCCGCCTCGGGGGCCTGGTCTGTCATGGCCCCTACCTTATGCCGAAGTGACAATCACGGAATTTGTGTCGGGTTCGCAACAGCGGTGCCCTGATTTCCCGACGGCCCTTGTAAGAGGTACGGGCGCTGCCTGCACACTGGGGCGCATGAACGAATGGCCCGAGGGACGGTCGGACGGCAACCGCGGCAACCGGTACGGACGCGGTAGCGCGAGCGCGCAGCCTGAGGGCGCCCGCGTGATGCGCCAGGTACGACGCGGGGAGCCGTCGGCGCCGCCGTACGGCGGCCCACAACAGGGGGGCGGCGGCTACGCCGGTGTCCCGCAGCAGCCGGCGTACGGCAACGGCTACGACGACGGCGCCGGATACGGCAACGGGTACGACAGCGGCTACAACACCGGCCACGTCTACGGCGGCGGCCCCGGGGGCGGGGGACCCGGCGGCACCCGTGAGCGCGGCCCGCGCCCGGCTCCGAACTGGCGCAAACGGATCAAGTGGACGGCGATCACGGTCGTGAGCGTGCTGATCGTCACATCCGTCGCGACCTACTTCTGGGCCGACTCCAAGCTGCACCGGGACGTCGACCTGTCGAAGGTCATCGACCGTCCCGCGGCCGGCGCCGGCACCAACTACCTGATCGTCGGTTCCGACAGCCGCAAGGGCATGTCGGACGCTGAGAAGAAGGCACTGCACACGGGGTCGGCCGAGGGCCAGCGCACGGACTCGATGATGATCCTGCACGTCGGCAGCAACGGCGACACGCTGGTCTCCCTCCCCCGGGACTCGGACGTGGAGATCCCCTCGTACAAGGGGTCGGCGTCCGGCAAGGTCTACCAGGGCACCGGCCGGCACACGAAGCTCAACGCGGCCTACGCCGAGGACGGCCCGACCCTTCTCGTGCGCACGGTCGAGTTCAACACCGGGCTGCACATAGACCACTACGTGGAGATCGGCTTCGCCGGCTTCGCGAACATCGTGGACGCGGTCGGCGGGGTCACGATCGACATCGACAAGGGCTTCAAGGACAAGTACTCGGGCGCCGACTTCAAGGCGGGCAAGCAGACCATGAACGGCGAGCAGGCCCTCGCCTTCGTCCGCACCCGGCACGCCTTCGCCGCGTCCGACCTGCAGCGCACCAAGAACCAGCAGAAGTTCCTGGCGGCGCTGGCCCACCAGGTGGCCACCCCCTCGACGATCCTGAACCCCTTCAAGCTCTACCCCACCCTCGGCGCGGGCCTGGACTCCCTCACCGTCGACAAGGACATGAGCCTGTGGAACCTGGCCTCGATGTTCTTCGCGATGAAGGACGTCAACGGCGGCAACGGCACCTCGATGAACATGCCGGTCTCCGGCTCCACGGGCGGCAACCTCGTCTGGGACAAGGCGAAGGTCAAGACCCTGGTCGACGAACTGAAGAACGACCAGAAGGTCACCGTCAGCGGCAACTAGGGGCGACTAGGCCGTCCCGGCGGCGAGCAGGGCCACATGGGGAAGGGCCAGGCGCCCTTCCCCGCCGGCGTACTCGGCGGCGAACCGCTCGTACTCCCGTCTGATCCGTACGACCGTCTCCGCGTCCTGCGAGGTCACCACCAGCCCGATGACGGCCACCCCGCCGACGGCCCCGCCCCACCACTCGTCGAGCCCGGCCCGGTGGTCCCACGGCCCGTTCGGCGCTGTCGAAGCTGTCCGTCATGAGGCCAGCGTGCCGGAGAATGGATCAAGGACACCCCGGCGGGGTGCCCTTGAAACAGGTCAGCGGGGTGTCACATGGACGCGCCCGCCATCGAGCGGCACATCTCGGCGCAGCGGCGACACGCGTCGGCGCAGCGCTTCATCTGCGGGTCTTCCGGCATGGACATACACGCCTCGGCGCACATGTCACAGGCCTTGGCGCACATCGCGCACATCTCGGCCGACAGGGGCGAGCGCCGCATCATCATGTCGGCGCACATCCGGGTCATCTCCGAGCAGTCCATCAGCGCGCGCATGATCCGCATGTGGGCCTGGCCACCGTCCATGGACATGCAGGAGCTCATGGTCTCCTCGCACATCGAGTGGGTGGCCATGCACGCGTTGACGCACTCCTGCATCTGCTTGCTCATGGCGGTCATGGGTCCGGTCTGGGTCATGGCTCCTCCAGGGAAGGGAGAGGGGCCCGAGGTAGGCCCCGCATGCTTCCGTTCCTAAGCCCGACCGACCGGTACCGCCATTCGAAATCCTGCGAGTGCACCGAGGAGTCGTGCGGCGCGGTGCGCTTCCGGTTCAGGGGACGGATGCCGAGCGCACCTCACCCGTCCTTTGCGCGGACCAGGAGAGAGATCGCGTCGTCGACGAGGGAGGCACCGTCCTCCGTGGAGATCCGGCGGGTGCTGACGAGGACCGCGATTCCCTGCATGACGGCGGCGAGGAGGAGTTGCAGCCGGTACGGGTCCTGTGGTTCGAGTTCTCCGGCCTTGGTGCCGCGGTCGATCAGATCGCGGATGGTCGCGAAGAGTCGTTCCGAGGCGACGCGCAGCCCCTCGGGGGCGTTGCCGTTCTTCGCGGTGAACATGAGGTCCAGGAGCGCGGTGTCGGTGACGGCGAAGCGCACGTACGCGGCCGCGGCGGCGCGGAGTCGTTGCTTGTAGTCGACTGCATCGGAGCCGACCGCCACTCCTACTTCATCGGCGAGGCGGTTGAAGCCTCGCTCCGCGAGCGCGTCCAGCAGTGCCTGCCGGTCGATGAAGTGGCTCCGAGGTGCGCCGTGGCTGACGCCGACCTGCCGTGCCAGCTCACGCAGCGACAGCGCGTCGATACCGTCCTCCCGCAAGGTTCGCTCCGCCTGGTCCAGCAGGGCGGCTCGCAGGTTCCCGTGATGGAAGGGCCTATGGTTCACCCCTTCATCCTACCGGAAACTAGACGTTGACTAGATAATAGGCAGTGCCTAGTCTGGCCGCCATGACTCCCAACCTGACCGGCAAGACGGTCATCGTGACGGGCGCGAACAGCGGAATCGGTCTCGCCACCGCCAAGGCACTCGCCGGGTACGGCGCGCATGTCGTGTTGGCGGTGCGCGACACGGCGAAGGGCGGGCGCGCCGCCGAAGCGGTGCCCGGCGACACAGAGGTGCGGCAACTGGATCTGGCCGACCTGGCATCGATACGCCGTTTCGCCGCCGACTGGCAGGGCCCGATCCATCTACTGATCAACAACGCGGGCGTCTCGGTCCCCGAGCTCGAGAGGACCACCGATGGGTTCGAGCTCGTGTTCGGAACCAATCATCTCGGCCCCTTCGCGCTGACGAACCTGCTCCTGCCCCACATCACCGGACGGGTGGTGTCGCTGGCCTCACAGGCCGAGCGAATGGGGCAGATCAACTTCGACGACCTCCACTGGGAGCACACCCCCTACAAACAGTCCAGCGCCTACGCGACGTCGAAGCTGGCGAACGTGCTGTTCTCGTCCGAGCTGCAACGTCGGCTGACCGCCGTCGGGTCCAGCGTGCTGGCGGTGGCGGCGCACCCAGGCCTCGTCGCGACGAACATCTACGACCGGTCGACGGGGCTGGTCACAAGGTTGATGGTCCGCCTGTTCGCGCAGGACCCCGAACAGGGCGCCTTGCCGGTGCTGTACGCCGCCACCGGCGACGTCCCCGGCGACAGCTTCACCGGACCAGAACACTGGATGCACATGCGCGACGGCGCCGAACTGATCGGCCGGTCCAAGGCCGCGCAGGACACGAGGCTTGCCCGCCGACTCTGGGACGCCTCGGAAAAGCTCACAGGCGTGTCGTTCGGCCTCTGACGGCGCGCCGATGGTGCACGAAACCGAAAAAGCCCCGGCCCGCCCGGGCCGGGGCTTCCTCAGTGGGTGGTTACGGCAGGTTCCTTGCCATCACGATCCGCTGGACTTGGTTCGTGCCTTCGTAAATCTGGGTGATCTTGGCGTCGCGCATCATGCGTTCCACCGGGTAGTCACGCGTGTAGCCGTAGCCGCCGAGGAGTTGGACGGCGTCCGTGGTGACCTCCATGGCGACGTCGGAGGCGAAGCACTTCGCCGCCGCGCCCTGGAAGGTCAGGTCGGCGTCGCCGCGCTCGGAGGCGGCCGCGGCCTGGTAGGTGAGGGCGCGGGCGGCGGCGATCTTCATCGCCATGTCGGCGAGCATGAACTGGATGCCCTGGAAGTCGCCGATCGGCTTGCCGAACTGCTTGCGTTCCTGGACGTAGCCCTTGGCGTAGTCCAGGGCGCCCTGGGCGACACCGAGGGCCTGGGCCGCGATGGTGATGCGGGTGTGGTCCAGGGTCTTCATCGCCGTGGCGAAGCCGGTGCCCTCCGCGCCGATCATGCGGTCGGCGGGGATGCGGACGTTGTCGAAGTAGACCTCACGGGTCGGCGAGCCCTTGATGCCGAGCTTCTTCTCCGGGGCGCCGAAGGAGACGCCCTCGTCCGACTTCTCCACGACGAACGCCGAGATGCCCTTCGAGCGCTTCGAGGGATCCGTCACCGCCATCACCGTGTAGTACTCGCTGACGCCCGCGTTGGTGATCCAGCGCTTGACGCCGTTGAGCACGTAGTGGTCGCCGTCGCGGACCGCCTTCGTCTTCATGCCGGCCGCGTCGGAGCCCGCCTCCGGCTCGGAGAGGCAGTACGAGAACATCGCCTCGCCCTTGGCGAGCGGGGTCAGGTACTTCTTCTTCAGTTCCTCGCCGCCGGAGAGGATCACCGGGAGCGAGCCAAGCTTGTTCACCGCCGGGATGAGAGAGGAGGAGACACAGGCGCGGGCCACCTCCTCGATCACGATGACCGTGGCAAGCGCGTCGGCGCCGGCACCGCCGTACTCCTCAGGGACGTGCACGGCCTGCAAGTCGTTGGCGACCAGGGCGTCGAGTGCCTCCTGCGGGAAGCGGGCCTCCTCGTCCACCGCGGCCGCATACGGGGCGATCTTCGCCTCGACCAGCGCACGGACGACGTCACGGAGCATGTCGTGCTCCTCGGACGGGCGGTACAGGTCGAAGTCAGCCGATCCGGCCAAGGTCTCTCACTCCAGACGCAGTGGTGCTGACGCTAATTACTGTTAAGTAACTCAAAGTTTAGAACGGCGCCCACAGAACGGTGACGTGAGCTTGACGACAGCGGGAAAGTTGCCCGCAGGAGGGCCCGGTTATGCTCGGCCCCGCAGCAGCACAAACGTCCCCGAGCTGGAGCATCCATGAGCCTCAAGATCACTGTGATCGGCACCGGTTACCTCGGCGCCACGCATGCCGCGGCCATGGCGGAGCTGGGCTTTGAAGTGCTGGGCCTCGACGTCGTACCCGAGAAGATCGCCATGCTGGAGCGCGGCGAGACCCCGATGTACGAGCCGGGCCTCGACGAGCTGCTGCGCAGGCATGTGGCGGGCTTCGAGGGCTCCTCCGGGCGGCTGCGCTTCACCACCGACTGGGCCGAGGTGGGCGCCTTCGGAGACGTCCACTTCGTCTGTGTGAACACCCCGCAGAAGCACGGCGAGTACGCCTGCGACATGTCCTACGTCGACTCCGCGATCGCGTCGCTGGCCCCGCATCTCACCGGGCCCGCGCTCGTCGTCGGCAAGTCGACCGTGCCGGTCGGTTCGGCGGAGCGGCTGGCCGCCTACCTCGCCGAGAACGCGCCCGTCGGCGCCGAGGCCGAGCTGGCCTGGAACCCGGAGTTCCTGCGGGAGGGCTTCGCCGTCCAGGACACCCTGCACCCCGACCGGATCGTGGTCGGCGTGCACAGCGAGCGCGCCGAGAAGCTGCTGCGCGAGGTGTACGCGACGCCGGTGGGCGAGGGCACGCCGTTCGTGGTGACCGACTTCCCGACGGCCGAGCTGGTGAAGACGTCCGCGAACTCCTTCCTCGCCACGAAGATCTCCTTCATCAACGCGATGGCCGAGGTGTGCGAGGCGGCGGGCGGTGACGTGGCCAAGCTGGCCGAGGCGATCGGGCACGACGACCGGATCGGGAAGAAGTTCCTGCGCGCCGGGATCGGGTTCGGCGGCGGCTGCCTGCCCAAGGACATCCGCGCCTTCATGGCCCGCGCGGGTGAACTGGGCGCAGACCAGGCGCTGACCTTCCTGCGCGAGATCGACTCCATCAACATGCGGCGCCGGGGGCAGATGGTCGAGATGGCCCGGGAGGCGCTGGGCGGCGCGTCGTTCCTCGGGAAGCGGGTCGCGGTGCTCGGCGCGACGTTCAAGCCGGACTCGGACGACGTACGGGACTCGCCGGCGCTGAACGTCGCCGGGCAGATCCATCTGCAGGGCGGGCAGGTGACGGTGTACGACCCGAAGGGGATGGAGAACGCCCGGCGGTTGTTCCCGACACTCGGCTACGCCGGTAGCGCCGTGGAGTGTGTGCGGGGGGCCGATGTGGTGCTGCACCTCACCGAGTGGCGGGAGTTCCGGGAGCTGGACGCGGCGGCACTGGGTGAGGTGGCCTCGTCGAAGGTGATCCTCGACGGGCGTAACGCTCTGGAGCCGGAGGCCTGGCGGCGGGCGGGGTGGACGTACCGCGCCATGGGGCGCCCCACCGCATAGGTCTCAGGGTGTTCGGACGACACCGGTTCGGCCGAGGCTCAGTCGGCCGAACCGGTGTCTTGTGTGCATTCTGCACCACGCGACCCACGCGTGGCCGGTGAACTGCCTGTGCCTTACCCCTCCTTGGCACGGTACCGGCGCATCTTCGCGCGCGCCCCGCACACCTGCATGGAGCACCAGCGGCCGCGTCCTGCCGGGCTGCGGTCGTAGTACGCCCAGTGGCAGGTGGCGGCCTCGCAGGCTTTGAGGCGAGTCCACGTGCCCTCGACCAGGGCACCGGCGACCGCCGCCGCGATGCGGGAGAGGAGCGGGCCGCCGTCGGCGGGGGCGAGGCCGGCCGAGCCGTCGGCCGGGTCCACGGTGACATGGAGGGGGGCGTCGGCCAGCAGCTCTCCCAGCGGGGTCACCTCGCGGTGCGGGGGGTGGTCGGCGTGGGCGAGGAGCGTGGCGCGCAGCGACTCGCGCAGCGCGCGGGCGGGTGAGAGCTCGGCCTCCGTGATGCCGAGGCGCGCCCTGCCGTCCGGCGTGTCGAGCGCGTCGGCGCCCGACTCGATGTCCAGCGTGTTCACCAGGGCCTCGACCAGGGCCAGGCCGCCCGGCGCGGGCGATCTCTCACTCATCCCTGCAAGCTACCTCCCGAATTCACTTGCGAGGTTACCTCCACTGGGGGAGCATGCGGTAACGGTGACCGGTTACCCGTCTCTACAGGTAACCGGTCGACTCGGACTTCGAGGAGGAAGTCATGGCTCTCGCCAAGCTCGGTGTCGTCGTCCTGGACTGTCCCGACCCGCCCGCGCTCGCCGGTTTCTACGCCGGGGTGCTGGGCGGCAGCGTCGAGGGGGACGAGGAGTGGGTGGACCTGAAGGTGCCCGGCGGGCAGGCGCTGGCCTTCCAGAAGGCGCCCGGTTTCGTGGCGCCGCAGTGGCCCGCGCCCGACGACTCGCAGCAGTTCCACCTCGACCTGGTGGTGGACGACCTGGACACGGCCGAGAAGGGGGTGCTGGAGTTGGGCGCCAAGCCGCTGGACGCGACGGACAGGGCGCGCAGCTTCCGGGTGTACGCCGACCCGGCGGGGCACCCGTTCTGTCTCTGCGCCTGCTGAACCCAGGGAGGACTCATGGCGATCGTCGCCCGTCTGCGCAACGTAGTGATCGACTGCCCCGACCCGCACGCACTGGCCGACTTCTACGCCGCCGTGGCGGGTGGCACCCCGGTGGCCGAGGACGACACGTGGGTCGTACTGCAGGTACCGGACGGACCGCGGCTGGGCTTCCAGCGGGCAGAGGGGTACACGCCGCCCGAGTGGCCGCGGGCCGGCCAGAACTCCCAGCAGTTCCACCTCGACTTCGACGCGGGGGCGACCTGGGAGGAGGTCGACGCGGCGCACGAGAAGGTGCTGGCGCTGGGGGCGCGGCCGCTGGACCTGGAGGACCGGGAGAAGAAGGACTTCCAGGTGTACGCCGATCCGGCCGGTCATCCCTTCTGCCTGTGCCGGATCCCCTGATCAGGCGATCCGCTTCGCCGGCCGCCCGGCCGGGCTCACGCCTCCGGGTCGGCCGGTCGCGCCGGGGCCGGTTCGTGGCGACGTTGGGCCGCGCGGGCGGTGAAGTCGGCGCTGCGTAGGACCCGCTGGACGTTCTCCCAGGTCAGCAGCGACAGCTCGGTCTCGGACCAGCCTCGCCGGAGCAGTTCGGCGATGAGGTACGGGTAGCGGGAGGTGTCGGAGAGGTCGCGGGGGTGGGCGGCGCCGGAGTCGTAGCTGCCGGACAGGGCGACGCACTCGGGGCCGGCGACGATTCGGACGTGGTCGAGGTGGTCGGCGACGTCCCGGACGCCCTGCCCGCTCTGCTCGGCGGTCAGCGGCACCATGCACAGGCCCCGCTGCTCGCCGAGCTGCGCGAGCAGTGCGTCGGAGAGGTTGGCGGGGTGCGGGCGTACGGCCGCGGCGGCGGAGCGGGTGCACAGGACCGGCGTCTTGGAGAGGGCGAGCACACGGGCGAGGACGGTCTCCGGGGCGCCGGACAGGTCGGCGAGCACACCGACCCGGTTCATCTCGCGGATCACTTCCTCGCCGAACCGGGTCAGCCCCTCCCTGTCCGCCCAGTCGGCGCCGGCCAGGGAGAGCACGCGCAGGCCGAGGGAGTTCAGGACGCGCAGGATGCCGAGGGAGTCGTCGACGGCGGCGGCGGAGGCGGGGCCGAGCACCACGGCGACGCGACCGCAGTTACGGGCGTCGATGACCTGCCCGGCGGTGCGCACCAGCCGGAGCCCCTCCGGGTGCCTTCCGACCACCCGGCGTGCCAGGTCCAGCTGTTCCAGCGTGGCTCCCACGGCCCGGTCGCCGCGCTCCTCCTCCGACAGGTCCAGCGACCAGAACAGCGCGCCCACGTGCCCTTCGCGCAGCCGGGGCACGTCCGTGTCCACGGCCGCCTCGCCCAGCTCCAGGTCGTACCAGGGCAACGGCTCGAGCGCGCGCGGCAGCCCGCTGTAGCCGTCCGCGACCGGATACGCGGCCAGCAGGGCATGGGCCCGTTCCAGGAACTCGGCGTCGGGCACCACCGGGAACGGGTCGTCCGGGAGGCTGTCGTCCCCGCCGACCTCGGTCGTGGTGGGGCGGTCGTCCTGGAGGTCGGCCATGGCGGGCTCCGTACGTCGTCGTGAGCTACGTCGTGATGGGGCTGTAGCCCACCGTCGCATGGCCGCCCGGGAGGGTTCCTGGTGGATGGGGCGTTCGGGGGTACGGCCGCCCTCATGGCGGAGGTGACGGAGCCGGTGACCGCCGGGATCGGGGCGGGGCCGACGGTGACACCGACCACCCCGCCCTCGCCGGTCAGCCGTCCAGTTCGGAGATGGTCGCGTGGGACGGGCCGCGCGTGGCCTGAAGGTCCCGGGCCACGTCCTCCGCCGCGCCCAGTACGCGGACCGCGTTCTGCCAGGTGAGCTTGGCCAGGTCGGGGCGGGACCAGCCGCGGTCGAGGAGCTCCGCGATCAGGTTGGGGTAGCCCGAGACGTCGTTCAGGCCCTCTGGGGTGAAGGCCGTGCCGTCGTAGTCGCCGCCGATGCCGATGTGGTCGATGCCGGCGGCCTCGCGCATGTGGTCGAGGTGGTCGGCGACCGTGGCGGCCGTAGCGATCGGGCGGGGGTGGCTCTCCTCGAAGGCCCGGTGGACCTTCATCGCGTCCTCGGTGGTGTCGAGGTGGTGGAAGCCGTGCGCGCGCATGTTGTCGTCGGCCGCCGCCGTCCAGTCGACCGCTGCCTGGAGCACGAACTTCGGCACGAACGTCACCATGGCCAGACCGCCGTTGGCGGGGAGGCGTTCGAGGACGTCGTCAGGGATGTTGCGGGGGTGGTCGCAGACGGCCCGGGAGGAGGAGTGGGAGAAGACCACCGGGGCGGTGGTGGTGTCGAGCGCGGCCCGCATGGTCGTCGCGGCCACATGGGAGAGGTCGACCAGCATGCCCAGGCGGTTCATCTCCCTCACCACCTCGCGGCCGAAGGACGACAGACCGCCGACGTTCGGCTCGTCCGTCGCCGAGTCCGCCCAGTCGTTGTTGTCGTTGTGGGTGAGCGTCATGTAGCGCACGCCGAGGGCGTACAGGCCACGCAGCGTGCCCAGCGAGTTGTCGATGGAGTGGCCCCCCTCCGCGCCCATGAGGGAGGCGATCCGGCCCTCTGCGCGGGCCGCCTCCATGTCGGCGGCGGTCAGCGCGGCCCGCAGGTCGGCGGGGTAACGGGCGATCAACTGTCGTACGCAGTCGATCTGTTCGAGGGTCGCCGGGACCGCGCCCGGCTGGTCCGAGCGGACGTACACCGACCAGAACTGCGCGCCCACCCCGCCCTCGCGCAGGCGCGGGATGTCGGTGTGCAGATGCGCGTTCTGGTGGGTGGCGATGTCACGGGCGTCGAGGTCGTAGCGGACCTGCTCGCGCAGTGCGTAGGGCAGGTCGTTGTGGCCGTCGACGACCGGAAACTCGCGCAGCAGGGACCGGGCTTCGTCGAGAGAGGTCATTGCGTACTGCTTCCCTGTGTCCTACTTGCCGAAGCCGAAGCCGGCGGAGCCGCCCTCGACCTTTGCCCGCAGCCGCTTGCCCTTCTCGGTCGCCTGGTCGTTGAGGTCCTGCTGGAAGTCGCGCATCCGGGCCAGGAGGTCCTCGTCGTGCGTGGCCAGGATGCGGGCGGCCAGCAGGCCCGCGTTACGGGCGCCGGCGACCGAGACCGTGGCGACCGGGACACCGGCCGGCATCTGCACGATCGACAGGAGGCTGTCCATGCCGTCGAGGTACTTCAGCGGGACCGGGACGCCGATGACCGGGAGGGGGGTGACGGAGGCGAGCATGCCGGGCAGATGGGCTGCACCGCCCGCACCCGCGATGATCACCTTCAGGCCGCGCTCCGCCGCCTGCTCGCCGTAGGTCACCATCTCGCGCGGCATGCGGTGCGCGGAGACGACGTCGACCTCGTACCCGATTTCGAACTCGTCCAGCGCCTTCGCGGCGGCCTCCATGACGGGCCAGTCGGAGTCCGACCCCATGACGATGCCAACAACGGGGCTCATTCGGTGATCGTCCCTCTCAGGTAGCCGGCAGCGTGACGTGCGCGTTCGAGAACGTCGTCCAGGTCGTCGCCGTAGGTGTTGACGTGGCCCACCTTGCGGCCGGGCTTCACGTCCTTGCCGTACATGTGGATCTTCAGTTTGGGGTCGCGGGCCATGCAGTGCAGGTACGCGGAGTACATGTCGGAGTAGTCGCCGCCGAGGACGTTGACCATGACCGTCCACCTGGCGCGCGGGCGCGGGTCGCCGAGGGGCAGGTCGAGGACGGCGCGGACGTGGTTGGCGAACTGCGAGGTGATCGCGCCGTCCTGGGTCCAGTGGCCGGAGTTGTGCGGGCGCATCGCCAGCTCGTTGACGAGGATGCGGCCGTCGCGGGTCTGGAACAGCTCGACGGCCAGGTGGCCGACCACGCCCAGTTCCTTGGCGATCCGCAGCGCCATCTCCTCGGCCCGCAGGGCGAGGGACTCGTCCAGGTCGGGGGCGGGCGCGATGACCGTGTCACAGACGCCGTTCACCTGCTGGGACTCGACCACCGGGTAGGCGACGGCCTGGCCGTGCGGGGAGCGTACGACGTTGGCGGCGAGCTCGCGGACGTAGTCGACCTTCTCCTCGGCGAGGACGGGCACACCGGCGCGGAACGGGTCGGTGGCCTCCTCGGCGGTCTCCACGACCCACACGCCCTTGCCGTCGTAGCCGCCGCGGACGGTCTTCAGTACGACGGGGAAGCCGTCGCCCTCGGCCGCGAACCGGACGACGTCCTCCGGGTCGGCCACGATCCGGTGGCGCGGGCAGGGGATGCCGATCGCGTCGAGCTTCGCCCGCATCACGCCCTTGTCCTGGGCGTGCACGAGCGCGTCGGGACCTGGGCGCACGGGGATGCCGTCCGCCTCCAGGGCCCTCAGATGCTCGGTGGGCACATGCTCGTGATCGAAGGTGATCACGTCGCAGCCGCGCGCGAAGGAACGCAGTGTCTCCAGGTCGCGGTAGTCGCCGATGACGACATCGCTCACCACCTGGGCCGCGGAATCCTGAGGGGTGTCACTGAGGAGCTTGAACCTGATGCCCAACGGGATGCCCGCTTCGTGCGTCATACGCGCGAGCTGGCCCCCGCCGACCATGCCGACTACCGGGAACGTCACGCCCCCAGGGTATCGGCCGCGCCACGGTGGCCGGTTTCCGCGCCCCCGACCAGGGCTCTTACCCGTCGCTTCGCCGTCTCTTGCCCCGCTTTTCCCGTGCTCTTTCCGAGCTGTTCCCGATCTGTGTCGCCATCCACAGGCGTGGGACATTCCGGGTCGTTAGCATGGGTTGGTCGCCAATACCTACGGACGGGAGCCCGAACAACCATGGAACGTGGTTCCTCGGGCCTGCAACGGCTCGCACGCGAGGTCGCCAAATTCGGCGCCGTCGGCGCTGCCGGCATTCTCGTCAATCTCGGCGTCTTCAACCTGGTCCGGCATGTCACCGACCTGCCGGTGGTGCGGGCGAGCGTCATAGCGACCGTCGTCGCCATCGTCTTCAACTACATCGGCTTCCGCTACTGGACGTACCGGGACCGTGACAAGGGCGGCCGCACCAAGGAACTCACGCTGTTCCTGCTGTTCAGCGCGGTCGGCCTGGTGATCGAGAACGGTGTGCTGTATCTGGCGACCTACGGTTTCGGCTGGGACAGCCCGCTGCAGAGCAACGTCTTCAAGTTCGTCGGTATCGGCGTGGCGACGCTGTTCCGCTTCTGGTCGTACCGCTCCTGGGTGTTCAAGGCGCTCCCTGTCCGCGAGACGGTCGCGAAGGCGGAGTCGATCCTGGAGGAGGCCGCCGACTCCGACAAGCCTCAGCCCCAGCAGCGGGTCTCCTAGCGGACCATCGGCCGGTTGTCGTCAGGCTTCTTGTGTGCCGGTGGGGTGCGGGACAGGAACAGGCCGAACACCGGCGGCTGGGCCTGGAGCAGTTCCAGGCGGCCGCCGTCGGCCTCCGCGAGGTCACGGGCGACGGCCAGCCCGATCCCGGTGGAGTTACGGCCGCTGATCGTGCGCTCGAAGATGCGGTTGCCGAGGTCGGCGGGCACTCCGGCCCCCTCGTCGGTCACCTCCACCACCGCCTGGTTGCCGGTGACCCGGGTGCGCAGGGCGACCGTGCCGCCGCCGTGCATCAGCGAGTTCTCGATCAGCGCCGCCAGCACCTGCGCGACCGCGCCGGGTGTGCCCACCGCCCGCAGATGCCGCTTGCCGGAGCTGACGATGGCCCGGCCCGCGCTGCGGTAGGCGGGCCGCCACTCGGCGAGCTGCTGCTGGATGACCTCGTCGAGGTCGAAGGTGACGGCGGAGCCGGTGCGCGGGTCGCGGGAGTTCGTCAGCAGCCGCTCGACGACGTCCGTCAGCCGCTCCACCTGCGTCAACGCCACGTTCGCCTCCTCCTTCACGGTGTCCGGGTCGTCGGTGAGGGTGATCTCCTCGAGCCGCATGGACAGCGCGGTGAGCGGAGTGCGCAGCTGGTGGGAGGCGTCGGCGGCCAGCCGCCGCTCGGCGGTGAGCATCCGCCCGATCCGCTCGGCGGAGGAGTCGAGGACATCGGCGACCCGGTCCAGCTCCGGGACGCCGTACCGCTTGTGCCGGGGCCGCGGATCGCCGGAGCCCAGCCGCTCGGCGGTCTCGGCGAGGTCGGTGAGCGGGGAGGCGAGCCGGTTGGCCTGCCGGATGGCCAGCAGGACGGCGGCGATCACGGCGAGCAGCGCGACCGCCCCGATGATCAGCAGCGTACGGCCGACCTCCCGGGTCACCGTGGACCGCGGCTCCTGGACGGTGACCGTCTCGCCTTCCTCGCCGTCGACGGTGTAGTGGATGACATCGCCCTCGGGCTTGACCCCGAGCTCGATCGGCGCCTTGCCCGGGATCCGGATGACGGCGTACTGGTCCTTGCCGACCTGGCTGTGCAGTATCGCGGCGGTGACGTCCTCGTCCCCGAGGATGCGGCTGTCGACGATGCTGGCGAGCCGGAGCGCTTCGGAGTCCACCCGCTCCTGGGCACTGTTGCTGATGGTCCGCGACTCGACGATGACCAGGGACACACCGAACACGGCGATGACGACGAGCACGACGGCGAGGGTGGACTGGATCAGACGCCGCCGCACTTCAGCGCCCCTTCAGGGCCGCGATCAGCCCACGACGACGGCCGGTCGCGCACCCACCCGTGCCACCCACGACGAATCGCCCTTAGCTCTTCTCGAACCGGAAGCCCACACCACGCACGGTAGCGATGTACCGAGGGTTCGCCGCATCGTCGCCGAGCTTCTTCCGCAGCCACGAGATATGCATGTCGAGCGTCTTGGTCGACGACCACCACGTCGTGTCCCAGACCTCCCGCATCAGCTGGTCGCGCGTGACGACCCGCCCCGCGTCCCGCACCAGCACCCGCAGCAGGTCGAACTCCTTCGCGGTGAGCTGGAGTTCCTCGTCCCCCATCCACGCCCGGTGCGACTCGACGTCGATCCGCACACCGTGCGTGGCCGGCGGCTGCGCGGGCTCGGCGGCACCGCGGCGGAGCAGCGCCCGCACCCGGGCGAGCAGTTCGGCGAGGCGGAACGGCTTGGTGACGTAGTCGTCGGCGCCCGCGTCCAGGCCGACGACGGTGTCCACCTCGTCGGCCCGCGCGGTCAGGATGAGGATCGGTACGGCGTGGCCCTCGGCACGCAGTCGGCGCGCGACCTCCAGGCCGTCCATGCCGGGCAGTCCGAGGTCCAGCACGACCAGGTCGATGCCGCCCTGGATTCCGGCGTCGAGCGCGGTGGGTCCGTCCTCGCGCACCTCGACCTCGTAACCTTCCCGGCGCAGTGCGCGGGCCAGCGGCTCCGAGATGGACGCGTCGTCCTCGGCGAGCAGTACACGGGTCATGAGGTGATGGTAGTCCGACTACGCGCTGTGCCGGGGTGTGATCGGCACCAGGGATTCTTACCTTGGGGCACAGTGGTACGAACCTGTGAGCGAGAGGTGAGACCGTGGAAGGTGCCTTCGAAAGCGGGTGCACGGTTCCCCCGACACCTGTGATCCGTGTCTCAAGTCCTTCCATATCCACCAGTGTCCTGACGTACAGTGACGTGAACGCCTGTAGTACACCCGGGGACCTTTGGTGGGCTTCTTGACCCTGAAGGTCTCTTTTGTGTGCGGGTCGGCCCCGGCCGGCCTTGAAAGGAATGACCTCTGGCCGGGCTCCGGACGCGACACAGCGTCACGGGGCGTGGATCCCGGTGGTCGCCGTCCGCCGCTCCGTGATCCGGGGTGGGCTCCCCTGGGCGTGGGGTGGACGGTCCGACCCGCCGGTGCCGGCCGCTCCCCCCACGGGCGCGCAGAGCCCCACCGCGCGTCCCGACCAGCAAGGAACGACCCATGGCGTCCAGCCTGACGAAGGACTCGGTCCGACCGGGCACCCCCGGTTCCGAGAAGACCTTCTTCGGCCACCCCCGCGGACTGGCCACTCTCTTCATGACCGAGATGTGGGAGCGGTTCTCCTACTACGGCATGAAGGCCCTGCTCCCGCTGTACCTGGTCGCCCCCGGCGGCCTGCACATGAGCGCGGCCACGGCGACGGCGATCTACTCCGTGTACCTGTCGCTCGTGTACCTGCTCGCCCTGCCGGGCGGCTGGTTCGCCGACCGTGTCCTCGGCCCCCGTAAGACGGTCGCCGTCGCGGGCGTGATCATCATGCTCGGCCACCTGACGCTGGCGCTGCCCAGCGCCGGTACGTTCTTCGCGGGCCTCGGCCTGGTCGCGATCGGCTCCGGTCTGCTGAAGGCCAACATCTCCACGATGGTCGGTCACCTGTACGGCGGTCCGGACGACCCGCGCCGTGACGGTGGCTTCACGCTCTTCTACATCGGCATCAACCTGGGCGCCTTCGCCGCGCCGCTGGTCATCGGCACGGTCGGCGAGAACTACAACTGGCACCTCGGCTTCGCGCTGGCCGCGCTCGGCATGGCGCTGGGCCTCGCCCAGTTCCTGCTCGGCACCCGGCACCTGAGCTCGCGTTCGGACATCGTCCCGACGCCGCTGTCCGCCGCGGAGAAGAAGTCGACGCTGACGAAGGCGGGTCTGTGGGCCGCCGTAGCCGTCGTCTTCTA
This sequence comes from Streptomyces sp. NPDC111744, assembly GCF_055634995.1. Taxonomy (NCBI): domain Bacteria; kingdom Bacillati; phylum Actinomycetota; class Actinomycetes; order Kitasatosporales; family Streptomycetaceae; genus Streptomyces; species Streptomyces sp. NPDC111744. The sequence goes on from NZ_JBVKCG010000007.1 coordinate 54,805, forward strand.
CGCCGTCGTGGGTGGCTCCGGCGTCTACACGCTGAACTGGCTGCTGGTCCCGATCACGATCGCCGGTCTGCTGATCCCGGTCGTCGTCATCGCCCGCATCAAGCGCGACAAGGGCCTGGACCGCGCCGACCAGTCCAAGATGAGCGCGTACATCTGGTTCTTCGTGGCCGCGGCCGTCTTCTGGATGATCTACGACCAGGGTGGCTCGACCGTCTCCCTGTTCGCCGAGGCCTCCGCGAAGAACACCATCTTCGGCTGGGAGTTCCCGGTCTCCTGGTACCAGTCCGTCAACCCGGTCATGATCATGGCGTTCGCGCCGGTCTTCGCCTGGGCGTGGCTGGCGATGGCCCGGCGGGGCAAGGAGCCCAGCACGGCCGTGAAGTTCGCCGGTGGTCTGGTGCTGATCGGTGCGTCGTTCTTCCTGTTCCTCGCGCCGCTGTCGATCGCCGATGGCGGTCACAAGGCCGCGGCGATGTGGCTGGTCGGCATCTACTTCGTGCAGACCGTGGGTGAGCTGCTGCTCTCTCCGGTGGGTCTGTCCGTGACGACCAAGATGGCCCCGGCGAAGTACGCGTCCCAGATGATGGGTGTGTGGTTCCTGGCGGTCACCGCGGGCGACGCGACGACCGGTCTGCTGTCCATCGCCGGGGTCGACCTCAACAAGACGGGGATCGTGGCGTTCCAGGCGGTGCTGGCGGTTCTCGCCGGTGCGGCTGTGTGGATGTACCGCAAGAAGGTTCGGGAGCTCATGGGAGACGTTCACTGATCGTCTTCTGACAGAGGGCCACCGCATTCTCCGGAATGGGGTGGCCCTCTTGCCGTTCGGTCAACGGCCCCTACAAGCGGTGGATCACCTGGTCCTCTTGCGCGGCATGAACGTGAACACGGCGCCGCCCAGCAGGATCGCCGTTCCCGCCACCAGGCCGAGCGCCTTCACCGCGCCGTTGCTGCTGTCGCCCGTCTCCGCCAGGCCGCCGCTGCTGCTGGAGCCGCCGGAGGAGCCACCGGACGTCGACGACCCCCCCGACGCGCCGCCCGCCTGCCCGCTGGTGTCCAGCGTCAACGACACCTGCGTCTTCGTCGGCGTGCACGTGGTGGTCGTACCGAGCGCGTTGACCGTCAGCACACCCGGCGAGAGCGTGGACTTGCCGCTCGCGCCCGGCTTGTAGGTACCCGTCAGGTCGGGGATCTCGATCGGGTCGCCGGACTTGATCGCGGAGGAGTTCGTGGGGCCCTCCACATGGACCGTGCCCTTGTCGGCGCCGCCCAGGACCACCTCCATCGACGGTTTCACCGAGTCGGCCGGGATGTCCGCGGGGCTGTCCATCACCGACTTCTTGAACTGCACGGTGAGATCGAAGCTCCCGCCGTTCTTCCTGGCGTTGATCTGCACCGGCGAGGTCGCGTTCTTGTCGCCGATGGGCGTCTTGCAGGCGTAGGGGATCTCGACCTCCTTGCCCGTGAAGTCGGTCTGGCCGGTGCCCGTGCCGTCGGAGGCGGAGGCGGAGACCGAGTCGGACGGGGAGGCGGAAGCGGACTCCGACGCCGAGCCGGAGGGGGACGGGGACGCCGACGCGGACGTGCTGTCCGACGGTGTCGCCGAGTCGCTCGAACCGCTGCCGGTCACCTCGATCGTCGCCGCCTTCTGCACCGTCCCCGACGGGGTGCACACGGTGTCCGTCCCGTACGCGTTGACCTTGTACGCGTCCGGGGTGAGCGTCACCTCGCCGGGTGACGTCAGTTTCAGCGTGCCCGTCATGTCGGACAGCACCATGTCGCCGCCTTTGGGGATCGCCGGGTTCTCCCGCGGCCCCTGCAGGGCGATGTCGGCGGTCTGGGCGCCGGCCGCCTTGAGCGTGCCGGACGGCTGGACCGAGTTGGCGGGCAGGTCGATGATGTCCGGGTTCTTGGACGCGGCCTGCACGAACTTCCAGGTGATGTCGACCGTGTCGCCGACCTTCGCGGTGGCGGGCGCGGTGATCTCGACCTTCGTGGTCCCGTCGACGGGGTCGGCGACCCCGGCGGGCGGTACACAGTGGGTGGCGAACGACACCTCGGCCGCCTGTGCGGTCCCTGCGGCCGCGCCGAGCAGCACGCCCGCCCCGCCGAGGACCAGCGCGGCCGCCGCCGCACCCGCTCTGACCGGTGTCACTCTCCTTCGCATGGTCACGTGGTTCCCTTCCTGGTGGGAGTCGTGGGACTCGTGGAACTGCCGTCGTGCGGTGCGGAGAGCCGACCGGCCGCCGTGCCCGGACCGGAGTCCGGGGTGAACCACGGCAGGGTCGAGGTCGTGTCGGGCGCGGGCTCCGGCGCGCTCAGGCGCGGCAGGCGCAGGTTCGGGCGGTGCACGCCCCGGTGGCGGATGCCGCCGGCGCGGGGCGGTCGTACCCGGTCCACCACCGCCATGCCGATCCGGAAGACGGCGGCCGGTACGACCACGCAGAGCAGGATCCAGAACAGGGTCACGCCCCAGGGGCGGCCGACGCCCCAGGGCTGCTCGGCGAGCACCTCGCCGTCGTACCTGAGGGAGACGGTGTAGTCGCCGTGCGCCCCGGCGGAGAGTTCGACGGGCAGTTCGACCTGCGCCTTCTTGCCGGGTGCGAGGGTGCCGCGCCACTGCTGCTCGTCCCACTGGGGGGCGAACACGCCGTGGGCGGTGCCGACCTGGAAGACGGGGTCCTTGAGGGTGGTGGAGCCCGCGTTGCCGATGGTGAAGACGAGGGTGCGGGAGGGGGGTGCGCCGAACCAGGTCAGCAGGCCCGAGGAGCCGTCGAGGCGGGTGTCGGTGAGCATCGAGAGACGACCGCCGGTGGGGTCGGCGGGCAGCGCCTTCACGGGGTGCCCGGCGACCTTGAAGACTGTGTCCGCGTCGGCCTTCGCGCCGGTCACGGTGGCCACGTGCACCACGCAGGGGCAGGGCACCGGCGGTTCGGCGACCGGGAGTTGCTTGCCGAAGCCGCCGTTCGCGTCCGTGGTGACGGCCCGGCCGTCGGCGTTGGCGCAGGAGTTGGTGCCGCCGATCACGCCCCGGGCGGGGGTGGCCTGGCCGCAGATCAGCATCATCAGCAGGGTGTGCGGCCGCCAGCCGGTGCCGCTGACGGTGATCGAGCCGCCGGTGCCGGCCTGGGACTCGGAGACCCTGACGGCCGGCCCGTCGGCGGCCGCGGCCAGGGGCGTCAGAAGCAGCGAGAACAACGCCGCCAGCGCCGTCGATATCGCGATCGCACGCGCTCTCACCTCGCCGCTCCCGTCAACTCGGCTTCCATCGGCAGGCGTTCGGTCATGGGGTCGCCCCGGCGCCCGCGCAGTCGTACGACCGTCACGGCGGCGCCCGCCGTCAGCGCGCCCGCGGCTCCCGCGACCGCGCCCCAGGGCACGAACCGCGCCCGCGCGCCCGCCGTGTCGTGCGCGCCGCCCGCCGCCGTCGCCGTCAGCCGGACGTCGACCGCGTCCAGGGCGGGGTGCCCGAGCCAGGGCTCGCTGAGTTCGGTGCGGCTGCCCGGGGCCAGGCGGACCGGGAGGGTGCGCGGGGCCCGGTCGAGGAGGCCCCGGCCGAAGACACCGTCCGCGTGTACCGCGAGTTTCGGTACGAGGACGGTCGTACCCCGATTGACCAGCTCGTACGTGATGCGGTCACCGTGGACGGCGACATGTTCGACGGTCAGCGCGGTGAGGGTGGGGCCGCCGACGCGCAGCCGGACGCGGACGGTGGCGGTGCGGCCGTCGGCGTCCTCGGCGACGAGCGTGCCGGGGCGGTCGCCGGGGGCGTCACCGGCCGGGACGGTCACCGTGAAGGGGACGTCGGCGCGGGTGCGGGCGGGGACACGGACGCTCCGCTCGGCGAAGGTGACGGGGACGCCGGTGCCGGACAGCCCTACCGTGACCGGGTGCCCCCCGCGGTTGGTCACCGACACGGTGTCCTGGAGGACCGCCCCGGGGGCGCCCTCGGCGTAGAAGGACGGGCGCCCGCCGCCCGTGGGCGCGAGTGACCAGCCCTCGGCCGCCGCCGCGCGCGGGGCGGTGGCGAGCAGGGTCAGCACGGCGAGGCCGAGCACACGGATGGCGGACTGGGCGGACGGCATGGGCGGCTCCAGCGGTCGGACCCTCGGGGTCAGCGGCGTACGGGCTGGTTCCGCCGGGTCAGCCAGAGGGCGCCGGCCGCGCCCGCGAGCAGCACGGTGCCGCCGAGGGTGCCGAGGGCGACGAACGAGTCCTCGGGGCCGGTCTTCGGGAGGGTGCCCGCGGAGTCGGCGCCGGTGTTGCCGGAGGACGACGACCCGGAGCCGGTGGAGCCACCGCCCGCGGCGGTCACGTCCAGGGTGAGGGACGGGCCCGGGTTGTTGCCGGGGGTGCAGGTCGTCGTCGTACCCAGTGCCTTGATGGTGAGCGTGCCCGCCGTGAAGGTCACCTTGCCGGTCTTCTTCGGGGTGTAGGTGCCACTCAGGTCATTGATCCTGATGGGGGTGTTGGCGGGTATCGCGGCCTGGTTGGGCGAGCCGGTCACGTTCAGGGTCCCGCTGTCGGCGCCGCCCAGTTTGATGGTGGCGCTCGGGTTCATCGCGCCCTTGCCGAGTTCGACGGGGCTGGAGGAGACCCCCTTCTGCCAGGACATCGTGATCTTGTAGCCGCTGTCGCTCTGGACGCCCTTGATGTCGATCGGGGAGACGGCGCTCTTGTCGCCGATCGGCGTCTTGCAGGCGTAGTTGACGTCGACGACGGTGGCGTGCGCCGCCGGAGCGGCGAGCAGCACGGCCGAGCCGGCCAGGGCGGCGGCGGACGCGAGCACGGCGGTGCGTTTCGGGTACGACGACACGGGCGGTCCACCCCATTCGCTACTGACGAGGTATCAGATTCGGCCGTCAAGGTACGCCGGGGCACATGAGGAGGGAAGAGAAAGGGCGTGACGGAAGTGTGGGGATGCCGAAGCGCCCCGCAAGGGGCGCGGGATCGCGAACGGGGACGAGGCGTCTCCCCTTACGCGGGCGCCCCCAGCTCCGCCCAGACAGTCTTGCCGGCCGCCCCGGACGCCCGTACAACCCCCCAGTCCAGGCACAGCCGCTGCACGATGAACATTCCGTGGCCCCCCGGCCGCCCCGCCCGATGCGGGGTCCGGGGCGCCGGCTGCCCGGCCCCCCGGTCGGTCACCTCCACCCGGATCACCTTGTTGTCGCAGACCAGGAGCAGCTCGTCCGGCCCCTCCGCATGCAGGCACGCGTTGGTGACGAGTTCCGAGACGACCAGCAGCACATCCTCGGCGGCGGCCCTGCGGTCGGCGGACGCGGCCGGCAGCCAGCCCCACGCATGCAGCGCTTGGCGGGTGAAGTCACGGGCGAGCGGTACGACCCCGCTCTCGCCGACGAGGCTCAGCCTGCGGACCTGACGACCCCCCGACGAGGCGGACGGCACGTCGGACGCCGCCGCCTCGGACGCCTCGGAAACGCCGCTGGTCTCCGGGCCGCGGTCGCCCGGCGGGTAAGGCCGGGTGGTGCTCATCAGCGCTTCACCTCACCGTTTCACCGGTTCACGATTCACAATTTCGCGTTGTTGCGGTTCGTACGGGCCTGTCCACATGACCCACTCAACCGTGGGCCGGGTCGGTCGCCGACAGATCCAGAATGTCTCCTGCCCGGGCGATCCGCCGGGACACCCCCCGGTTATGAACACGGGGCCAGACTCAGCTCCCGTTGTCGGTTTCGCCGGATTCGCCGGCAAGGGCCGCCCCGACGGAGTCATGGACGGTGAAGACCGCCTCAGCTCCCGTGATCTCGAACACTCGGGCGACGACGGGCAGCATCCCGGCGAGATGCACCCCGCCTCCGGCGGCCTCGGCCCGCAGCCGGGCGCCGAGCAGCACGTTCAGCCCGGTGGAGTCGCAGAACTCAAGACGTGAGCAGTCGACGACAAGGCGTGAGAACCCCTTGTCGAGGAGATCGTCGAGCGGCTCGCGCAGCAGATCGGCGGTGTGGTGATCGAGCTCACCCGCCGGAATCACGACGGCGCTGGGGCCCACTTCCCGCACCTCCACCAGCAGCCGGCCCGACTGTGCGCTGCCGACCGTCCCGTGGTCCATTGCCGTCTCTCTCCCGAGGTCGTGACCGCTTTTACCACCGTCTGACCGATGTCTGACGATGTCCTCCGATGTCCGCCGAACGCGGCGGCGACGCCATCGAACATTACGCCTTCTCCACGCACTCCGACACCCGAACAATCTCCCACAATTGGACAAATGCTAATAGAACGGACTTGCGAGTGGCTCAGTGAACCGGGTAGGGCTAGTAGCGACACGAAAACCGACACGCCGGCTTTGGAGGCGCCGCACACCGCAGTGCACGCACGGCTTCGGCAGCCCTTATGCCGAGAACGATGGAGGACACCATGTCACCCCGGCTCGACGCCTCGTATACCCGGACGGCGACGTCGACACCCCCACCGGAACAACTGGATGCCATCGAGGGATTCGTCACGGGGCTCGACCTCCCCGAGATCCCCCCGTACGACGAGGTCGACGCGGTCGACGCGCGAGCCCTGTCCAAGACCCTCTTCGAGCGACTTGAGTCGCTGGAGGAAGGCACGCACGAGTACTCGTACGTACGCAACACGCTCGTCGAACTGAACCTTGCGCTCGTCAAGTTCGCCGCCTCCCGGTTCCGCTCCCGCAGCGAGCCGATGGAGGACATCATCCAGGTCGGCACGGTCGGACTGATCAAGGCGATCGACCGCTTCGAACTGTCCCGTGGCGTCGAGTTCCCAACTTTCGCGATGCCGACCATCATCGGCGAGATCAAGCGTTACTTCCGCGACACGTCGTGGTCGGTGCGGGTCCCGCGCCGCCTGCAGGAACTGCGACTCGACCTCGCCAAGGCGGGCGACGAACTGGCCCAGAAGCTGGACCGCGCCCCCACGGTCGCGGAACTCGCGGAGCGCCTCGGCCTCACGAACGACGAGGTCGTCGAAGGCATGGCCGCCTCCAACGCGTACACGGCCTCCTCCCTGGACGCGCAGCCGGACGAGGACGACTCCGAGGGCGCCCTGGCGGACCGCATCGGCTACGAGGACCACGGTCTGGAGGGCATCGAGTACATCGAGTCCCTGAAGCCGCTGATCGCCGAACTCGCGCCCAGGGACCGGACGATCCTCTCGCTGCGCTTCGTCGCCGGCATGACCCAGTCGGAGATCGGCGAGGAACTGGGCATCTCGCAGATGCATGTGTCCCGGTTGCTGTCCCGGACGCTGGTGCAGCTGCGGAAGGCGCTGACGCTGGACGAGTGACAGGAACGGCTGCCGGGGTCGTACGGCCGTGGGCGCACGGGAGCAGGTCGCTCCCCCGCGCCCACGGTCGTATGCCGGGCGCAGCCCTGTCGCCCACCCTGGCCGTCTCTTTTCGCCAAAGACCTCCCTCGCGCCCCACCCACACCCCAAACTGGCCGGTACGTCAGCAAGGAGCGGGACACCGACGGCCGGCACGAAGGGGCGCACGATGGTCCAGGACAACCCACCCTCGGACGCACGCCTGACCGCACTCCTGCGCACGCCCGCCCCCACCGCGTACCCGGCCCTCCAGGAACTACGCGCCCGCCACCTGCCCGCGGTCCTCGGTTACGCCCGGCTCTGCACGGCCGGTGACGCGGCGGCCCGCCGGCTCGCCGCGCAGACCTTCACCACCGCCGCCCGGGACATCGCGCGCGGCGCCGAGCCGGTCGTCCCCCTGCGCCACCATCTGCTCCTGCTGACCGCGCGGCTGGCCGCCGAGTGGTCGCACGACGAACGCTCCGCCGCCCTGGACCCCGCTCTCCTCCTGGTCCTGAGCTCGACGGGCGCGCCCGAGCCGCCCGTCCCGCCCCTGCTCGCGGCCTTCCAGTCCCTGCCGTCCCGCACCCAGGGCCTGATCTGGTACGGCGTACTGGACCAGGAACCCCCGGCCCGGACCGCCACCCACCTGGACCTGACCCCCGAGGACGTCCGGTACGACACCCCGCCCGCGCTCCAGTCCCTGGCGCAGGCCTGTCTCCGCGGCCGCCTGGCCGCCTCCGACGACCCCCGCTGCGCGGACTTCCGGCGCCTGATCGAGGAGTCGGTACGCCCGGAGAGTCCCCGGCACAGCGCCGACCTGCACGCGCACATGGCCCACTGCCCGCACTGCACGGCCGCGTTCGAGGACCTGACCGCGCTCCGGGACAGCCCGCGCACGGCCCTGGCGGAGGGCCTGCTGCCATGGGGCGGAACGGCGTACGTACGACAGGAGACCTCGTCGGAGCCGCTCCCCGGCCCCGACCCCGACCCCGGCCCTGGCGCGGCGCGCGGACGCCGGTCCCCGTCCCGCCGTCTCCTGCTGACCTCCACGGCCCTGGGCGTGGCCCTCGTACCGCTGATGCTCGTGCTGCTGACCCGGCCGGCCTCGCACGCCCAGAACCCGGCGGCCGCGACTCCGGCACCGCCCACGACCCCTCAGGTGACCGTGACGGCTACGGCGACCGTCTCCCAGTCGCCCTCCGCCGCGAAGCCGTCACACAGCCCGACCCCGACTCCGACCCCTACCCCGTCCCCGACGCACTCCGCGTCACCGGCCCCGTCGCCCGCCCCGAGGCCCCCGGGCGCCGGCTACGCCCAGGTCGTGAACGCCGTCACCGGCCGCTGCCTGGACGTCCGGGGCGGTGCCTTCGACAACGGCACCGATGTCGTCACGGCCGCCTGCTCCGCCTCCGCCACCCAGCGCTGGCGGGTCGACACGGACCGGGGCGTGCTGCAGTCCGCCGCGGACCCCGACTTCTGCCTGGACAGCCGGGGTTCGGTCGACAAGGGCGTCGGCATCTGGGAGTGCTCGTCGGTGGACGGCGACCACGGCGACAACCTCCGCTTCACCGTCGTCTCCGACGGCGAGATCCGCCCGGCCATCGCCATCGAGACGGCCCTCACCCCGAACGGTGACGACCAGCTCTCCCTGGACCCGGTGAACGACGGCACGGCCCAGCGCTGGCGGGCCGGGGCGAGCTGACTCAGCCGACGGCCCGGACGCCCCTGCGCCACACACCGGCGACCAGCGGAACCCCGGGCCGGTAGGCCAGATGGACGTGGCTCGGGGCGTCGAGCAGGATCAGGTCGGCGCGGGAGCCGGGGGTGAGGCGGCCGATGTCGTCCCTCCTCAGGGCCTTCGCGCCGCCCGCCGTAGCCGACCACACCGCCTCGTCCGGGGTCATGCGCATGTCGCGGACGGCCAGGGCGATGCAGAAGGGGACGGACGAGGTGAAGGAGGAGCCCGGGTTGCAGTCCGTGGAGAGGGCGACGGTCACGCCCGCGTCGAGGAGACGGCGGGCGTCCGGCCAGTCGGCGCGGGTGGAGAACTCGGCGCCCGGGAGGAGGGTGGCGACCGTCCCGCTGTTCGCGAGAGCGTCCACGTCCGCGTCGGTGAGGTGCGTGCAGTGGTCGGCGCTCGCCGCGTCCAGCTCGACGGCCAGCTGGACGCCGGGGCCGTAGGAGAGCTGGTTGGCGTGGACGCGGGGGGTCAGGCCCTTCGCCTTGCCCGCCGTGAGGACCGCACGGGCCTGGTCGCCGTCGAAGGCGCCCTTCTCGCAGAAGACGTCGACCCAACGGGCGTACGGGGCACAGGCGTCGAGCATCTCGCCGGTGACCAGGGAGACGTAGGCGGCCGGGTCGTCTGCGTAGTCGGGGGAGACGATGTGCGCGCCGAGGAACGTCACCTCGTCGGTGTGGGCGGCGGCGATGCGCAGGGCCCGCGCCTCGTCCTCGACCGTCAGGCCGTAGCCCGACTTCGTCTCGAAGGTGGTGGTGCCCTGGCGGAGGGCCTCGGCGAGGTAGTGCGTGAGGTTCGCCTCCAGTTCCGCGTCGGTCGCGGCGCGGGTGGCGGCGACGGTGGTGCGGATGCCGCCCGCGGTGTAGGAGCGGCCGGACATCCGGGCGTTGAACTCCTGGGTGCGGTCGCCCGCGAAGACCAGGTGGGAGTGGGAGTCCACGAAGCCCGGCAGCACCGCCCGGCCGCCCGCGTCGATCCGGTTGTCAGTGGCGGGTGCTTTGCTGGATTCACCGGTCCACGCGATGCGGTCGCCGTCGATGACGACGGCCGCGTCCTGGATCAGACCGAGAGGGGAGTTGTCACCGAGGGAGGGGTCGTTGGTGACCAGCGTGGCGATGTTGGTGATGACGGTGCTGCTGCTCATGGTGTCCTCGTGGGTGGTCGTCAGGCGCGGGGGGCTTCGACGGCCCGTCAGGCGCGGAGGGCCTCGACGGCCCGCGCGAGGGCTTGCGGCGCATCGGGGACGAGCGTGTGCGCACCGTCGCGTACGACATGCCGGCCCGCGACGACCGTGTGCCGTACGTCCGCTGCCGTCGCGGCGAATACGGCCGTCTCTGCGCCGAGACGCGGCAGCGTCCCTGCCGTTCTGACCGAGTCGAGCGCGATCGTCGTCAGGTCGGCGAGCATGCCGGTCTCGATGGTGCCGGCGTGGTCCCAGCCGAGGGCGGCGTGGCCGTCGGCGGAGGCGGCGCGCAGCAGGGCGGCGGCCGTCCAGTGGCCCCGGGTGCGGGTGCGCAGCCGCTCGTTCAGCTCCATCGCGCGCGTCTCTTCGAGCAGGTCGATGACGGCGTGGCTGTCGGAGCCGAGGGAGAGCGGCGAGCCCGCCCGCTGGAGGGCGACGGCCGGTCCGATGCCGTCGGCCAGGTCCCGTTCGGTCGTCGGGCACATACAGGTGCCGGTCCCGCTCCCCCCGATCAGCGCGATGTCCTCGTCGGTGAGGTGGGTGTTGTGGACGCCGGTGGTGCGCGGCCCGAGGACACCGTGGTCGGCGAGCAGCCGGGTGGGGGTGCGGCCGTGGGCGGCCAGGCAGGCGTCGTTCTCCGCCGTCTGCTCGGACAGGTGCACATGGAGCGGGGCCCGCCGCTCCTCGGCCCAGCGGGCCACGGTCGCCAACTGGTCGGCGCACACGGCCCGTACCGAGTGGATGGCGGCACCGATCCGCGCGTGATCCCGTTCCTTGAGAACTGAACAGCGTTCGGCCCAGGCCTCCGCGCTGCCGTCGGAGAAGCGCAGCTGGTGGGCGTTGGGCGGCTCGCCGAAGCCCGAGGAGAGGTAGGCGGTGTCGAGGAGGGTGATGCGGATACCGGCGTCGGCGGCGGCCGCGATCAGCGCCTCGCCCATGGCGTTGGGGTCGGCGTACGGGGTGCCGCCGGGGGCGTGGTGGACGTAGTGGAACTCGCCGACGCAGGCGACACCCGCGAGCGCCATCTCGGCGTACACCGCGCGGGCGAGCGCGTGGTAGGTCTCCGGGGTCAGCCGGTCGGCGAAGGAGTACATGAACTCGCGCCAGGTCCAGAAGGTCCCGGAGCCGACCTGGACCGTGCCGCGCAGGGCCCGGTGGAAGGCGTGCGAGTGGGCGTTCGCCAGGCCGGGGAGGGTGAGACCGCTGAGGATCTCGGCCCCCGGCGGCGGGGTGGGGGTGTCCGTGCGGACGGCGGTGATCCGGCCGTCCGCCACCTCCACGGCGACACCCGGCTCGACGTGCGGGTCCAGCCAGGCGTACTCCAACCAGTACGTCGTCCGTGTCGTCACTCGCAGGCCAGCCTTTCCAGTACGTCGGCGAGCGCGCTCACCCCGGCCACGCAGTCGTCCTCGGCCGCGAACTCGGCCGGGGAGTGCGAGACACCGGTGGGGTTGCGCACGAACAGCATGGCGGTCGGGATGCTCCCGGAGAGGATTCCGGCGTCGTGTCCGGCGCCGGTACCCAGGACGGGCACGGTGAGACCGGTGTCCCGGCCCAGAATGCGCCCGAGTTCGTCCCGCAGGGCGTGATCGAACTCGACGACCGGCGTGAACGACTCGCGGATGACATCGAGATCGATGCCGTGCGCCTCCGTGTACTCCCGGGCCGCCTTCTCGATGCCGTCGACGACGGTGTCGAGGGTGGCCTGGTCGGCGGCGCGGGAGTCGAGCCAGCCGCGCACCAGGGAGGGGACGGCGTTGACGCCGTTGGGCTCGACGGCGATCTTGCCGAAGGTGGCGACGGCACCGGCGAGTTCGGCCTCGCGGCGGGCGGCGAGCACGGTCTCGGCGTACGACAGCATGGGGTCGCGCCGGTCGGCCAGCCGGGTGGTGCCGGCGTGGTTGGCCTCGCCCCGGAAGTCGAACCGCCATCGTCCGTGCGGCCAGATGGCACTGGCGACACCGATCCGGTCCCCGCTCAGATCCAGCGCCCGGCCCTGTTCGACATGCAGCTCCACGAAGGCGCCGATGCGGGCGAGCCGTTCGGGGTCGGCGCCGATGGCGTCGGGGTCGTAGCCTGCGGCCTCCATGGCCCGCGGCAGGGTGACCCCGTCCCCGTCGGTCAGCCTGTGCGCCTGCTCGACGGTGAGCTGCCCGGCGGTGAGCCGTGACCCGACACAGGCGAGCCCGAACCGGGCGCCCTCCTCGTCACCGAAGTTGACGATGGCGAGGGGCTTGCTGAACTCCGCTCCCCTGCGGCGGAGTTCATCGAGGGCGGCGAAGGACGACACGACACCGAGGGGCCCGTCGAAGGCCCCGCCGTCCGGAACCGAGTCGAGATGCGACCCGGTGACGACGGCATCCCCGGCGGCGGGATCCCCGAGCCAGGCCCACTGGTTGCCGTTCCGGTCGACCTCGTAGACCAGCCCGCGAGCTTCCGCCTGCGCCTCGAACCAGGCCCGGCACTCGGCATCGGCCCCGGTCCAGGCGAAGCGCCGGTAACCGTGGGAGTCGGAATGCCGGCCGATGGGGAGCAGCTCCCGCCACATGGAGTGGAAGGAGCTACCACCGACAGGCTGCGGCCGACCGCCCGGCCCGGCCTGCGGGCGGTCGCTCCGCACAGGGTGCCGACCCTCGCCCCCCACAGGCTCCGACCCGCCGTCGCCCACAACCCGCACAGACTGCCGACCGCCGCCCCGCACAGCCTCCGGCCCGTCGTCCGCCGTCGGCTGTACAGGCTGTGGGCAGTCGTTCCGCAGGGCGGAGCGGGTGGGCGCGGCCGCGCCCGCGCTCGGCGACGAGGCCTCAGCCCCCGCCGAAGCGTCGCCGCTCCGTGTCACGCCGACTCACCCTCACGCATGGGCACCCGCACGCCCCGCTCGTCCGCCACCGACTCCGCGATGTCGTACCCGGCGTCCACGTGCCGGATGACACCCATCCCGGGGTCGTTGGTCAGCACCCGGCGGATCTTCTCGCCGCCCAGCTTCGTACCGTCGGCCACCGTCACCTGTCCCGCGTGGATGGAGCGCCCCATGCCCACCCCGCCGCCATGGTGGATGGAGACCCAGGACGCACCCGACGCCACGTTCACCATGGCGTTCAGCAGCGGCCAGTCGGCGATCGCGTCGGACCCGTCCAGCATGGCCTCCGTCTCGCGGTAGGGGGAGGCCACGGAGCCGCAGTCCAGGTGGTCGCGGCCGATCGCCAGCGGTGCCGCCAGCTCGCCGCTCGCCACCATGTCGTTGAACCGCTCACCGGCCTTGTCCCGCTCGCCGTAGCCGAGCCAGCAGATACGCGCCGGCAGACCCTGGAAGTGGACCCGCTCACCGGCCAGCTTGATCCAGCGGGCGAGGGACTCGTTCTCCGGGAACAGCTCCAGGATCGCCTTGTCGGTCTTGGCGATGTCGGAGGCCTCACCGGACAGGGCCGCCCACCGGAAGGGGCCCTTGCCCTCGCAGAACAGGGGACGGATGTACGCCGGGACGAAGCCGGGGAAGGCGAACGCCCGCTCGTAGCCGGCCAGCTGCGCCTCGCCGCGGATGGAGTTGCCGTAGTCGAAGACCTCGGCGCCGGCGTCCATGAAACCGACCATGGCCTCGACGTGCTTGGCCATCGACTCCCGGGCGCGGGTCGTGAAGCCCGCAGGGTCCTTGGCCGCCGCGTCCGCCATGTCCTCGAAGGCGACGCCCACCGGCAGGTACGCCAGCGGGTCGTGCGCCGAGGTCTGGTCGGTGACGATGTCGATGGGCGCGTTCATCGCGAGCAGCTGCGGGACCAGCTCGGCCGCGTTGCCGAGGACGCCGATGGACAGCGGGCGGCGGGCGTCGCGGGCCTCGGTGGCCAGCTGGAGGGCGTGGTCGAGCGAGTCGGCCTTCACGTCGAGGTAGCGGTGCTCGATGCGGCGCTCGATGGCACGCGGGTCGCAGTCGACGCAGATGGCGACGCCGTCGTTCATGGTGACGGCGAGGGGCTGGGCGCCGCCCATGCCGCCGAGGCCGGCGGTGAGGGTGATGGTCCCGGCGAGGGTGCCGTTGAACTTCTTCGCGGCGACGGCGGCGAAGGTCTCGTAGGTGCCCTGGAGGATGCCCTGGGTGCCGATGTAGATCCAGGAGCCGGCGGTCATCTGGCCGTACATGGTCAGGCCGAGGGCCTCCAGACGGCGGAACTCCTCCCAGTTGGCCCAGTCGCCGACCAGGTTGGAGTTGGCGATGAGGACGCGCGGGGCCCACTCGTGGGTCTGCATCACGCCGACCGGGCGGCCGGACTGGACCAGCATGGTCTCGTCCTGCTTGAGGGTGCGCAGCGTGCGGACCATGGCGTCGAAGGAGCGCCAGTCGCGGGCGGCCTTGCCGGTGCCGCCGTAGACGACGAGCTTGTCGGGATGCTCGGCGACCTCGGGGTCGAGGTTGTTCTGCAGCATCCGCAGGGCGGCCTCCTGCTGCCATCCCAGGGCGCTCAGTTCCGTACCGCGCGGTGCTCGTACGGGGCGGGGTCCTGACATGGTCTGCCTCCTAGCGAATGACGGCCAGTGAAGTGTTCCTGTGGTTATTCGGTTATTCACATCCTGTCCCGATGAATAGAACTAGTCAATACATCGGTCCGCCAGCGTGGCCGCGTTCCGGGTGTTTGGCTGGACTTATGGACCTTAAGGGAGCGGATGACGACATGTCGGGGGACGCCGTGGCAGAGAACGAAGCAGGCAACGAAGCGAGCACCGACGACGGTGAGCGGGTCGTGCGGCGGGACGAGGCCGTACTGGCGGCCGTGGAGCAGGGGCTGCTGGGCCCGGACGCGCCGATCGCAGGCCTGCTGGACGTGACCGGCATCCGCGCGTCGGTGGCGGCGTTGCGCCAGGCGTTCGAGGCGGTCGCGGCCCCCGGAACCGCGATCCTGCACGCCTTCGCGGTGAAGGCGAACCCGCTGGTGCCGGTGGTGCGGCTGCTGGCCGGAGAGGGCATCGGCGCCGAGGTGGCCAGCGCGGGCGAGCTGGCTCTGGCGCGGGCGGCCGGGGTGCCGGTGGAGCGGACGGTGTTCGACGCGCCCGCCAAGACCGAGGCGGAGCTGCGCGAGGCGCTGGCACTGGGCGTCGCCGTGAACGCGGACAACCCGCAGGAACTGGCCAGGATCGACGCTCTGGTGAACGAGGAGGTGCCCACCGGTGGCCGTCCCCGTTCGCCGCTCGGGATCCGGGTGAACCCGCAGATCGGGGCCGGGACCATCGGCGCCACCTCCACCGCGACGGCGACCTCGAAGTTCGGGGTGGGGCTGCGGGACGAGGGGGCGCGGGAGTGGGTCGTACGGGCGTTCGCGGAGCGGCCGTGGCTGACGCGGCTGCATGCGCACGTCGGGTCGCAGGGGATCTCGCTGCCGCTGCTGGCGCGGGGCGTGGCGGAGACGTACGAACTGGCCGAGGAGATCAACGCGCGCGTGGGGCGGCAGCAGGTCGACACCCTCGACATCGGCGGTGGGCTGTCGGTCAACTTCGCGTCGGAGGCGACGGAGCCGACGTACGCGCAGTACGCGCGGCTGCTCGCGGAGGCGGTACCGGGGCTGTTCGACGGGCGGTACGGGCTGGTGACGGAGTTCGGGCGGTCGCTGCTGGCCCGGCACGGGACGGTGGTGGCAAGGGTGGAGTACGCCAAGAGCTCCGGCGGGCGGCGGATCGCGTTGACACACGCGGGCGTGCAGGTGGCGCCGCGGACGGTGTACGCGCCGGGGGCGTGGCCGATCAGGATCGCCGCTTACGACGGCAAGGGGCGGCCGAAGGAGGGGCCGGCGGTGGTGCAGGACGTGGCGGGGCCGGCCTGTTTCGCGGGTGACCTGCTCGCCGAGGGGCGCTCGCTGCCGGCGCTGGAGCAGGGGGACTACGCGGCGGCGCTGGACACCGGGGCGTACTACTTCGGCAGTCACTACTCCTACAACTCCCTGGCCCGGCCGGGGGTTTACGGCTTCGCGCCGGACGGTGAGGGAGGCGTGGCGTTCGCCGTCGTGCGGGAGCCGCAGATGGTCGCGGAGATCGTGGCCGAATCCGGTGGGGCGCACGCGGACGCGCTCACCACCCTGCGCGCAACCGGGAGCCGTTGAGACACCTGGGACAGAGGGATCAACTGGTGTGAAAAGCAGCTCAGTTGACCAACACTAGTCTGCCGGACGCATGTTCCACTGGAAAATGCCAAACGCATCACTCCCCTCGCACACGTTGCGTAGTGTCGGCGTCACTCAACCGGAGAGCCAGGCGGTGGAAGGGGAGCCACGGTGCCCGGAATCGACGAGTGCTTACTTGAAGCGATGCGACTGCCCGGTGCCCGGGGGGCCGCGTTGGTCGACTGGACGAGCGGCCTGGCCCTGGGCACGGTCGGGGAGGCGCCCGGCGGTGATCACGAGACCACCGCGGCGGAGGCCGCCGAACTGGCCCGGCTGGCCGCCGAGCACGGGGCGTTCAGCACGGAGGACGACACCGAGGTGAGCCCTCCGGTGGAGGACCTGATCGTCAGCAACCGGGACAGCTACCACCTGCTGCGCTTCGTGGTCACGTCCTTCGACGCCACTGTGTTCCTGCATCTGTGGCTGGCCCGCGAGGACGGCAATCTCGCCCTCGCCCGGATCCGGCTCGGCGAGATGGCCGAGCGGCTGGTGCTGGGATGACCGTGGTCGACATACCTCCGCCGCTGCCGGTCCGGGACCGGGCGGCCCTGCACGACCGGGCGGCCGGCGCGCTCTCGCCGATGCTGATACGCCTCGCCGAGGAGCGGGCCACCGGTGTCCTGGTCCGCGAGCACGGCGCCCTGCACCTGGCCGAGGGCCGCGTGGTGCACGCCGAGAGCCCCCTTGCCCCCGGCCTCGACGTGCTCCTCACGGCCCGCGGCACGCTCGACGCGGCGGTCTGGCCCTGGACCGACGACATACCCGCCGCCACGCACCGGCTGCTGGACGCCGGCCTGCTGCCGAAGGGTGCTCTGGAACTGTGCCGCCTCGGCGCGCTGTACGACGCCGGGTACTTCGCGCTCGCCCCCAGCAGCACCCCGGGCCGGTTCCGATACGGCCCGCCGGCCGCCGCCGGCCCCTTCCAGGCGGTCCCCGCCACCGCCCTGGAGCGCGAGACACTGCGCCGACGCGAGCTGCTGCACCGGATCTGGCCCGACCCGTCGACGGACGGCGCCCCGCTGATCCGCGTCGACCCGGTAGCGGCACCGCCGGTCACCCAGCGCCAGCGGGCGGTCCTGGACCGGGTGGACGGCGTCCGCACCGCCCCGGAGATCGCCCGGGAGCTGGGCCGGCCGGCCTTCCACACCCTGGTGGACATCCGGCGGCTGGCGGCGGCCGGACTCCTCGCCCCGAGGAGCACCACGGCCGCCCCGCCCCGGCTCCCCCCGGTCACCGACCCCGACATCGCGCTGCTGAAGAGGCTCAGGGATGCGCTGGAGGCCCTTTGAACGGCACCGCCCCGCCGAGAGGAGACAGCTGATGGCGGCAGAACCCGGCAGCTCCGACAGAGCAGCCGTCCTCGACGAACTACGCCGGCTACGCACCCGGATGCCCCAGCTCACCGGCGCCCTCGCGGCCGGCGTCGACGGCCTGGTCGTCGCCCACGACTGTCCGGGCGTCGACCCGGAGGGCCTCGCCGCCCTCACCGCGGCCGAACTCGGCGTCGCCGTGCGGGTCTCCGACGCCACCGGCAAGGGCGAGCTCAGGGAGCTGCTGGTACGCGGCGAGGACGGCTATGTCGCCACCTACGCCGCCGGCCGCAGCGCCGTACTCACCCTGCTCGCCGAGGACCGGGTGAACGTCGGCCGGCTCCACCTGGAGGGCCGCCGCGCCGCCGCCCGGGTCGGAGAGCTGGTCGACGCCGCCGAGGCCGCCGCCAAGGCTCAGCGCCCGGCCCGCACCACAGCAGCCACACGGACCAGAACCACGCGCACGCCACGTACCAGCACCACCACCGACGCGCGCACCGCAACCGACAGTTGAAGGGAAACAGAGAGTCATGGCCAACACCGAAACCGCGCTGAAAGAGGCCCTCACCTCCATCGAGGGCGCCACCGGCGTCGCGCTCGTCGACTACACCAGCGGGATGGCGCTGGGCACGATGGGCGGCAGCAAGACCTTCGACCTCAACGTGGCCGCGGCCGGCAACACGGACGTGATCCGCGCCAAGATGCGCACCATGGAGCACCTGGGGCTCAAGGGCGAGATCGAGGACATCCTGATCACGCTCTCCAGCCAGTACCACCTGATCCGGCTGCTCAAGGGCCGCGGCGGCAACGGTCTCTTCCTCTACCTGGTGCTCGACATCTCCCGGTCGAACCTGGCGATGGCCCGGCACCAGCTGAAGAGGATCGAGCAGGACCTGGAGGTCTGACCCCCGGGTTCCGGGTTCACACCAGCGCCGCGGTGCGGCGGCGCGCCCCGCCCGGGGCCGCGTCGCCCGCCGCGATGCCGGTGCCGCGATACGCCTTGACGGCCTTGCCCACCGGACGGCCGCCGCGCCCGTCGAGCCAGTCGACGCGCAGCCACACCAGCTGCTCCTCGGCCCGCTCCCGGCGGCCCAGCCAGGCCGCCTTAAGCCGCAGCCCGGTGCCGGTCCCGGCGAGCAGCATGCCGCCGGCGGCCGGCACCGCGAAGGCGCTGCCGAGCGCGACGGCGAAGGCCAGCAGCAGCCACCAGCGGTGCCCCCGGCGCCAGTTCCGCACGGTCACCGCCCGGTCCTGGAGCACATCGTGCTTGCCGGCCCGGGCGGCACCGCGCAGCAGCGCGGTGTACCGCTTGCGGCGGGTGAGCGCCACGACGGCGGCGCCGACGATGAACAGCGCGGCCCCGGCCATGACGCCGATCCGCCGCCCGGTGAGCCCCTCGGGCAGCACCCCGATCCCGGCCGCGAACACCCCGAACCACCACAGCGGCGCGGCCCCGGCCCGTACGACCACGGCCACCCGGGCCAGGCCCTGTCCTCCTCGTACCCCTCGTCCCGCACGCGCCATGTCCGCAGCCTCCTCGCCGGTGTCGGCCCAGTCAGTCCGTAGGGCGGGACGCTAACCAGAGAAGGTGAGACGAGTCTTAAAGCGGGCTGTTCGACAAGCGGGTTGTCCGACTGATTGTTATTCGACGAACAGCCCCCGGGCCGCCGCCCGCGCGTCGAACTCCTCCAGGCGGGCCTGGGCGTCCGGCAGGTCGTCGGCCATCGCCTCCAGGAGCACCCGCCCGAGCAGCATCGGCGCGCACGCCGTGTCGAAGGCGAGCCCGGTGCCGACCGCCGCGGGCAGCAGCAGGTCGGAGGCCTTGGCCACGGGCGCGAAGGCGGAGTCGGCGACGGTCACGACCGTCAGCCCGGCCTCCTTGGCGTAGCCCAGGATGTCCACGACCTCGCGCGGATGCCGGGGCAGCGCGAAGCACAGCAGTGCCGAGGCGCCGGCGCGTACGGCCGCGTCGATACGGTCGTGGATCATCGTGCCGCCCTCGTTGAGCAGCCGGACGTCCGGGTGGACCTTGGCGGCGAAGTAGGCGAAGCCGTAGGCCTGCGAGGCGGCGGCGCGCAGGCCGAGCACCGGCAGCGGCCGGGAGGCGGCGAGCATCCGGCCGGCCTGCTGCACCGGGCGCGGATCGGCTAGCACCTCGGCGAGGTGCCGCAGGTTCTCGATCTCGGCCTCGACGGCCTGCTGGTACTCGTTGTACGACCCGTTGCCGGCCGCCTGCTCGGGGGGCACCACCTCGCGCAGGTGCTTGCGCAGCGCCGGGTAGCCGTCGAAGCCGAGGGCGACCGCGAACCGGGTCACGGACGGCTGGCTGACCCCGGCCAGTTCGGCCAGCTCCACGCTGGACAGGAAGGGCACGTCGGCGGCGCGCCGCACCATGCTGTGCGCGATGCGCCGCTGGGTCGGCGTCAGCCGGTGCCCCTCGAAGAGCGCCTGCAACCGTGTCGCAGGGCTGTCGGTCACGTTCATGACGTGCTCCCCCTCCAGATGTCCGTGAACCGGTCGAGCAGTCCGGCGGCCGCCGTGACGTCGTCCGTGAGCGGCCGGTCGGCCACCTCCGCCTCAAGCACCGCCTCGGCGAGCTCCAGCGCCAGCCCCACCCCCAGCCCGGGTTCGGGCCGAAGCTCGCGCTGGCGCAGCGCCCTTACGGCGGCCACGAGTTCGCAACCGACCACCAGACGGTACGCACGGCAGGCGCGCAGCGTTTGACGGGCGGCGAGCGAGGCGAAACTGGCCTGCTCCTCGACGCCTCGGGAGAGTACAGCGTGCCCGAGGGAGGCGGGCGCGGAGAAGGCGCGCAGATCGCCGAGGGCGGCGCCGGCGGCGTACTCCAGGATCATCACGCCGGAGGAGGCGGGCTCGTGGTCGGCGAGGAAGGGGCGCAGTCGGGTGAAGGCGGGCTCGTTGAGGGAGGACAGCCGGGAGGTGGACAGGCGCGCGACCTGGGTGACGGCGAGCCTGAAGTGGTCCAGGGCGAGGGCGAGTTGGGCCTGGTAGAAGCCGCCGTGGTGGTAGGCGGCGAGGTCCTCCGACGAGATGAGGGGGTTCTCGGCGGCCGCGTTGATCTCGACGGCCAGAACCTGCTCCAGGGCGTCGGCGGCATCGAGCGCGGGACCGTGGATCTGGGGCAGGCAGCGGAAGCCGTACGGGTCCTGGATACGGCCCAGCGGCGGGGTCGGCCGGTCGGCGGCGCCGATCAACTCGCGCATCCGGCGGGCGACTTCGACACTGCCCCGGTGCGGGCGGGCCGCGTGCACCGGCGCCGCGTAGGCCTCGTGGGAGCCGTCGACGGCCAGCAGCGAGAGTGCGGCCACGACCTGGGTGGCCTCGATCAGGCCGCGCAGCTCGTGCAGGGCGAGCGCCGACTGGCCGAGGGTGAGGGCGTTGCTGCTGATAAGGGCCAGGGCGTCGTTGTTGTCGAGGGGCTGGGGATCCGGGGCCTTCTCGCCCCGCCAGGGGTGCTCCCCGGCCAGCGCCAGCCCCACCTGGGCCAGTGCGGCGATGTCGCCGGTGCCGACCGAGCCGAACTCGTTGACGACCGGGTACGCCCCCGCCTCCAGCGCCTCGCACAGGGCGGTGACGACACTCGGCCGCAGTCCCGCGCCGCCCGCCAGCAGTTGGTTGGCCCGCACCGCGAGCATCGCGCGCACCTGCCGGGCCGGCAGTTCCTCGCCGATCGCGCCGGCGTGGCTGCGCAGCAGCCGCAGCCCGTGCCCCGCGGCCGCCTCGGTGGGTACGTCCTCGTTCCGGTTGGCGCCGACGCCGGTCGAACGGCCGTAGACGCGGCCGGTCGCGGCGATCTGCCGGGCGGCGTTCCAGGACTCCTCCGCGCGCCGCATTCCGTCCGTGCCGGGGACCGGCCGGGCGGTGCCGTCGGCGAGTCGTACGACGTCCTCGACGCCCATTCCGATGCCGTCGAGGATCACCAGGCCGGAATGCGCAATTCCGGGTGCGTCCACGATGCGAGACGACAACACGCCCAAACTCCCCTCAAACGGACACCTGATCTTGCCTTGCGGTCATCCGTTACCTCGGATTAACGCCAGACCGTTGACAAGCTATTCACCTACGAAGAACTCTGCATGACGTTATACAGCCGGGCAAGGGACATCTCATGATCCAGTTCGACGCGGTCCACAAGCGCTTCCCCAACGGCACGACAGCAGTCCACGACCTCTCCCTGGAGATGCCGGAGGGCGGGGTGACCGTCCTGGTCGGCTCCTCCGGCTGCGGCAAGACCACCACCCTGCGGATGATCAACCGGATGGTCGATCCGACCTCCGGCACCATCAAGGTCGGCGGCAGGGACGTCCTCGAACAGGACGCGGCCGAGCTGCGCCGTTCCATCGGGTACGTCATCCAGCAGGCCGGGCTCTTCCCGCACCGCACGGTGCTGGACAACATAGCCACCGTCCCGCTGCTGCTCGGCTGGAACCGCAGGAAGGCCCGCGCCCGCGCCGCCGAACTGCTGGAGACCGTGGGCCTCGCCGCCGACTCCGGCAAGCGCTACCCGCACCAGCTCTCCGGCGGCCAGCAGCAGCGCGTCGGCGTGGCCCGCGCGCTCGCCGCCGACCCGCCGGTGCTGCTGATGGACGAGCCGTTCGGCGCGGTCGACCCGGTGGTGCGCGCCCAGCTCCAGGTCGAACTGCTCCGACTTCAGAAGGAGTTGAACAAGACGATCGTCTTCGTCACCCATGACATCGACGAGGCGGTCCGGCTCGGCGACCGTATCGCCGTCTTCCGCACCGGCGGCCATCTCGTCCAGTGCGCCCCGCCCGCCGAGCTGCTGGCCCGCCCGGCCGACGACTTCGTGGCCGACTTCCTGGGCGCCGAGCGCGGACTGAAACTGCTCTCGCTGAAGACCCTCGCGGGCCTCCCGCAGGGCCCGGCACCGGAGGGCGGCGACTGGACCCTCGTACGCGACGCGGCGAACAAGCCCCTGCACTGGGCTTCGAAGGACGCCGAACTCCCCGTACGGCCGCTGACGGACGACGACTCCCTGCTGGCGGCGCTGAACGAGTCGATCGCCTCGCCGACCGGGCTGATAGCCCGGGTCGACTTCCAGGGAGTCCTCACCGGCGTCTCGTCCCGCGACGACATCCACGCGCACGCCGGCCAGGCCCACACCGAGGCCCGGGTGGTGGCCGCATGACCATCGACTGGTCGTGGATAGGCGACCACACCGACGACCTCACCAGCCTCACGTTCTCCCATCTCCAGGCGGCGATGACCGCGGTCTTCCTCGGTCTGCTGATCTCGCTCCCGCTCGCGGTCGTCGCCCACCGGGTCCGCCCGCTGCGCGGCTTCCTGCTCGGACTCTCCAACGTGCTCTTCACGATCCCGTCGATCGCGATCTTCGTCCTGCTGCTGCCGATCAGCGGTCTGACCCGCACCACCACGGTCATCGGCCTGACCGTCTACACGCTGGTCGTGCTGCTGCGGAACACGGTCGAGGGGCTGGACTCGGTCCCCGCGAAGACCAAGGAGGCGGCCAAGGCGATGGGCACCCGCCCGCTGCGCACCCTCCTCACGGTCGAGCTCCCGCTGGCCCTCCCCGTGATCATGGCGGGCGTCCGCATCGCCACCGTCATGTCCATCTCGCTGGTGAGTGTCGCCACCTACATCGGCGACGGCGGCCTCGGCCAGCTCTTCACCGACGGCTTCCAGCGCGACTTCCCGACCCCGGTGATCGTGGGCGTGGTGCTCACGATCCTGCTCGCGGTGGTCGCCGACGCCCTGCTGGTGGCCCTCCAGTACGTCCTCACCCCGTGGCGCAGGAGGCGAGCCTGAGATGTACGAGCTGTTCAAGAACCTCGGCACCTGGCTGACCAGCGGTTCCCAGTGGGCCGGCCCGGACGGCATCGGCCACCGGCTCGCCGAGCACCTCCAGTACTCGCTCCTCGCGACCCTGATCGCCGCCGCGATCGGCCTGCCCCTCGGTCTGCTGATCGGCCACACCGGCAAGGGCGCGTTCGTCGCCATCAACCTGGCGTCCTTCGGCCGCGCGCTGCCCACCGTCGGCCTGGTCGTCCTGGTCTTCCTGGCCGGCGGTCTGTCGATGCTGCCGGTCTACGTGGCGCTGGTCGCCCTCGCCGTGCCGGCGATCGTCACCAACACCTACGCCGGGATGACGGCCGTCGACCCGGACGTCCGCGACGCGGCCCGCGGCCAGGGCTTGCGCGGCCACCAGGTGCTGTTCCAGGTCGAGTTGCCGCTCGCACTCCCCCTGATCATGACGGGCCTGCGGCTGGCGCTCATCCAGGTCGTGGCCACCGCGACCATCGCCGCATACGTCTCCTTCGGCGGCCTCGGCCGCTACGTCTTCGACGGACTCGCCCAGCGTGACCTCGTCCAGGTGCTCGGCGGCGCGGTGCTGGTCGCGGTCGTCGCCATCGTCCTGGACCTGCTGCTGAGCGGTCTCCAGCGCTTCCTCTTCCGCCACCGCACTGCCTAGGGACAGGGACCCCCTCGATGAACCGACGTACGCTCCTCGGCGGCCTCCTCGCGGCGGCCTCCGTCCCCACCCTCTCCGCCTGCTCCAGCGGCATCACCTCACTGAACGAGCAGAGCGGTTCGGCCGCCGGCGGCGGCTCCAGCAAGGGCGGGATCACCATCGGCACCGCCAACTTCACCGAGAACCAGGTGCTCGGCTACCTCTACGCGGCAGCCCTCAAGGCCGCCGGCGTGAAGGTGAAGGTCCGCCCGAACCTCGGCACCCGGGAGATCGTGATCCCCGCGCTCAAGGCCGGCGACATCGACCTGCTGCCCGAGTACCAGGGCGCCCTGCTCAACTACCTGGCCCCGAAGGACAACTCGGCGGATCCGGGCACCATGCAGAACGCGCTGGCTATCGCCCTGCCCAGCGGCCTCCAGGTGCTGCCGTACGGGCAGGCGGCCGACTCCGACTGCTTCGTCGTCACCCGGGCGACCGCCCAGAAGTACGGCCTGACCTCCCTCGCCGACCTGGCCAGGCAGAACGGCAGACTGGTCATCGGCGCCGCGCCCGAGGTGAAGAAGCGGCGGGTGGGCGCGGTCGGGCTGCAGGACGTGTACGGCGTCCAGTTCAAGGAGTTCAAGTCGCTGGACTCGGACGGGCCGCTGGTCAAGGGCGCGCTGAAGAAGGGCGATGTGGACGTGGCGAACCTCTTCACCACCGACACCGACATCGCGGCCAACGACTGGGTGGTGCTGACCGACCCGAAGAACCTGATCCCCAGCCAGCACATCGTCCCGCTGATCGCCGACCGCAAGGCCGACTCCACCGTCCGCAAGGCCCTCGCCCGGCTCGGCAACCTCCTCACCACCGAACAGCTCACCGAGCTCAACAGCCAGGTGGACAACGACAAGAAGGACCCGGAGGACGTGGCGAACGCATACGCCAAGCAGCACGGGCTGACCTGATCACAAAGGCGTATCGCAAGATCGATGACCTGATGACGGAAGTACCAAATGTCCGCAAACAGGCACGAGGAGTGACCAGGCGTATGCATACGGTGATGGAGTGCCAACAGCACCACGCCTGAACCGTGTGACCTCTGAGGAAGCGTCATGGCCTCGAACCGCAGGGCCTTTCTGAGCGCCACCGCAACCGCCGCCACAGCCATCGCCGTCGGCGCGCCGGCCGTCGCCGCCACCCCGGCGACGGCCGACACCGGCCGCCCCCTCTCCCCCGCACCCGCCACCGCCACCGCCGCGCTGGACGAACTCCTCGCCGGCAACCGGCGGTACGCGGCCGGCCGGCCGCGCCGCCCGCACGACATCGTCGGCCACCGCAGGCTGCTGGCCGGCGGACAGCACCCGTTCGCCGTCGTCCTCGGCTGTATCGACTCCCGGGTCGTCCCCGAGCTGGTCTTCGACCAGGGCCTCGGCGACCTGCTGTGCATAAGGACGGCCGGGCAGGTGCTGGACGAGGCCGTGCTCGGTTCGATCCAGTACGGCGTGGAGGAGCTGCGCGTCCCGCTGGTCGTGGTGCTCGGCCACGAGCGCTGCGGGGCCGTCGCCGCCACCCTCGGCCGGCTGCGCACCGGCGCGCCCGTCCCCGGCCACCTGGAGCTCCTCGTCGAGGAGATCACCCCGGCCGCCCGCCGCACCAGGGCGCTGCCCGGCGACTGGGCCGAGCACACCATGCGGGCGCACACGGCATGGGTGCGGGACGCGATCCGGGCGGACCCCGCGTTCGCGCGGGCGTCGGTGGTCGCGGCGCGGTTCGACCTGGACAGCGGGCTGGTGGCGCTGCTGCCCTGAGGGCGGGCCCCCGGAGAATTGCGGGGGCTCACCCCAGTGCGGCGGGCGCCCCGGCTCCCTACCGTGGGCTCCATGACGGACGCGCATGACACCGACCTGAAGAAGGAACTCGACGCCACCCTGCACGCCCGCAGGGACCTGGGGCCCGAGTACGAGTCGGAGCTGGCCGACTCCTTCCTGGAGAAGATCGACCAGCGTATCGACGGCGCGGTGGAGCGCCGGCTGCGCAGGACGCTGGCCGAGCAGCAGATGCAGATGGCCCGGGGTGCGCGCGGCGCCAAGGGCAGCGACTCCTGGGGCGAGCGCTTCGGCTTCGGGATCGTGTCGCTGGTGCTGGCGATCCCACTGTCGGCGATCGGCGGCGGCATCGCACACCTGCCGGGGCTGGTGGCCACCTGGGCGGGCATCGTCGGCGTCAATGTGGCCCAGGCCGTCCGCCTCAACCCCGGCCTGTTCGGTCGGCGCGACCGGGGCGAGGACTGACCGGCCCGGTCTGCGCCGAGGTCAAGCAGCAGTTCGGCGCCCCGCCCACCCGGCACACCGGCCGCACCGCTCGGAGGTCAGCAGACCGACCGCGCTCGCCGAGCCGGGAAGGACCACCGGAGACCGGCGGACGCGCCGGGAAGAGTAATGCGCGGGGACCGCCGCACCCCCGTTACCGGGGGGCGGGACGACGGCGGTCCCCGCGAGGGACGCGAGCCGGGTCAGGGCCGAGCTTGCGCGTCCGGGCGTCCATGGAGGTCCGGGAGCCGCTCCGGAGGTCCTTGGACGTTCGGTGCCGGCCGAGGCGGGGAGCCGCTCCCGCCCTGCCGACACCCACCAATGTGCCGGACGCGTGTTAAGTGTGTGCTGCGTGGACGTGACACGCTCGTACCACTTCCGCGAAGTCCGTCACGTGGACAGGAAACAGTAAGTTCCCCGAGCTCACGGGCAGTTCACCGGACGTTCGCTAGTGCTTGCCGCCCTTGGCGAGAAAGGCCAGCAGGTCCTGCCGGCTGACGACGCCCTTCGGCTTGCCCTCGACGAGGACGATCGCCGCGTCCGCCGCGCCCAGCACCTTCATCAGGTCGCCGACCGGCTCGCCGGAGCCGACCTGCGGCAGCGGCGCGCACATGTGCTTCTCCAGCGGGTCCTCCAGGGAGGCACGCTTGCTGAACAGCGCGTCGAGCAGCTCCCGCTCCACGACCGAGCCGACGACCTCGGCGGCCATCACGTCCGGGTGCCCGGCGCCCGGCTTGACGACGGGCATCTGCGAGACGCCGTACTCGCGCAGCACCTCGATGGCCTGCCCGACGGTCTCCTCCGGGTGCATGTGGACGAGGGAGGGGATGGAGCCGCCGGCCTTGTCGCTGAGCACGTCGGCGACGCGGGCGCTGGTGCCCTCGTCCTCCAGGAAACCGTAGTCGGCCATCCACTCGTCGTTGAAGATCTTGCTGAGGTAGCCACGGCCGCTGTCCGGCAGCAGTACGACGACGACGTCGTCCGGGCCGAGCCGCTCGGCCACCCGCAGCGCGGCCACGACCGCCATCCCGCAGGAGCCGCCGACGAGGAGGCCCTCCTCCTTGGCCAGCCGCCGGGTCATCTGGAAGGAGTCCTTGTCGGACACGGCGACGATCTCGTCGGCGACCGTCCGATCGTAGGCGGTCGGCCAGAAGTCCTCACCGACGCCCTCGACGAGGTACGGCCGCCCGGAACCGCCGGAGTACACGGAGCCCTCGGGGTCGGCGCCGATCACCTGGACGCGGCCGTCGCTGACGTCCTTCAGATAGCGGCCGGTACCGGAGATGGTGCCGCCGGTCCCCACGCCCGCCACGAAATGGGTGATCTTCCCTTCCGTCTGCTCCCACAGCTCGGGGCCGGTCGAGTGATAGTGCGAAAGGGGGTTGTTCGGGTTGGAGTACTGGTCCGGCTTCCAGGCGCCGGGGGTCTCCCGGACGAGCCGGTCGGAGACGTTGTAGTACGAGTCCGGGTGCTCGGGATCGACGGCGGTGGGGCAGACGACCACCTCGGCCCCGTACGCCCGCAGCACGTTGATCTTGTCCGTGCTGACCTTGTCGGGGCACACGAAGATGCACTTGTACCCCTTCTGCTGGGCCACGATCGCCAGCCCCACCCCGGTGTTTCCGCTGGTCGGCTCCACGATCGTGCCACCCGGCCGGAGCTCCCCGCTCTTCTCCGCGGCCTCGATCATCCGCAGCGCGATGCGGTCCTTCACGGAGCCGCCCGGGTTGAAGTACTCGACCTTGGCGAGCACGGTGGCCTGAATGCCCTGGGTGACGCTGTTGAGCCTCAGCAGCGGGGTGTTGCCGACGAGGCTGATCATCGAGTCGTGGAATCGCACCGTTGTCTCCGGTTGCTTTCAAAAGAAGTGGTTCTAGTGGTGCGGCCAGCCTAAGGCCCGCTTCGGAGGTTCACTCCCCGTTGAGATTGACGGACGGGCTGTACCGGGCAAGGAGTGGATGTACGGCAACGAGGAGGTGGCGGCGACGCATGACGAGCATGTCGAGGGCGCGGGTGGCCCGGCGTATCGCAGCCGGGGCAGCGTACGGCGGCGGCGGGATCGGGCTGGTCGGCGCGGCCGCGGTGGGCCTGGTGCTGGCCGAGGTGCGGATGGCCAGGATCCGGGTGGGCAACGGCAACAGCGGCGGCCGGGTGCCGACGGCGGACGGCCGCTACGGCGACGCGTACGGCACCGATGAGCCCCCGCTGCGCCTGACCATGCTCGGCGACTCGACGGCGGCGGGGCAGGGCGTGCACCGGGCCGCGCAGACCCCGGGCGCGCTGCTGGCGTCGGGCCTCGCGGCGGTGGCCGAACGCCCGGTCGAGCTCAGGAACGTGGCCCTGCCCGGCGCCCAGTCCGACGACCTGGACCGCCAGGTCGCCCTGGTCCTGGGCTCGGCCTCGCCCGTCCCCGACGTCTGCGTGATCATGATCGGCGCGAACGACGTCACGCGCCGCATGCCGCCGACGCGCTCGGTACGCCACCTCTCGGCAGCGGTACGGCGGCTGCGCACGGCGGGTGCGGAGGTGGTCGTCGGCACCTGTCCCGACCTGGGCACGATCGAGCCGGTACGACAGCCGTTGCGCTGGCTGGCCCGGCGCGCGTCCCGCCAGCTCGCGGCCGCCCAGACGATCGGCACGATCGAGCAGGGCGGCCGCACGGTGTCGCTGGGCGACCTGCTGGGCCCCGAGTTCGCCGCGAACCCCCGCGAGCTGTTCGGCCCCGACAGCTACCACCCCTCCGCCGAGGGGTACGCCACCGCGGCGATGGCGGTACTCCCCACGGTCTGCGCGGCCCTCGGCCTGTGGCCGGCGGAGGAAGAGCGCCCCGACGTCACCCGTCGCGAGGGCTTCCTCCCGGTCGCCCGCGCGGCAGCGGAGGCGGCGGCCGAGGCCGGCACGGAGGTCACGGCGGCGATGCCGACGGGCTCGCGCGGACCATGGGCCCTGCTGAAACGCCGGCGGCGCCATCCCGTCGACGAGCCCACCGCCCCGTCCGACGCGGTCTCCGACGAGGCGAGGTCGAGGGCGGCGACAAGCGACTGAAAGGACGAGGCCGAAGACGCCCGGGCGCCTGTGAGCTGTCCGGTGCGGCGGGCCGAGGCCGAGCACGCACGGCACGCGCAGCGCCCCGAAAAGAAGCGCGGGGAACTGCGCGACCTGCCACGACGTGCCCGCGGTGGATTCACGACCCTCCGCGCCCGAGAGGATCAATGCCCCTCCCGTCGGGCCCCGCTCCGCCGCGGGCGGGGCAACCAGAAAGCAAGCGCTTAGAAAGTGCGGTCAGTGTCACACTCCGGCACCGGTGACCGATGACATACGTACGGGTAACTTCCCAAGCACCCCTGCCAACCCCGCATGCCAATGGAGCCGTGAGATGCCCGAAGCCGTCATCGTCTCGACCGCCCGTTCCCCGATCGGCCGTGCCGTCAAGGGCTCCCTGAAGGACCTGCGCCCCGACGACCTCACCGCGACGATCATCCAGGCCGCCCTCGCCAAGGTCCCCGAGCTGGATCCCAAGGACATCGACGACCTGATGCTCGGCTGCGGTCTCCCCGGCGGCGAGCAGGGTTACAACCTCGGCCGGATCGTCGCCGTGCAGATGGGCATGGACCACCTCCCCGGCTGCACGATCACCCGTTACTGCTCCTCGTCCCTCCAGACCAGCCGCATGGCGCTGCACGCCATCAAGGCCGGCGAGGGCGACGTGTTCATCTCGGCCGGTGTCGAGATGGTCTCCCGGTTCGCCAAGGGCAGCTCGGACGGTCTCCCGGACACCACGAACCCGGTGTTCGCCGAGGCCCAGGCCCGTACCGCCGCCACCGCCGTGTCCACCGGCTCCACCTGGCACGACCCGCGCGAGGACGGCCTGGTCCCCGACCCGTACATCGCGATGGGCCAGACCGCAGAGAACCTGGCCCGCTGGAAGGGCGTCACCCGCCAGGAGATGGACGAGTTCGGCGTCCGCTCCCAGAACCTCGCCGAGGAAGCCATCAAGAACGGCTTCTGGGAGCGCGAGATCACCCCGGTGACCCTCCCCGACGGCACGGTCGTCAGCAAGGACGACGGTCCGCGCGCCGGCGTCACCCTGGAGGGCGTGGCGGGCCTGAAGCCGGTCTTCCGCCCCGACGGCCTGGTCACGGCCGGCAACTGCTGCCCGCTGAACGACGGCGCGGCGGCCGTGGTCATCATGTCCGACACCAAGGCCCGCGAGCTTGGCCTCACCCCGCTCGCCCGGATCGTCTCGACCGGTGTCACCGGCCTCTCCCCCGAGATCATGGGCCTCGGCCCGGTGGAGGCCTCGCAGCAGGCCCTGCGCCGCGCCGGTCTGACCATCGACGACATCGACCTGGTCGAGATCAACGAGGCGTTCGCCGCCCAGGTGATCCCCTCCTACCGCGACCTGAACATCCCGCTGGAGAAGCTGAACGTGAACGGCGGCGCCATCGCCGTCGGCCACCCCTTCGGCATGACCGGCGCCCGCATCACCGGCACGCTGATCAACTCCCTCCAGTTCCACGACAAGCAGTTCGGTCTGGAGACGATGTGCGTCGGCGGCGGCCAGGGCATGGCGATGGTCATCGAGCGCCTGAGCTGAGCCACCGCACCACCCGGCAGCAACCCCTGAGTGACCGTCACGGGACGCACCGTGACGCCACGGCCCGGTGTTCGAGGAAACTCCGAACACCGGGCCGATTTGTGATCCAATCTCCCCCAGGATGTGACCTATCTCCCCCTGAGGGGGTATCACCGCAGGTCAGCGCGGCCGTCCAGCTAAACCCAAGGGCCAAAGTCCTGCCCGTTTCGTGACGTTACGCACTGACAGGTTGATAGTCCACCCTTCAAGCTGATGTAGGAAGTCGGGGGTCGACTTTGAACCGGGAGTACGTCAGTGAGCGCCATGCCGATCGCCTTGCTGCTCACCACGGCCGCCACGGGCGCCGTGGGCGTCGCTGTCCTGCGCACCGTACTGAAGCTGCGCCGTCAGGTCGCCGAGCTGCACACCCAGCTTGCCGAGAACCAGGCCGCCGCGATGCGCGCGCTGCTGCCGGCCGCCCGCAGCCATGCGGACGCCGAGCAGATACGGTCCGCCGTGGCCGAGGCGCTGGCCGAGGAGCGGGAGCGGGAGCTGGCCGAGGCGCGGGCCTTCTGGGCCGCGCAGGAGGCGCGTGACGCCTCCGACACGCCTTCGCTGCTGGGCCTGGCGGACGGTGAGCCGTTCCTGCCCCGGCACAGCGACTTCGTGGGCCTGGAGCCGGTCGCCGAGCCGGCGACGGACGCCGACGACTTCGCCGGGGGCGCCTCCACCGAGTCGCCGGAGCTGGCCGCGGCCCGCCGTCGTCACCCGTCCCACCCGGACTTCGTCCCGGTGCAGTCGCCGATGGTGAACGACCATGAGCGCACCGTCGCGACGCTGGAGCAGCTGGCCGAGTCCCAGGTCGGACTCTCCGACGTGCGCCCCGGTCCGCTGGGCACGCTGGACGTCTATGTCTTCGCCGACGGCACGACGCTGTGCATGACGCCGGGGCACCGGGAGACGGCGGAACGGCTGGCTGCCGCCCTGAGCGCCGGCGAGACGCCGTATCTGCTGGGCGGGTCGGGGATCTCGGGCGCGTACACGCTGACGTTCGCGTGCGGGGAAGAGAACGTGTACATCCTGGCGGACCGGGTCATAGCGTCTCTTTGACAGGCGCTTCGTCGGGTACGGCTGCGTGGTGGTTGCTCGCGCCCACGCGGCGAAGCCGCGAACTGACACAGCCCCGCGCCCCTGGAGGGGCGCTTGCTGCAGTGCCCCTTCTCTTTGGGGGCGCGGGGAACTGCGCGAACGGCCACGACGGTGCCGCACCCGCCGGCGTTCCTCAAACCCCCGCCCTCTTCTGCGCCTCCTCCACCAGCCGCACCGCATCCCCCACCTCGGCGTCGCTCTCCAGCACCACCGCCAAGTCGTTGCCGGCCACGGTGATTTGGTCGGCCACCGCGAACATCCCCGCGTCCGGCATCTCACGGGCCGCACCGCCCGGCTCCTCAACAGCTTGCGACCAGTTGGCCAACTGCCTGGCCAGCGCCAGCGCCTCCGCGGCCGCCCCCCTCTGCAACCGACTCTGCGGCGCCGCCCTCAACTTGTCGGCGAAGTGCTCCACGGCACGGATAAGAGGCGTCGTATCAACCACGCCGTGAGCGTAACGCCTGACGTGGGCTGTCCTGTCCCGACTGTTGCCAACACGCCAACACTCAGGCACGGTGACGTGAAGGACCGGCTACAACCCCCCTTTGCGCACCGGAGGCGCCGATGTCCCAAGTCTTCTCCGAGGAGACCCATCGCAACATGCTCGCCCGAATCCCCCACTGCACCGGTCGTGAAGTGTCCGACTGGCTGCGTACCGTCGCCGAAGGCCCGGCCCTCTTCCGTTTCGAGGAGAAGGTCAGCTGGCTCCGCCACGAACACAACCTCGCTTACGGCCACGCGAAGGCGTTGATCCACGAGTACGACCTGAGGAGGGCCGCGCGCAAACTTCTCTAGGCGCGCACAGACGGCGAAGGGCCCCGGGGGGTGCCCCGGGGCCCTTCTCTCAGCTCACTTGCGGTAGCTAGTCGTTACTGCTGAAGATCGCCACCAGGCGCAGCATCTCGACGTAGATCCACACCAGCGTCAGGGTGAGGCCGAACGCGGCCAGCCAGGCCTCGTTCTTCGGGGCGCCGTACGCGATGCCGTCCTCGATCTGCTTGAAGTCGAGGGTCAGGAAGAACGCGCCGAGCAGGATCGCGATGATGCCGACGATCGCACCGAGCGGACCGAAGCTGCGCAGGCCGCCGTTGCCGGCGACGCCGAACGCGACCAGCAGCAGGTTGACCGCCATCACCAGCACGAAGGCGATGGCGATGGCCATGCCGACGCGGGCGTAGCGGGCGGTGACGCGGATCCAGCCGGCCTTGTAGACCAGCAGGGTCGCGGCCGTGACCGCCATGGTGCCGAGCACCGCCTGGAACGGGGCGCCGCTCCACTGGCTGTTGTACATCTCGCTGATCACGCCGAGGAAGACGCCCTCGAAGGCGGCGTATCCCAGGATCAGCGCGGGCACCGGGGTGCGCTTGAAGCTCTGGATCAGCGCCAGGACCATCGCCACGATCGCGGAGCCGAAGGCCAGGCCGTAGCTGGTCGCGGAGATGGGCAGCAGGGCCCAGGCGAGGGCCGCGCCGACCGCGACCGTGCCCAGCGTCATCGCCGAGCGCAGGACCACGTCGTCCATGGTCATCCGGCCGGTGGTGGCCGGGGCCTGCGGCGGTGCGCCCTGCTGGACGTCCTGCTGGGCGTACGGGTTGTTCGCGTAGGGGTTCTGCGCGTACGGGTTGCCCTGTGCGTACCCGGCCTGCGGCGCGGTGTTGAAACCCGCGTAGCCGTTGTCGCGGCTGAACCCCCGTCGCGAGAAGACCGGGTTACTGCTCCTCATTTCACTCCTCCATGGCCACCTTGCGTGCGCCTTGGCATCAAGAGTAATGGATTGGCAAAAGAACGACCCTGCTACTTGAGGAGGATCTTTCCCTCGCCGTGCTGGCCAACACGCTACGCGGACCCCTGATTCCCGGCCATGGAGGGCTTCATTCCATGACCAAGCCGCTACACGACCGGAACCGGCCAGAGATCCCTCAGGCGTCCAGGGGGAAGCCCGTGTACGCCTCCGCCAGGTCGGTCTCGGCCGCCCGGCAGGAGGCGATCCGGCCGAGCCGGGCCAGCTGGAGCCGGGCGTCGAAGGGGGTGTCCTCGGGGCCGCGGTGGAGCAGGGTCGTCATGTCGTACGAGAACCGCTCGGCCTGCCAGACGCGGCGCAGGCAGGTCGCCGAGTAGGTCTCCAGGAGTTCGGGCGAGCCGGTCTCCTTCTCGTGGGCGAGGGCGCGGGCGAGGGTGACGACGTCGCCGACGGCGAGGTTCAGCCCCTTGGCGCCGGTCGGCGGCACGATGTGGGCGGCGTCCCCGGCGAGGAAGACCCGGCCGTGCCGCATGGGCTCGTGGACGTACGACCGCATGGGCGTGACCGACTTCTGGGTGATCGGCCCGCGCTCCAGGCGCCAGTCGTCGCCGGTCTCCAAGCGCCGCTCCAGCTCGTCCCAGATCGCCTCGTCGCTCCACTCCCCGGCGTCGGTGCCGGCCGGCACCTGGAGGTAGAGGCGGGAGACGGACAGGGAGCGCATCGACAGGAGGGCGAAGCCGCGGTCGTGGCGGGCGTAGACCAGTTCGTCGTGGGAGGGGGCGACATCGGCGAGGATGCCCAGCCAGGCGTAGGGGTACGTGCGCTCGAAGACCCGGGAGAGGGACTCGGGGAACGCGGTGCGGGCCACCCCCCAGAAGCCGTCGCAGCCGACGACGTACGTGCACTCCAGCACGTCCTCCCGCCCCTCGTGCCGGAACCGCACCCGCGGCCGCTCGCTCTCGGCGCCCTCCACCGCCAGCGCCTCCGCCTCGAAGAGCAGCGGGCCGCCCTCCTTGAGCTGGAGGGCGATGAGGTCCTTGCAGACCTCGGTCTGGGCGTAGACCGTCACGGACCGCCCGCCGGTGAGGCCGGGGAAGTCGACGCGGTGGCGCTGTTTCGCGAACCGCAGCTCGATGCCGTCGTGGCGCAGGCCCTCGCGGTCCATGCGCTCCCCGGCGCCGGCCGCGCGCAGCACGTCCACCGTGCCCTGCTCCAGGATCCCGGCGCGCTGGCGGTGTTCGACGTAGGAGCGGTCGCGGCTCTCCAGGACGACCGAGTCGATGCCGGCGTTGTGCAGGAGCCGGGCGAGGAGGAGCCCGGCGGGTCCGGCTCCGATGATGCCGACGGTGGTACGCATCGGTCGTTCCTTCCGTGGACGGGGCGTCGTTGCCCGGTTCGGAGACTATGTTGTTCGTGTAGTGAAACTTCCTTCACTTGTTTCCCGAGTTTCCGTCCGGACGTACTTCATGTCAATGGACGCGGCCCAGGTCCGCCGGCGCACACGGGCCGGCCGCCCGGCCCGCGGAGGCGGTTGTGGGCCGGGCGGCCGGTGTGCGGAGCGGCGGGGCGGGGGTCAGCGGCCCGGCCAGCCGTCCAGGTGGCGGTGCAGGGTGACGTCGGTCCGCGGGTCACCCTTCGGGGCGTTCGCGACCGCGTCGTGCAGGACGGTGGTGACCTCGGCGGCGAGCCCGTCGGCCTGGGTGCGCAGGTCGGCGGCGGGCAGCGTGGAGCGGGTCAGCTCGTCGAGCCGCCGGTGGATGTCCGCGAGCCTGCCCCGCGCGGTGGCGTCGAGGAGCAGCGGGTTCGGCGTGGAGACCACGAACTGGTAGGCGCCGGCCAGGGTCTGGCAGCCCGTGCACTCCTTGTTGGCGGCGTCGCTGAGGTTCCCGGCGTTCAGCCGCGTGTGCTCCCCGGCGACCGTGACGATCTGGAAGGACAGCGCGACCGACCGGCAGTGGTCGTCCGCCGAGCAGCCGGCCGAGACGGCGTTGGCCTGGTTGCGTACGGCGGCGGCGTTCACCTTGCCGAACTGGCGGACCATGAACGAGTCACTGACCTGGGTGTGGTGCCCGCGGTCGGCGTGGCTGAAGACATGGTCGGAGGCGACCGCGGCGTGCGGCGCGGCGGTGGCCGCCTGTGCGGGCACCGCGGTGGCCGCGCCGGCGACCCCGGCGGCGAAGAGGCCGATCCGGACGGCCCGCCGGGTGAGCGGACCTGAGGTGGCGCGTGGTTTTCGGTGACTGCTCATGGATGCTCCAGTGCTCCTGTGCTTCTGCGGTAGGTGTTCAGGTGGCCGTGCGGCGCACGGCATGCGCGGTGGTTCCCGTGCTGCGCACGGCATGCGCGGTGGTGCCCGTGCGGCTTACGGCCGTACGGTGCCGCGCGTCAGGACGTGGTGCCCG
Source organism: Streptomyces sp. NPDC111744 (assembly GCF_055634995.1). NCBI lineage: Bacteria > Bacillati > Actinomycetota > Actinomycetes > Kitasatosporales > Streptomycetaceae > Streptomyces > Streptomyces sp. NPDC111744. The sequence continues at coordinate 91,097 of NZ_JBVKCG010000007.1, forward strand.
CTCGTCAGGACGTGGCCGGGGCCGGGCTGGGCGAGTCGCTCACCGGCGGCGGGGGGCGGGCTGGGCGTCGGGGACGCCGGGACGCTCTCCGACGGCGAGGGCGACGGCTCGGGCTCCGTGGTGCCGGTCCCGCCCGAGGGCGAGGGCACCGGATCGGCGACCGTTCCCCCGCTGGACGGCACCGGCGACCTGGTGACGCCGTCGCCGGGACCGCCGGGCACCGAGGCGGACGGCGACGCCGCAGCCGACGCCCGGTGCGAGGGCGCCGTGGCCGAGGGCCCGGCGCTCGCCCCGGCCGAGGCGGCCGGCAGCCCGGCCGCCGGGTCCGACGGGCTGCCGGAACCCGTCTGACGGTCCGGGGTCGTGGCCTGCCGTGCCGGCGGTTCCTCGGTCGGCACCCCCGGCTGGAGGATCGGCGCGATCGGCGGCTGCTTGGGCAGCGGCTTCGGGGTCACCCCGGAGACCCAGGCGTAACTGAGACCGGTGAGCCCGGCGAGGGCGAGGGCGCAGACCGCGAGCCTCAGCCCCGGCCGGCCCGCGGTGGTGCGTTTCGCGGCCCGGAAGATGCGCCCGCCGATCTTCACGGACAGATAGACGACACCGGCCATCGGGCACAGCAGCATCACACAGCCGATGGTCCCGACCAGCCCCTCGACGATCTTCCCGTCCACGAACGCCGAGCCGGTGCCGAGGAGTTGCGCGGTCAGGGAGCGGGTCATGGTGGTGAGGATCCGCGGCAGGTTCCACAGCGCGTACCCGAGTTCGCCGATGATCAGCGGGACCATCGTGAGCACCCAGGTGGCGACGATGGCACGCGCCGACTTCTTCAGCCCGGCGACCTCCTCGCGGGCCTTGTCCCCCTTCGGTCCCGGTACCAGGGCCAGCAGGATCGGCCTGATCTTGCCGTACAGGTCCGGGACCCCGGCCAGGTCGCCGAGGATGTAGTAGCCGTCCAGCCGTACGGCCGGCATCAGCTGTTCCAGGATCTCGAAGTGCCCGAGGTAGACCGTGGCCAGGAAGAACTGCGCCCCGGTGGCGAAGTAGGCGCCGGCCATGGCCAGCATGAAGACGACGTTGAAGTAGACGCCGCCCAGGTCGGTGCGGAGCCGGCCGGCCCGGCCGATCCGGTAGACGTCGGTGACGTCGGTGTACATCGAGGGCCAGATGAGGAAGAGCCCGCACCCGATACAGCCGGGGCGGGCTCCGCCGTATCTGCACGCGGAGGCGTGGCCGAACTCGTGGAAGACGAGGGAGGCCACGGTGAGCACGAAGACGACGAGGATCAGGACCGGCTGGTCGAGCACCTCCAGGACGGGTTCTATCGCCCCGAAGAACCCGAACAGCCAGACGTCCATGCCGACGGCCGAGGCCAGCACCAGTGCCACCACCACCGGTCGGTGCAGCCAGGCCAGCGAACGGGCGATCCGCGCCGTACGCCGCTCGTCGAAGATCACCCGATGGCCCTTGAGGGCGAGCAGCAGGTCGGAGCGCGGGGCGTCGACCTCGTCGTCCTCCTGGCCCTCCGGGACCGTCACTCCCAGCGGTTCGAGCTTCTTCTCGACGAGGTAGCGGATGTTCTCCCCGCTGACCTCACGGCCGAAGCGGGCGCTGACCCGGTGGGCGATGGCCTCGGCATCGCGGACGCCGTCGACCGACGACGCCACCAGGTACAGCAGCCTGGACAGCTGCACGACCTGCCCGTCCCCCCGACGGGCGATGTACTTGGGCTCGGTGAATCCCGATCCCTGGTACTCGCCGTGCAGCCGCAGTCCCGCGCTCAGCCTCGGGACCGGCGACGGCGGGTCGACCACCGGCAGGTTGCCCGTAGCGACCTGCTCGTAGGTGACCGGCCAGCCGCCGGGTCCGGGCACCGGGCCCGTGTCGTACAGTGCGGCGGTCCCGTCTCCGAGCACCGTCATATGTGGTCTCCCCCCGGATCCCGCATGCAGCTCCCCCCCGATCGCCAAGAGCGCCACCGCCGGGGCGAGGGCGGTGGCGCTCCCGGGGACTACTGGGTGACGCTGATCGTCTGCGCGGCCTGCGAGGTGGCGGACGACCACGCCGAGTGGTCGTTCAGGGCGGCGGACTGGTTGGACGCGTCGATGTTGGCGATGTGCTTGGTGACGTTGACGGTCCTGCCGAAGCTGAACTTCAGCCGGCCCAGGGCCTCACGGCCCGGCAGCAGCTCGGCGGACTCGTTCTCCAGCTCGTTCATGTCCATGCTCATGACGGATGTCCTTTCGTTTCGTGTGCGGTGAGGTTGAGGTCGGCACCGACGCCGTGCGCCGGGGCGGTGTTACTGGGTGACGCTGATGGTCTGGGCGGCGCCGGAGTCGGCCACCGACCACGAGGAGTGGTCGTTCAGCGCGGCGGACTCGTTGTGGGCGGAGATGTTCGCGACGTGCTTGGTGACGTTGACCGTCTTGCCGAAGCCGAACTTCAGCCGGCCCAGGGCCTCGCGGCCCGGCAGCAGCTCCGCGGACTCGGCCTCGAGCTCATGGGCGTCCATCATGATCTTTTCCCCCTCAGGGATAGACATTTCCGATCGGACCGAGTCAGGTTCCCCCCGAACTCTGTCCAATCTTGTCGGACGAGCTGTCCAACGAGATTGGACACTAGGGCCTGGGGGACCCCCTGCGCAACCCGTTCGAGAAATCACCCTCTCGGCCGATCGCGGTGGCGACCGTAGAATCGGCGCGACATGGCGGACTCCGCAGGCGGCGAGCAGGAAGTGACGGTCAGTGGCCAACGCACTGCAGCAGTTGATCCGTGAGCACCTCGACCGCAAGGGCTGGTCCTACGGTGACGTGGCGCGGCGCGGCGGTATCCCCCGCTCCACCGTCCACCACCTGGCCACCACCGAGCGGGTGGTCCGCATGCCCCAGTCGACCACCCTGGAGGGCCTGGCCAAGGGGCTGGAGCTCCCGCTGGAGCGGGTGCGCAGGGCCGCCGCCGAGGCGTGCGGGATCCATGTGTACGACACCTCGCCGGACGCGGACGCCGGTGCGAACGGCGGCGCCGCCGACCCGGAGGTCGCGCTGCTCATCGCGAGTGTCCAGAAGCTGTCGGCGGACGACCGCCGCCATGTCACCGCCCTGGTCGAGTCCCTGCTGGACCGTTCCTCCAGGCCCGCCAAGGAGTGACGACCGCCTCCCGGCCACCTCCGGTCCGTCGGCGGACCGCTCCTCGAACGTTCCCGGACGGTCTTCCGCCAAGTCGGAAAAAGAATCCAACTCCGCCCGAAAGCACCAAGATCCAGGGCTAGTCTCTCGTCCTGCCCGGGACGCGAGAGCCGCACGACCACGGGCTCTCAGGGGGAGATGTGTTGTTCGTGCACGGCGGACCGGCGACGGCCGTGGTCCGGGGACCCGACGGCGAGTCCGTCGTCCTGTTGTCCGGGGAACTGCCCGAGGTCCTCACCGACGCCTCGGTCACCGAACTCCTGGACCTGGCCGCCGCCATCCTGGACGCCGGCGAACTCACCCTCTTCGAGGAGTGCCTGCACGCGCTGCGCCGCAACGGCACGCGGGCGGGCCGTCGCATCGAGGTCGACGGCGCGGTCCTGACCGTCTACGAGGGATGAGCCGACACTCCGGGGGACGAGCCGCCGCCCCCGAGAGCGCGCGGAAGTGCCCGGAACCGGACTTGAACCCCTTCCGGGTTGACGCGTCGCCGCAGGTCAGCGGCCTGACCTGCCGAAATCCCTCACGATCGGTCCCGCCTTGGTCCGTCTCAACCCGTCGTAGACCGGCTCACACCGGGATGGTGCGCCATCTGGCGCACGGCCTGGCGCACCGGTGCCGAGCCCCCGACCGTGGGAGGAGAACGGGCGCAAGAACCCGTCAGAACGACGCGCATGACTGCAACAGCACGCGGGAATGGGCCGCATGACGCAGGTGGGCTGACGGCACGTCTGGCCGCCAGGCCGGTCTAGAAACGTCGGGGTTAGGAGGTGACGCGGAGCGTCAGTTCGCGAAGCTGGCGGCCGGTGGTAGTGATGTCGTATCGGCGCGCGTTATGGAGAGCCGCCTTGGTCAGGGTCTTGCGCCGGTGGAAGTCCCGGCCCATCTCGTCTAGGGCCACGGCCAGCGAGCTCGGGTCGCCAGGAGTGTAGGGAACGCCATTGCTCCCGAGAATTTCCCTTGCACCGGGAAGATCGGAGTAGACAACCGGAAGTCCGTGGGCCTGGGCCTCAATGAGGACGAGCCCGAAAGCCTCCAGACCCTTGGTCGTGAAGACGAAGGCGTCGAATGCCGGCAGGCGGCGCCACAGTTCGGTGCGGGGCAGGAACGGATCGAAATGAACCCGGTCCTGCAGCCCGAGTTCGATTGCTCGCTGTTCCAGATGCTCCCGCAGGTTTCCTTCGCCGATCACGGTCAAATGGTGCGGTTGATCGGTTATAGCGAGGGCTTCGACGGCGGTGATCGTGGATTTGTTGTCGTCCAGACGCCCGGCGTGCACCAGAGACAGGGGTCCGGCTTCGGTAGGCGGTTGATCGCGTACCCGGGCATCGCTCAACGGGATGCCCCACGGGATGACGGTGAGCCGATCGGTGAATCGGCGTCCGGTGAGCCGGTCGATGCGGTCGGCGAGGGCGGAGGTCGGGGCAACGATCGCGGCGCTTGCGGCAGCGACTTCATTCATGGCCTCGCGTTCCGATGCGCTGTGCTCGGCAGCCATCACGTCGGGGCCGTGGGCGATGGCGATGATCGGGATGTTTCCGGCGGTGCGGGCGAAGGCCAGGCTGAGAGCGAACCCGAGGTACTGGGCGTGAATGGCATTCGGCTGGATCTTCTCGATGAGCGCACCGACCTCACGCGTCAACTCGTCAACGTAATCGTCGAAGTCCGGGCCGTGGGGGCGTTTCGTCGTGGAGAGGGTGATCAGCTGCTCGAACGCAGCCTTCCAATCCTGATCGACCGGTTCCCTACCCAGGAAGGTCGTGTGGACGTGAGGCATCGCGCCGTACAGATCGTTGACGAGGATCATGCTCCCGGACGAAGGCTCGGCAGTGCGGTTGATGCCGGTCAGGATGTTCAGGAGTTTTGCGGCCATGCGGAAACTCCATTCATGGATGACCGTTGGGTGGGGACCGGAGATAGGGCTTCCAAAGCCGACTCGATTCGTGATTCATCGGTGGTGTTCTGCATCTCGCGCTGGCGGGGAGGCGCCCACCACGACGCCAGGTGCGGCGTGAAGACGGCCGTGACCTCCTCGGCCGGATGTAAGTAACCCTTGCTGTCCTGTTCTGCTGTCCATACCCGGACTGTCGATCGGGGGTAGACGGGATTTACCCCTATCTCTCCCTTGGGGAGGATTCCGTTGAAGGGGGTGGGGATTCCCTCACTGTTCCAGTAGTCCCATACCTCCAGCGCCTTGGCTTTCTCGAAGCAGTGGTACAACTGCCGGTAGCGCGGCATGTACCGGATCTCGCGGAAGATCAACTGACCGATCAGTCCAGGTGCGGCTTTCCGGAGCGTGCTGAGATCGGCGCCTTGGAAGGTGACCGATGCCGCGTCCTGAGATGGGTGCAGCGCGGTCCGGGCGAACAGGTGGGACAGCCGTCGCCGGACGTACTCGGCGACTCCCGGCCCGAGAGCCGGTTCCATGCCTTCGATGATCTGGATGAGCCGGTGATGGCGCGGATTGAAACGGGCCAGGTCGAACAACTGGTCCATGCCGTCCACGGCGGCGAAGGCGAGTCGTTTGTAGAGCCAGTTGTTCAGCTCTCCCGCCTGGGCGTAGGTCTTGGTCTCCGGAGTAGCGGAGTGAAGCATCAGGTATTCGGACAGAACCTCGAAGTACAGGTAACCGAGGAACGGCACGTGGGCCACGGCGTCCGACAACTGGTCGATGAACTCGGGTGCCGGAGTGGCATGGCCGGCGGCGTTGCGCAGGGCACTGTCGAGGAACACGGCCGCGGCGCGCAGCCCGGCCAGCACAACACGGTCGAGCTGGTCGTTCTCGGCCGGGGTGAGGAAGCTCTGGTAGCGCAGGTAGGTACGCAAGTGGATCGCGCCGAGATGCAGGTAGTCCACGCCCTTGGGCCGGATCGGGGCATCCGGGGTGACCTCGAAGACCATGGGCGTGGTGGAGGGCTTCGTCCGCATCAGGTAGGCACCGAGGTTGTGTGGGCGCAGCCCCTCGCGCTGACTGGCGAGAGGCGAGCAGTACAGGGCCCCGACCAGGCATCCGGTGGAGACGTGCAACTCCCGGCTGGCGCGGATGGCGTCGATGTCCTTGGTGGTGTGCAGCAGGTACATCGGCTGTCCGCTGACGAGCGCTTCGGTCATGGCGTTGTGCCGTATCAGCCAGCCGTTGGGGGTTGAGCATTCCAGGTATTGGCGCCAGTCACTCTCGCTTTCGGCCAGCGAGGCAGGAATGCGACGCTGCGCGGGCACGGTGTAGTCCGTGTGGGCGTGTTCCCATTCGTCGCGCAAGACAACTCCCAGGGATGGAGGATCGGCGGGGCCGGGGCGAGAAGCTAAAGAGTCTCGACGTTCGGCCCGGAAAGGCGGTTTCGGCAGTCGAGAACATAGGCCGCGCATTTCTCGATCATCGGGAGGTCGAATCGCGGATGGTCCATGAGAAGAACCACTGCGTCAGCGGCGGCTACCTCGTCCGGGGTCGCATCGACCCTGGGCACGTTCAGCTTGGCGTCGTCCGGGATGTTGGGTTCGGCGCCGCGAACCTCGGCGCCGAGGCCGGTGAGAAGTTCGGCGACACGTGCCGAAGGGGAATTGCGAAGGTCGGTGGCGTTGTACTTGTAGGTCAGGCCGAGCAGCAGAACCCGAGACCCCCTGACGGGCATGCCGCGCTTATCGAGTGCTTCCACGAGACGCCGGACGACGTAGTCGGGCATGTGCCGGTTCACGTCGGCGGCGAGTTCCGCGAACCGGAAAGGGACGCCAAGCTCCTGCTGGGCCTTCCACGAGAGGAACATCGGGTCAACAGGCAAGCAGTGCCCGCCGACCCCCGGCCCCGGGGTGAACCGCGTGAATCCGAACGGCTTGGTCGCGGCGGCGTCGATCGCCTCCCAGATGTTCACGCCGAGGGAAGCGGCCAGCATCGCCATCTCGTTGACCATGGAGATATTGACGAACCGGAAGGTGTTCTCGATCAGCTTGGCCAGCTCGGCGACCTTCGTCCCGGACACCGCTACCGTGGTCTGAAAAATGCCGTCGTAGAACCCCTTGATCACATCGAGTGATTTGGCGTCGATTCCGGACACCAACTTCGGCGTCCCGTCGAACGACCACCGCTTGTTTCCAATCCGCTCGGGACTGAATCCGGCCAGGAAGTCCACCCCGCCCTTGAGGCCCGACGCCTTCTCCAGAATCGGCAGCAGCAGTTCCTCGGTGGTGCCGGGATAGGACGTGGACTCCAGGACCACCGTCGCACCCGGGCGAAGCTGCCCGCCCAGCGTCCGGGCGCAGGACTCGATGTAGGTCAGGTCGGGCACGCCATCCCGCAGCGGGGTCGGCACGGTGATCACCGCGATGTCGAAGCCGACCAGCGCGGCAGCGTCGGCGGTCGCGGAGTAGGCCCCGGAGTCCAGCACTGCGCGCAGCCGCGAGGAATCCACATCCCTCACGTAGGACTGGCCGGCGGCGAGCTGCTGGACGCGGTACGTGTCCACGTCATAGCCGACGACACGATGACCCACCTCTGCGGCGCGTACGGCCAGTGGAAGCCCCACATAGCCCTGACCAGCGACAACAATCTGCATGACAGCTCCTACTCGATTGCGGTGCTTGAATGGACCGTCGTTCCTGGTCTGGCAAGGAGAAGCGCTGTGCCCCTGGTGTCCGTCGTGATGCCCGTGTACAACTCGGCAACCACCCTCGGCGCAGCCGTCCGATCGGTGCTCACGCAGACCCACACCGACCTGGAGCTGCTGGTCACCGACGACCAGTCCTCCGATGGCTCCATAGACCTGCTCCGCGAGTTCGCCGAGCAGGACGAGCGCGTTCTGCCGGAGTCGGCACCCGAACGGGGCGGTGCGGGCCGGGCCCGCAACCTCGCGATCCAGCGGGCCCGCGGGGACTACATCGCCTTCCTCGACAGCGACGACATGTGGCTTCCGGAGAAGACCGAGAAGCAGCTCGCCTTCGCCGCGAAAGGTGATGCGCCGCTGACGTTCACCTCGTACTTCAAGATGGACGCCGACTACGACGGCGAGAGCACCGACTGGGTCCCGAACGGGCGGGTGGTCCATGCGCGGGAGCACGTGGACTACCGCGCGATGCTGGTCCGAGACCACATCGGCGCTCTCACCGCCATGTACGACCGCACTGTCCTGGGCACGAGGCTGATGCCGGAGATGCGCAAGCGCCAGGACTACGCCCTCTGGCTGTCGATCATGCGGGACGGTGCTGACGCCCGGGGCCTGGATGAGCCGCTTGCGGTGTACAGGGCCCACCAGGCGGGATCGCTGTCCTCCAACAAGCTGTCGCTCGTGCAATACAACTGGGCCCTGTACCGGGAGCACGAGCATCTGTCGGTCCCCCGGGCGACGCGGGCGCTGGCCGGCGCTGTCTGGCAGTCGCTGCGCAACTCGCGTATCTAGATCCGTGCACGGGCCCGGGGAGTCCGGTGCGCGACCGTTTCCGGGGGTGCCCGACCGAGCCCCGCCCCGTGGCCATGCCACGTGCTCGGGGGCTGGACCCGGGGGCGGGACTCGGTGAGTCACCGGTGCTGCCGGCCAGCTACGCGGCCGAGCCATCGCCGGCCCTCGCCCGCAGGAACAACTGGAGGAGCAGCCGCCGCTCGGAGACCGGGACGGTCTCCTGACCGCTGTGGAGCGCCTCCCGACCGTGCAGGAAGCGGCGCTGATTCACGATGAGGTAATCCCCGGCCTGGAGCATCAAGGAGACCTGGCCCAGGACGAGTTCCTCGGCGAGCTCCCTGGCGGCGTCGGCGTACGCCTGGCCGAGCTCGGACCTCTCCAGCATCTTGGCGGTGAACCGGACGAACCCCTCGCCCGGGTCGGAGCCGTCCAGGATCGGAAACGGCTTGTACTCCTCGCCCACGCCGAACAGGTCGAAGAAGGTCCCATAGTGGTAGGCCGACTCGGACAGCAGGGCACGGCTGTCCCCCGACAGCCGCGCCACCGCCGCGTGGGCGTCGGAGAGGATGCTGAGGCCGCCGCCGAGCGAGTCGGGACGAACGCACAGGAGCGAGGTGTACTCCGGGGGCCGGGTTGCGTTCACCAGGTCCATGTGGAACGCGTTGTACCCGATGCCGCTGGACTTGCCGGGGTCCTTGTCGACCTTGACCCCGATGTCCTTCCACAGGGGCCACCGCGGGAAGGGCGAGAAGGGGACCGCCACCTCGGCGGCGAAGGCCGTCACCAGCCGCAGGAACCGGTCGTCGTCGATCCCCAGCGCCTTGGCGAGGTTCCTTAGTCGCAGCACGGCGTATCCGCCGCTCTCCCCGGTCAGCGCGTGGCGCAGCGTCGCGACGGTCTCCTCGAACCGAGGGGTGGCCGACAGCTCGGTCCGGTACTGCTCCATGGTGGACGTCGCCAGGAACGAGCCGTCCAGTTTCCACGTCGGGAGAGGAAGGTCGATCAGAGCGGCTTCGAGTTCGCTCGGGATTTCGATGAACATGCGGAGCTCCCTGTCTCTTGGGGTTTTCGTTGTGTCGTTCGAACGGCGCGACCAGCCGGTACTGGATCGCCGGAGGTCATCCGGGCTACCAGACAGGCGATCAGGGGATGGCCGCCGCGAAGGCGACCACGGTGGTACGGCGCAGCTCGCGCACCGCCTGACGGGCGACGACGAACGGCAGGTCGGGGGAGTCGTAGAGGACCAGGGCGTCCGGGTCGGGTTCGCCCAGCTCGCCGAGGCGGGGATAGAGCGTCCCGCGCACGCCGATCGGCTCGGCCTCCAGGACGCGGAGCTTCACGTGTCCAGCGCGCAGCACGGGACACAGGCGCGGTGTCGCCTCCGCGCAGGCCTCGCACATGGGCGGGATCGCAGACCGCACCCCTTCCCAGCTCGCTGCCGCGACGTCGTCGAGGAGCGGAAGGAGCCACAGCATTCCGCGCTCGTCACGGGCGGCCGGCTTGCTGCAGCCCGCACAGAGGAGATCATCCATCGCGGTCCGCTGCCGCTCGGGGTGGAGTTCGGCTGCGTACTCCGGTCGGCCGGTCGCCGTACCGCCGCACAACGCCCACAGCGCGCCGTCCAGGTCCCGCGCGAGGGCGTCCTGCACAGGGTCGGCGTACTCCACACCGGAGGCGGTGACCACCACGGTGGCGGGCAGCGTGCTCTCGCCCGTCCACGGCGTCACGTACGGCGTTATCGCTCTGTCCACGTTGTTCCCCCGATGGTCGGCTGCAGGAATGCGATGAAGGCGTGGTGGCGGTGCAGCCAGTGCAGGTACGACTCGTACGCCTCGTCAGTGCTGGGCATGGCGCCCCGGCTGGTCGCGAGAACGCCGTCGACGAAGCCGGATGCGGCGTGACGGCACGCGAGGTTGAACTGCGGCCGGGCATCGGGCAGGCCGAGTGTGGAGGGTTGGTCGGTGTACCGCTCGCGGTGGACGATCCACCCACGATCGCGCGCGTGTTCCGCGAGGCGGTCGTGAAGGGCCTCGGCGTCCACTCCGCGGTCGGCGAGGACGTACGTGGTCACCTTGATGGGGCGGCCGGGCTTGATGGCAGCCAAGGCGTCCTCGAAAACGGTGCGGCGTAAGGCGCTCAGCCTGGCGTCGGTGGTTGGGCGGAACCGCGGCTCCGACGCCCTCCATGGCAGCACCCACGGCTCAAGCTCGTCGGCCGAGACGGGCCGCAGTCTCATGCCTGCCTCCTGCAAAACTCGGCGAAGCGCCGGTTCTCCTCTGCCTGCAGGCGTGCCATGGGGGCCGGGCCGTGAGCGGGCCGTGCTGTGTGCACGAGAACAACGCCGGCGAGAGCAAGCGCAGCGAGGAGGAGCGGCTTCGTCATGAGGGCTCGCTTCGGGATGAGGGCCTGCGGCCGGGGCCGGATCCTCCCCGGCCGCAGGGTTCTGGCCGTGCTCGCCGGCGTCCGAGGGGAGTCGTCGACGAGCACGGGGTCTCAGATGGTGATGCCGAGTCGCGCCGCGAGTGCGGCGTGCGGAGTCGGCTCGGGCCGGAACTGCGCCAGGGTGTTCCAGAGTGGCCCTGTCGGGACGAGCCGGTCACTTGCCGACGGCCGGAACCAGTACGGGCCTGGCGGCACTCTTCGGTTCAGAGACGGCAGCGTGATCGTGTGGGGAGCGCCGAGGCACACGGCGTGGGTGTGCGGCTCCCACTTGGCGGAGGACCCGGGCGGGACCAGCCAGTAGAACCAGCCGCTTTCAGGGTCCTCGATTACGGGACCGCATCCGCCTTGGACCTGGTCCATCACGGCCACAGCAGCGCGCGCCTGTACGCCCGAGCTGGTGATGACGACGTCGAACAGGTTGCTCCCGAGGCGTACGCGGGTGTCGCGGCGGGCCTCGACTGCCAGGAGCGTGCGGATGACTTCGGCGAGGTCTGCCATGTCGGCGGCCGGCTCCCGGCCGGTGCCAGCCGACTCGACCAGGCGCCATGCCTCCTCGGCGCTGGTCACCGTGGCGGTCACAGGTCCACCGACCCGGGGCGAAGGGCGGCGCGGACGGTCTTGCCGTCGAACTCTGGGCGGACGAACCAGGTGAGGGTCACGCCCTGCCGCGCGACGTCCCAGAGACCGCGTCCCAGTTCACCGGCGATGGCCTTGTCGAACTCGGGAAACGTGGGGTTGGGGTCCTGGACGTCGATGAGCAGCTCGTGGGCCTCGGTGACGATGAGGCGGGCACCGAAGTGCTGTCCGGTCTTCCCGGGGGTGAGGGCGTGCTGCACGGCGTTGTCGATGAGGACGTGCAGGACGTCGATCGCGAGGTGCTGGTTACCGGGCCAGTTCAGCACTGTGAGCAGGGTTCGCGCCTGGATGCGGGCTAACCCCGCGGCGCTGGGATCGGCAGGGAGATCCATGGGGATCTCGCGCAGGACCGGCGCGGTCACCGCGGCGGGTTGCATGTCGGTGGGTCCTTCGGTCAGGGGGAGCGTGCACCACGTTGTCGTGCCATCGGGGCTGACACCCCACTCCGCGGCCAGGGCCTCGACGAGGAAGAGACCGCGCCCGCCTTCATCGGTGGGGCCGGCGTGGCACAGCTCGGGCCGATCGGGGGAGCCGTCGTTCACCTCGATCACGCAGCGGTCGCCCTGGAGGAAGACGCGGACGCTGATGTCGGGGCCACTGCCGTGGCGGAGGGCGTTGGTGGCCAGTTCGGTGAGGAGCAGTTCCGCGGTCTCGATCAGGTCGGGACGACCCCAGTGGGTAAGGCCCGCGCGGGCGATGCGGCGAAGTCGCTGCGGCCAGGCGGCGTCAGCTTCGGAGAGGCCCTCGGTGTCAGGATCGGGTCGGCGCTCGATCGACACTGCGAGGGCTCTCTGGATGCCCTCTGGGCAACTCATTTCTTCGGCGGCGTCAACAGGCGCGCGTCGACGGGTGCGCTCCTGGTCCGCAAGGTGGGTCGTCATGGTCGGCTCCATGTCGAAATGGCCAGTGACGACATGGTGGGCCCACAACTAGGCCCCAACTATCACGAGTTGATGATAGTTGGGGCCAAAGCCTCACACGAAGTGACGGATAGTCAGGCGACCTGCCCAGTTCCAGCGCTCAGCCAGGATCCGTACGACAGGAAGCTCTCCGGCAGCCGACGGTGGGCCGCTTCGAGACCGGCGTACGTCTCCCGGACCGTCGGGTGGTACTTGGCTTGCTGCGGTGCAGCCTTGCGGGCCTGGAGGAGGCTCTTGAAGGAGCCTTCCAGGTCGTTGGTCCACATCTGCGCGCGTGCCACCTCTGCGTAGTGGTGGCTGGTCCGCGACTTCGGCCAGTCCTGCGGGATCACGAGGTCGCTTGTGGCCTCAACTGCCTCCCCGTACTGGTCGAGTTCGGCGAGGACAGAGACCCTGTGCACCTTCACGTTGGTCGGTCCGAACGTGAGGTAGTGAACCGTGACCGCTTCCCCGGTCGCCCCGGCGATCCGATCAGCCTCTTCCAGGTGGCCCAGAGCCTTGTCCTGGTCGTGAGCCCGGCCGGCCATCACCGAGCCGCCGAGGTGGAGCTGTCCGGTAACGACTTCGCGTTCGCGGGACTCGTCCGCCTGCTGCAGCGTGGCCAGTCCCCGGTCGACGAGACGCTGACCGATCGCGAACTTGCCCTCTCGCAAGTAGGTGAGCGCGCGGAGGTACTGGTACATGCCGCCGAGCACGGCATCGGAGCCTCGCTGTGCCGCCCAGTCCATGCGGGCGAGGGAGAGCTGGGCAAGGTCCGAGAACCCGAGTTTGGTGGCGACGTCGTAGGCGGTGCGGTAGAACGAGGCGAGCGTCAGCCACCCCTCCGTGCTGTTCAACGAGTGGGCCGCGGTGGTGCCCTCCTCGATGAGCCCGGCAACGTTGCTGGCAGCCTTCTTGATCTCGCCCGCGCGGACAGCCACCAGGAGGGCCTCGGCGTCGTCCTTGAGTTCCTCGAGTCGCCGTGGCCGGATGTCCGGGTCCGCCCCGAGGTCGTAGACATCCAGAGCTTCCCTGATGGGCCTGATCAGGACGTCGAGTTCGTCGGCACGCAATTCCTCGGCGTAGGGCTGGCCAACCACTGTGGCGACCTCGATCCGCAGGCCGCGGGCGAAAGCTGCGATGACGTGTGGGGTGGCAGCGATGACACCCTGCTCGGTCTTCGTGTACGTGCTGTACGGGATCCCGGTGAGTTCCGAGACTGCCGTTTGGGTGAGGTGGCGTTCGCGGCGCAGCCGCCGCATGCGCACGCCGATGTGGTCTTCGGGCAGAGCGTGCATACTGGCTCCTGTTCTGCTTCGACACCAGAACAGTACCCGCGGTCGGCTTCGTGGGTCACGAACGAGCCCCACTCCCCCGAGGCGTGGGGCTCTTCGTACATGGGGAGTTCAGGCGCTGTAACCCATCTGCTTCACGCCCGGCCCCCACTTCGCGACGACCTCGGCGAAGCAGTCGCGGCAAAGCGGGTTCGCGCCGTTGCCGTAGCGCTTGCACTTCTCGGAGCACCGGGCACACACGCCCTCTTCACCTGCCCCCCCCACACGGGCGACGGGTAATTCCCCAGCTCAATACCGGTGGGCGCGCTCATGCCGGTGTCCGTTCTCTTGCTCCGCAGATTTCGAACAGAATAGAACACGCCTGGCGGATGGCACCGTCAGTGACATCTCGTAACGTAGGGGCATGTCCTCTTCCCCCAGGCCTTACGGCCAGGTCACCCCTGCGCGGGATCAGGTCAACGAGCACATTCGCCAGCTGATGGACGCCGAGCCGAGCGGCCAGCGTTCCGACGACTACTACCGTGCGCTGCTCGCATGGGCGGACGGCGCCGACGGCCAGGTCCCCGAGGCGGCCTGAGACGCGAGCGTGCCCCGCCCGAAGTCGGGCGGGGCACGGACTCACCGAGTAGGGCAGCACCTACATTGGACGGTCCGAGCCTAGCGGCGCCCTCTGACATCGGCCCCGACCAGCGAAGACGCCATCTTGAGCGCGGGGCAGCCGCGGCGGCCGGGTGTTCCACACCCGCGCGAACTCGGCAAAGGCGAACGCCGCTGGCATGCGCGCGGCTGTCTCGGCGCAGTCCCGGCAGGAGATCGGTCCGTCGTCGCGTCCGCGCGTGCACGCCCGTTGTCCGTCGTGGAGCGCGTGCCGGTTCCACGGGTGCCGGCACACCGGGCACGGCTCGGCATGTGCGGCGCGGCGGATCTGCCTCGCCGCACGCTCAGGGTTCGGGTACGGGCGGCGATTGGCCCTCGTGTACGGCCTCACGGCGTCCTCCAATCGGCCCGGGCGGGCGGCTCCTGGCCCGGATGAACCTCAGAGAAGTGACGGCGGATCGCCTCCTCGATCCGCTGCTTCCGCTCGTCCTCGCGCGCCGTCGCGTGCTCGCTCAGGATGCGCGAGCGCTCAGCGTCGTCGGCAGCCACCGGGATCGGTGGCAGGGCGAACAGTTCGGCGGCCGGCCACTCTTCATGGGACCAGCCGCAGTTCAGCGCACACGGGAACTGCAGCAGCCCGGCCCTGGGATGGTGCAGTGGGTACGGGGAGACGAACGGCGGGATGATGGTCGGCTCCGGTGGCGGCGCCTCCGCGTCTGCGCGCCGGGCCGCTTCGAGCTCGGCGAGCTGCTCGGTGAGGGTCGGCTGTGGGAGGGCGGCGAGCAGGGCTTCGAGGTCCTGCAGATCGGGCACGATGCTCCTCGATGAGAGCGGCCCCGCTGACGGGGGTCTGCAGCGGGGCCTAACGGCAGTGTGACAGCAACTCGTCAGGAGGTGGGCAGGATTCCGGCGTTCCGCATCGATCCAAGGACCGGGCCGATCCGCTGGAGCAGCTCCTTCATGCGGCGCACGACCTCCGTCATGACCTCCGCGTCCGGAGCGCCGAGCCGCGCGGTCGCCAGTTCCACCAGCTCCTCGTTCGGCAGCTGCCGCAACCAGGCCGCGCGCCGCTGCTCGGGCGGCACCTGGTCGAGCTGGAGCAGCCGCGCCGCCGCGGCGACGACCGTCTCCTCACCCACCTTCGTCAGGTCGATCAGCCATGCTCCGTCAGCTCCAGACGACACAGAGGCCACGTCCACCGGCGTCAGGTGAAGGGTCGTCAAGAAGCACCTCCTGAATTCGACGGCCGCACAGGATGCCACAAACGAGAACGGCCGCCCCCGGAGCTAGGGCGGCCGTTCGATCAGGAGCCGGACGAGTCGTCCGGCGGTGGGGCCGGCGGACTGTCCGGCTGGCCCTCGACGGGGTCGACGCAGTCTGGGTCGGGGTCCGGGCAGAGGCGGGCCAGGCGTGAGTTCGCCAGGTCCACCGCGTCCCGGAGGCTGCCGCCGCTGTTCGGGTACAGCTCGTGCTCCACGCGGCTCAGCCGGTCCTCGATCCCGGCGACCCGTTCCATGACGCCGGGCCGGGATGGGACGCCGGGCCGACCCTCTTCCCCGTACCAGTCATCGAAGAACTGGCTGGCCCTGCCCCCGAGGTGAGTGGAAGCCCGGACGATCCTCCACGCGACGGTGCCCACTCCGCCGAGGACGGAGATCGCCCCTCCCCAGACGAGTGCGGCGTCGAGGGTGGGGATGCCGGTTCCTTCCATCGTGCTGCTAGACCTTCCTGGACAGGCTGGCGGAGTTCGGGTCGCCGAAGGCGCGGGCGACCATGCCCTTCACGAGGGCCATGGCCGCGCCGATCGCGGCGCCGCCGGCGGCGTACCACATGCTCGCGTCGGCGGCCTCGGCCGGGACGAAGGCGGCGACGAAGCCGTAGGCGGCGGACGTGACGACCCGCTCGAACAGGTCCTTGGCGTACGTCTCGGCGGTGCGCAGGATGGCGCCGCCTTCGGGCAGTTGGAAGCTCTGGGACATGGCTCGGGTCGCCTTTCAGGAGTGGAGGAGCTGCCAGGTCAGCGGGCCCGGGTAGCCGTCCGGGTCGCCGCGCAGTTCGGCCTTGGACCGCTGGAAGTCGGCCACGTTCAGGCGGGTGTACTCGGTGAACACGGGGCCGCGCTGGTAGCCGTTGCCGTCGTTGTGCCGGGTGAAGCCCTTCCCGATGAGGCAGTCGTCGAGGTCCAGCACGGCCGAGTTCGCCTTGCCAAGCACGAACGCCGAAGCGCCCGGGTAGGGCGGAATGGCCGGCGCGTGCTTCTCGGGGACGTGGAGCTTCTGCCCCGGGTAGATCGTGTACGGCGGCCGGATCCCGTTGACCTGGGCGAGGTCGCGCCAGTCGACGTCAAGGCGGCTCGCGATCGCCGAGAGGGTGTCGTGCTCGCGCACCGTGTAGACGCCGGCCGGGTCGGGGTCGCTGCCGCTCGACGGCCGCGGGGCTCCGCGCTGCACCCACGCGTACAGGACGTCGCCGGGGCACTCGGTGGGGTAGCCGTCGCGGTGGCCGCCGATCCAGTCGCCGGCGTCGCCGCTGCGGCGCAGCCACTCGATCGCGTCCCGCAGCCCGTTCAGCATGTCGTCGCTCGGCTTGGTCAGACCCTCGTCGCCGAGGAGCGCGCACACCGCGTAGTCCCGCCGGTTCAGCTCCTGGTTGCCGTTGGCGCCGGTCCGCTTGTGCAGGCCGCGCCCCTCGAACACAAAGCCGTGCTCGCAAACGAGCGCGGTGTACGCGATATCGACGTAGTTTTCCTTGGTGTTGGCCAGGTGCGAGGCGCGGATCGAGCGCACGTAGTCGTCACACAGGGAGTGCGTGCGGCTGGTGTACGGCGTCCCCAGGTAGTGAATCTTCACGCCGTGTGCGCTGGCGAGATAGGCGGCCGGGGACGAGGCCGGGGCGCCCCAGTCCTCGCGCAGTACGAGCTTCACCGGGTACCTCCGGGCAGACTCAGCGAGTTGCCCGGCCCAGAACCAGCGGCTACCCGGAAGGTTACCCCTCGCCGCCTGTGCTGGTCCCGTCGTGCGCCTGCTCGTAGCCGGACAGACTGCGGGCAGCCGCCTCGGGGATGCCCACCGCAACCAGAGCGGTGTACCCCGCGCGCCGCTTCGCCGTCTCGGCCGCCTCCAGCGCCGCCAGGCGGGCTTCGCGATCGGCGGTCATCTTCTCCTGCAGCAGCGCGTATTCCGCCTCGGTAATCAGCCGTCCTGGCCGGGACAGCTCCGGCTCACCCTCATCGGTGGCGGGCACGGTGATCTGAGCGATCGTGCCATCGTCGTACACCGCCCAGTAGTTGCGGGGCTGCGGTGGGGGCGGGGTGTCGCCGTCGTCGTCGCCCGGCCACGGCCAGGGCAGGGAATCCAGCATGGCGCCTCCTCACAGGCTGATCAGCAGGACACGGAGGGTGAAGTAGATCGCGTAGTAGTAGGCGCCCCCAGAACCGCGACCGGCGCCCGCACCGAAACCGACCGACATGGTGCCCGCGGCGGGGATCGTGCCCGGTGACAGGAGCTTCGTGTGCTGGGTGTGGACGCTGCTCATCGTGCTCGACCCGGTGTTGCGGAGGTACTGCATCTCATCCCCCGCGAAGCCTGTAGCGGCGGCCCCTCCTGCGGGCACGACAAGCCAGACGTCGACCTCCTGCTCGGTGAGGACCAGGGCCGGCCTGCACGGGTCCGGGTTCGTGATCGTCACGTTGTAGTTGTCGACGGCCTGCACCGCGCCGGCTGGGACGGCGATGTTGTTGTACGTCCGGTTCTCGAAGTAGTTGGTGAACGAGGCCATGCCGCGCGGCTCGCTGCGGAGGACGCCGTTGCTGTCGCAGACGACCACGCCGCCGCGAGCGGTCGCATCGCAGGGATACGGCCACGTCCCGGTGTTCGCCCGCAGCGGGGTACTGGCGGCGCCGTTCCCGGCAAGGCCGCACCCGGTGCTCACCGTGGCGGCCCCGGTCGGCACGAACAGGGACCCGTCCGGCCGCGTGACGAGGTTGTTCCCGGCCTGCGTGGACACCTTGGCGCCGATCACACCAGTCGCCGGGTTGTAGTTGACGCCCGGCCCGGCCGACAAGCACGAACGGACCGTCTCGCACGGCACCTCGGACGAGATGACGTACGGGTTAGCGGCTGAACCCGAGCCGCTGACCGACGTGTTCGTGCCGGCCTTCACCGTGCAACTGCACTGCCCTCCGCCGCACCCACAGCGCGCCACTGCTCCCACCGTCCTCGGGGGTTGTGCTCGGGCCCGGCCCAGAACCAGCGGCGTGACTCCGAGTCTATCGACGGCCGCCCGGACAGGGCTGGGACAGCGTCCGGACAAGATCGGGACGGGCCGCCCGGACAGGCTCGGACACGGCCGCCGCTACCCTGGCTGACCTGCACGGACACTGTCCGGACAACGCGCCCGGACAAGATCAGGACAGTGGGTCAGCCCCACAGCTCCACGATCACGATGCCTCCACCTCCTCCGGTGCCGTTCACCGTGTCGCCGTCCCGCGCGAGAGCGCCAGCCGCACCACCGCCGAAGCCGCGCGCCGCGCCGCCGCCACCGGACGAAGAACGCTGCCAACCACCATGCCCCAGCCGCGATTCGCCGCCCTCCCCCGACTGGCCCTCGTTGCCGTTGATCCGGAACGCGCCACCGCCGGGACCGCCGCCCTGGGCGAAGTTCCCGTTGCCTGCCGACGGTCCGGGCGTACCGGTCAGGCACATCGGTGTGTTCCCGGACGGCATGACGGCCGCCCCGCCCGCCCCGCCATTCGCCGTGCACAGCCCCCCGAACGAGGAGCCGCCTCCGTTGCCGCCGTCGGTGGTGGCCGTCCCCGCAGCGCCGCCCGCACCGACCACGATCGTCTCCACCGCCCCGAGCGCGGAGACGTCGATCAGCCGCTCCGCGTAGCCGCCGCCCGACCCGCCAGGCTGCGCCACCAACTGGCCTGCGCTCGCCCTCGCTCCCGCAGCGCCGCCTCCGCCCGCCTGGACCTTCACGAAGACCCGGGCGAGCCACGGGTAGTCCGCCTTCTTGAAAGTGAACGTGCCAGCCTGGCTGAACGTGACGGTCTGACGCAGGCCCTGCTGACCTGGGATCAGGCACAGGCGCCCGTCATCGCCGACGGTGAAGTAGTCCGAGCACACGCATACCGATGCCACAGCTCACCCCTCGGGTGCGAAGTGAGCCCGGCCCAAAACCAGCGGCGCGACAACGAGGTTAGCCCGACCGCCCCGCGTCCAGCGCGATCACGTGGACCTGCACGCCCGGCCCGGCCGGCTCGGCAACGCCGCTGCCGCGCCGCGCCCGGGTGCGCCACGCCCGTACGGTCGCGTACCAGGCGGTGACCTCCTCCAACGCCACCACCACGGTGCGGTCGTCGTCGTCCGGCGTCGGGTCGATCGCCACCGCGGTGACCGCCGGGGCCGCCCCGTACGCCGCGGGGAACGTCCAGCGTGCGCGGCCGTCGTCGTCGGTGAGCAGCACCGTCCCGGCAGGCCCAGCCAGGGCCAGCGGCTGCGGCTCGTGCGACGGCGGATCCTCCTCCACCGGCTGGCCGCCCGTACGCCTCTGCGCTGCCGTCCGCGCCCGGTGATCGAGGTGGCCGAGCACCCCGGCGAGCGGGTTGCCGACGATCCTCCGCGCTGGTGATCCACGCATCGCCATCAGGCCGCCTCCGCCCCGGTCGCCGCCACCTGCACCTGTACCGACTCGCGGCCCGGCGAGTTCTCGCTGCCGCCCGTCTCGGCGACCTTCACCCCGACGATCTTCAGCCGCTGCGTGACCTTCCGGCATGTCTCGGCGCTCGTCACGTCCAGCGACCAGCCCGGCACCAGGCTGGGCACGTCGATGGCGGCCTCCGGGGAGATCGTCACCTCCTGGGTGTCGATGAAGACGGGTACGGAGGCCGAGGTCCGCCGCCGGGCCTTCGCGGACTGCTCCGCCGACGCGCTGTCGGTGATCTCGTTCTGCTCGACGTACCGCTCGTGCAGCCCGTAGTAGGCATCGGCGCCGCCCGCTTCGCCGATGGCGCCGCTGCTGTCGCTTCCGGCGACGATCCACCGGGTGATCAGCGAGTCGCCGTCCTCGGCGACCACCAGGCCGTCGGGCAGGTCCGCGTCCGAGAGGCGGCCCACGCTCTGCATGAACGTCTCGGGCAGCAGCAGGATCTTCGACCCGATCGCCGTGTAGTCCAGGCCCGCCTCGGCGAGCTGGCGCAGCCAGTCACCGGTCTGCCCGATGTCCTGGCTGTACGACCGCGACCCGGACACCCCGGCCGGGCCGATGACCTGGATGGTGTGGCCCGGGTCGTCGGGCCGGAACCCGTCATCGATGAGCCACTCGGCGACTTCCATCAGGTCGACGTCCGTGAAGGCCTTCGTCTCGTGCACGACGCGCCGGTCCAGCCAGGCCAGGATGTCCTTCGCCGACAGCTCGATCCCGCCCTGCGTCCAGCTGATGTTCGTGATCGGCCCGTCCCACACGTACTTGTCGTCCCGGAACAGCACGAGGCGGTTCCTCCAGCTGGAGACCCGGCCAAGCCTGCCGCAGCAGTCGCCGTCCGGATTGATGACCGCCCGCGCCGTGCTGACCGCGTCGAGCGTCCTGTGCCATTCCACTTCGGTCAGGACGTTGGCGACCGCCACGGTCGCGCCGCTCCGGTCCAGCACCATCGCGGTGTGACTCCCGCATCCGGCTACGGCCATTACCGCCCCCGTCCCGACACGCTCAGCGTCACCAGGGCATCCATGGCCGGCGGCTCCTCCACGTCCGTGCTGAGGCACACGCAGTAGCTCGCACAGTCGAGCGTGTTGAAGGACACGGGCATGCCGTCCATTCCGTAGACGTCGGATGAGCTCTCGCAGACGCCGTTGCACTCGACGAGCGCCCGCCCGGTCTGGCCGTCGAGGGTCACGGCGCCGCCCGCTGGCACGAAGCCGACATGCCAGTAGCTGTGCGGGGCGCACCGCTTGAAGTCGGCGAGGTCTTCGCAGGTCATGCCGACTTCGGTCTGCTCGTAGATCTCGATCGTCAGGTTCCGCAGCTCGGTCGACCCGGATCGGATGGTGACGACCGGAACGTCCGACGACCAGGTCGGCCGGCTCGTCAGGTCCATCGTGTAGCAGGTCCGCTCGACGGCCAGGGGCAGGCAGTAGCAGGTGTTCAGCGGAGCGCCGGGCAGCGGTGGCGCCGGGGGCGCGCACCGGGTGTCGGCGCACGCCGCGGCCGGGTCGACGCAGGTCGCGAACCGGCAGCCGCCGGGGCACTGCTCGGGCGATCCGGCCGGGTGCAGGCACCAGCTGACGCAGGAGCCGTCCAGGTCCAGCGGCGGGACGACCTGCAGCACCGGCGTGGGGTCGGTGTAGAGCCACGGCACGGCGGCCGTCAGCACGAACTCCACGGTCAGGATGTCGGCTCCGGCCTGGCACTGTCCGGTGCTGCAGCCGTCGCCCGCGCGGGCGGTCACCCGGGGGCCCTCGGTGAGGGCTACCCGTCGCAGGGTGCGCCGGTGCTTGCTGTTGAACTGGGCCGGGGTCAGGTCCGTCTCGCCGGGGCAGCAGTTGTACGTGACCAGGCAGTCGCCGTCACAGTCGCCGCTGACGCAGCCCTGGAGTACCTGCGACAGCCAGTGCAGCCCGTAGTCCACGCCGCAGCAGGTGGAGCCGAGGACGAGCGCGGTCACGGTGATCGTGCGGGGCAGTGCGCGGGCCGGGCCGATCGAGCCGCCCCCGGCGATGCCGCCGGTCACCGACCGCTGCACGGGGAAGTCCTCCATCCCGGCGACGTCGAGCACCATCAGCCCCGTGAACTCCGCGCTTTCGGGCACGTCCGCGTCGTACCAGGGCGCCGGGGACGCCGGATCGTCCGGTGTGGTGTACGGCAGTTGCTCGAGGACGTCCGCCCCGAACGTGGGGCAGCCGCAGCCGCTCCAGCCGGTCAGCGGCGACCCGACCGTCTCCAAGTAGGTGTTGAGCCGCGAGTGGTTCACCAGCTCCACCCCGCCGTACTCCATGTACCAGTCGACCGCCATCAGCTCACTCCCGCCGCGAGGACCAGCCGGTTCAGTACGCGGTGTGCCGTCATGTGTCCGTCGCCGACCTCGTTGATCGTCCAGTGGTTCGTCATATGCAGCCCGCCCCCGGTCGCCGCCTGGGCGCCGCGCCCGGCGACCGCCGCGGTGCCGTCGGCCGCCATGCGGGCGCGCTGCACGCGGGTCAGCGGGATGACCACGCCGTCCTGGCCGCGCCCGCCGAGCCCGGTCAGCTGGGCGGTCACACCGTCCGCCAGGTTCCGGGCCGCCGCCCGGGAGGCGTCCTGCAGGCCGGCCAGGCGCCGCAGGAAGCCGATGTGCAGGCCGAGGCCGGTCATGTCGCCGATCCACATGAACACCCGGCTCGGCGACTTGATGTGTAGGGCCGCCTTGATCGCGGTCTGCATGCCCTTCGCGATGTCGAGCATCAGCTTCTCGATGGCCTTCTGCTGGCCCTTCAACCCGGCCAGGAAGCCCTTCGCGGCCTGGGTGCCCGAGTCGTACAGCACGTCCGCGCTGGTCTTGCCGAGCGTGCCCGCGGCCGAGGTCAGCTGGCCCTGCAGGCTGTTGAGCCGCTTCAGCTGGTCCGACGTCGCCGACGACAGCGCGGCGGCGATGCCGGCTCCCTGCTCCGGGCCGAGGCCGATGATCTGCTGCAGCAGGCTCTTGGACAGGCCCCGCCTGGCCAGCTGGTTGATCTCGGCGGTGAACGTCTTGACCTGGTTCACCGCGTTCTGCAGGCCGGCCGTCAGGCTCTGGACGGTGACGTTCCCGCCCTGCGTCAGGCTCTGCAGCGAGAACGCCTGCAGGGCCGAGTTCGTCGTGTCGGCGGCGAACTTCTGCGCATCGGCGATCCGCTGGGCAATCGCGTCACGCTGGGCGGCGAGCGTCTGCAGCCGCTTGTTGCCCGAGTTGAGCAGCGACACCAGCCGGTCATCGACCCGTGTCCTCTGGCCCTTGAAGGCGTCGGTGATCGCCTTGACCATGCTGTCCGTCGTGGACTTGATCTGCGCGGCCGTGCCGGTCAGGCCCTTCACGAAGCCCGCGCCGACCAGTTGGCCGATCTTCGCGAAGACCTTGGACGGCGAGGCGATACCGAGGGTGTCCTCCGCCGCGGTGACCGCCGTGCCGGCCATGTCCTGCGCGGCCGTCACGATCAGCCCCGCGTTCTCGCGGATGCCGTCGACCATGCCCTGCACGACCTGGGCGCCCACGTTGTTCAGCAGGTTCGCGACCCCGGCGAGCGCGCTGCTCAGGCTGGACAGCGCCCCGCTGGCCGCCGAGCTGCCCGCCGCGGCGGTCGTCGCGGTCGCGGCGAGGGTGCGGGCCTGGCCGACGCCGAGCATGTCGAGCAGGCCGGAACGGGCCGCCAGTTCGGCCGCCCGCTTCGGCCGCGTGAGCGGGATGACGACCTCGGGCCCGGCCTCGCCGATCAGAGCGTGGGTCGGCCCGTACACGATGCCGCCCGACGCGAAGGGCAGATACTTCCGGACCGAGGACGGCAACCCGCTCTTGATCTTGCTCATGATCTGGCCGCCGACATTCCCGATCGCACTCACGATGCGGGAGCCCAGACCGGAGAACAGCGACACGACGCCCGAGATCAGACTCGACACGGCGCTCCTGGCGGCCCCAGCAGCCGAGTGGAACGCCCCGGAGATACTGGAGCCCACGGACGACAGCGCGCTGCCGATCCGGCCGGGCAGCCCGGAGAAGAACGACACCACCGACGACCCGGCGGAACTGGCCGCGCTCAGCGCCTGGGAACCGGCCGACCGGAACAGGCCGGAGATCTGACCTGGCAGGGCGGCGAGTGCGGAGCCGATCCGGCCGGGGAGCTGGGAGAAGAACGTCGCCGCCGACGACAGGAACGACGAGATCGCCGAGACGGCCGCGTTGAACCCGGACTGGAAGGCGTTGAGCAGGGTGGAGCCCAGCGAGGCCAGCCCGCTCGCGATCCGCCCTGGCAGCTCGGTGAACGTGAAGACGATGCCCGCGAGGACCGTCAGCAGGCCGATCGCCACGTAGGCGACGGCGCTGGTGAACGCGTTCAGCAGCAGCCCTGGCAGCGCCGCCAGCCCGGAAACGATCATCCCTGGCAGCTGGGTGAAGAACCCGACGACCGTCTGGAAGCCGGACACCACGAACTGGCCGATGGACGTAAACAGATTCGTGAAGAACGTGGCCAGCAGTGAGCCCAGCGCCGACAGCCCCGCGAGGATCAGCCCTGGCAGTTGGGCGATGAACGAGACGACAGCCGATACCCCGGTGATCAGCCCGGTCAGGACGGCGACGACGCCCTGAATGATCGGCACGACGGCGTTGATCGCCAGCCACGACACGAACGCCGCCGCGATCTGCACGATCGGCGCCAGGATCCGGATCAGCAGGACGGCGAGCGGTGCGACGGCGGCGACCAGCCCGGCCAGGGACGGCAGGAGCGGGATGACCGCCTGCAGGATCGCCGTGAACGCCTGAATCAGCGGCGGCAGGATGGGCAGCAGGGCGTTGACCAGCGCCGTGATGACAGGGGCCAGGGCGGCGGCGACTTGGGCCAGGGCCTGCCCCAGGACGCCGAGGACCGGCGCCAGCCCGGCGATGAGCTGGGCGAGGGCTTGACCGATGCCGGTTGCCAGCGGGGTGAGCGCCTGCACCAGCGTCACGAAGGCCTGCGCCAGCACCGGCAGCACCGGCATCAGCGCGCCGACCAGCTCCTCAATGATCGGCGCGAACAGGCCGGCCAGCAGCGACAGCACCGGTGCCAGGGCCTGGGCCAGGACGGACACCAGCTGTCCGGCCAGCGGGAGCAGCGGCGTCAGCGCAGACAGGACCTGGGCGACCGCGGCGCCGACTGGCGCGAGCGATGGGCCGATGACCTGGAAGGCGGACGCCAGGGCGGTCGCGACCGTCTGCAGGACCGGAGCGATCGCCGCCAGGGCAGGGCCCAAGGCGTTGATCAGACCGGTGATCGCCGGACCCAAGGCGACGAAGACCGGGCCCAGGGCGGGGGCGATGGCGCCGATCTGCGTGACCAGCGCGGACAGGATCGGCCCGAGCTGCGCCGCGATCTGAGCGACCGTCTTGAAAATGTTGCCGATGGCGGTCTGCCCAGCGGCGGACGCCGTGAACTGGGCGAACGCCCCGGTGATCTGCTTGAGGTTGTTGAGGAGCCCCCCGCCGTTGACGTTGGCGGCCCTCCAGACGTTGCCGAGGATGCGGCCGACGTTCAGCGCGATGGCGCCGAGCTGTTGGAAGACCGTGAGGGCGCCCTGGACCAGGGACACCGCCCGGCCGCTGTCGCCGAGCTGGGTCAGGAAGTTCCCGATCCGCGTGCCGGTGTTCCCGATCGCCGTGCCGAGCTGCGCACCGAACGCCGTGGCGACGCTGCTCGCGACCGACAGCAGGCCCCGCGCCAGCGGCTGGACGGCCGTAGAGAGGCCGCCGACCGCGGCCGAGGTGCCCTGGACGATGCCCTGCAGGCCGTTGAACGCCGTCTTCGACGTCCCAAACTTCAGCGCCTGGTCGGCCGCCCTGCCGAACCCGACAGCGATCTTGTCGAGTCCCGAGCCGAGCGGCAGCAGGTTCTTGACGGCCGCGGTGACGTCGCCCGAGAACTGCTTGAAGAACGACTGCTGGACCGACTGCTGGACCTTCTTCAGCTCCGGCTGCAGATCCCGGATCGCCGTGACGGCCTTCTGCGCGGCCGGCGACAAGTTCTCGATCGCCTTGCTGAACGCCTTGGCATTCCCGGACAGCGCGGCCTTCAGGGCGTCATCGACGCCGAGGACGGCCAGCTTGAACGTGCCGAGCGCAACCTGCGCGCCGGCGATCGCCGCCGGGACCGCGGCGACGATGCCAGCCGCCGGGGCGAGTGCGGCCAGGAACTTCGTAACGCCCTGCGCTGCACCCGCCGCGGCGATGCCGTACGCACCAAACTTCAGGCCCGTCGCGAGGACCCTGCCGACGCGGCCAGCGGCGCCAGCGAGCCCGGCCAGGGACCGGGTCAGCCGGTTGTTGTCGACGTTGACGTTCGCGTTGACCCGAACGTCCGGGGCGTTGTGCGCCCGGATACGGCGGTCGAGTTCGTCCAGGTCCGGGACGACCCGGATCGGGATCTCAATGTCCGCCAGGAGGGCCCGCAGCCGCTCCTCGAATCCGGTGACGTCGGGCGCCACCGGGATGTTGATGGACTCCAGCCCCCGGAACCCGGCCAGCAACTGCGCGTCGAACCGGCGCAGGTCCGGCTCGACCCTGACAGTGACCGCCGATGCGGCCAGACCACGTTGGATCTGGCGACGCATCTGGTCGCCGATGTTCCGCGTCGCCCGCAGCAACGCACGCTGGATGCGGATACCGGCGGCGCGCGATTCGGCATCCGCGTTGCCGGAGTTGATGTCGATGGTGATGTGGGCGGACCCGAAGTCCACGTCTTCGCCGGCCACCGGGCAACCTCACGGAAGAGTGCGGTTGCCAGGCCCAAAACCATCGGCGATCTCAGGTTAGCCGCTTCACCCCGTCCCGAGCTGGGCGTCCGCCGCGCCCCACTGCGCCATCAGGGCCTGCGCGTCCGCCATCGTCATCACCCCACGCTGGGGCTCCTGAGACTGCTGGGGCTGCTGTGACTGAGGAGGGGAGGCCGTGCGGCGCGCTCGGCGGGGCCTGCGCAGCTCCACCGGCACGGCATACAGCCGCGCCTCGATCCGCTTCCGCTCTGTCTCGTCCTCGGCGCTCATGTACATCGCCTGCTCCGCCGCGTTGATCAGCGTGCGGAGCGTCCAGCGGTGGAGGTCGACCCCTTGGAGCGCGAGCTGCCCTTCCCAGGCGTCCCAGCCCTCCGCGACGCTCGCGAGGATCCGCTGGACGGCGTAGTAGGGCGGTCGCCGCCCCCGTACAGCTCGGTCGTCCACTCCAGCAGCTCCATCAGGACCCGGTCCGGCAGCCGCATGCTCTTGTCCTCGACGCGGACCGCGCCGGTCAGCTCGGCGGCGTGCTCGTCGGCCTCCGCCCGGCTGCGGAAGTGCGCCACAGCCTTGCCGCCCTTGATGACCTCGAACCGCAGGAAGCGGTCGGCCGACTCGGCGGTCATCAGGCTGGCGAGGAACTCGCGCATGGACCCGTACACGCCGCGCAGCACGGCCGGGTCCATCTTCGTCAGGTCGGTCTCCTCGCCGAGCGCCTTCTGTGCGTCCTGGACCTTGCTGTAGCCCTCCAGGAACTCGTCTCCGAAGACCTCGGGGACGAATTCGAGCTTGCCCATCTCACCGAGGTTCGCGACGTGGTTCTCGGTGCGGACTGTGAAGTCGCGTGATGCCACGGGTGTGCCCTATCTCCCGCGCTACGCCCGGCCTAACACCAGCGGCGTGCCGGGCAAGGGTAGCCGCAACAGTCAAACGCTCGCCCCTGCCAGTCTCAGAACCTCTGCAGGTCCTGCTGCGCTGCCTTTTTGAACGCCGACCACGCAGCCCTGCTGTCCGAACGCATCATGGCGGACTGGTCGATGCTGTAGGTGGGGTCACCGGCATTCCGGACCTCCGTGCGCAGATTCATGAGGGCCGTCCTGTACGTCCCCAGCAGGCGAAGCGCCTCGTCGGTTACCTCGGGAGGCGCCTCAAGTTGCAGAAGCGCCAAGGCCCTGCGGAGCTGTTCGTCGTCGTACGCCGCCAGGCGTGATTCGACGTCGGCGAGGCGACGGTTCGCGAGATCGGCCTCAGCGGCGATCAGGATGTCCAGCAGTTGGCCGGCGTGCGTGAGGAATTCCCGGTAGGCGTCTCGTCTGACGGTGCGAAGCCAGTGCAGGTGTGTGCCTTTGCTCTGCCCCCGTGTGGCGACGATGCTGGCGCCGATCGCTCCGCCAGCGCCCAGCAGGCCGCCCGCCAAAGCTCCCAAGATGCCCGCCACGGCAGCATCCATGTCCGCCCCCGAAGACCATGGTGAAAGGGACAGCAGTATGGCAGCTACCGCCCAAGCCGCAGCGCCTTGCCGAGGAAGTCGTTCGCCCTGGTGCCCGGGTGGTGTACGACGTTCGCGAACACCACCCGGCCGTCGACCTCGAAACGGAGCACCTTGGCTCGCCGGGGCCGGATGATGTGCGGGCGGGTGCCCTCGAGGACGTACAGCGTCGCCGGGTGGTTGCAGGTGACGACGCCCTGCAGGCCGCGCGGCCCCTCCTCGATGTGCCAGTTGATGTAGGCCGGCATGCTGCCGGGAGCCAACGAGCGGGCGATGTCCGCCACTCGGCTGGTGCGCTCCCGCAGACGGCGTTCCACGATGCCGCCGCGCAGCCGCAGCAGCCTGGCGAGACGGCCCGGGTCGACTCGGACGTCAACACTCACGACTCGCCTCCAGCAGTACAGCCGCAGAACGGCAGGGCCACGGTGAGCCGCTGCTCGATGCCGACGCACTGCCCCTCGGGGCCGAGGGTGCGCAGCGCGCCCATCAGGAACTGGTGGCCGCGCCGGGCGTCGCCGGTCTGCGGGAAGCAGCACATCACCCCGTTGATCACGCTCACGGCGTCCACGTGCAGGATGCGGGCCGCCTCTGCCTGCTCCTCGCAGGAGGGCGGGCAGCCGTTCTCGGTGTACGTCGGCGCGCACCGCAGCAGCGTGATGACGTAGTCGGCGGCCTGCCTGACCGGCAGGCAGTTCCGGCTACCGATGACGTCCTTCGTCTCCGTCGGGAACGCCGACGTCGGGTAGATCCGGTCGAGGTTCACCGTGAGCTGGCCCGGCGTCTGCGCGCCCGAGCAGTCCCCCGTGCAGTTGTCCCACGCGGGCCGTCCCGGCACCACGCACGCGACGCACGGGCAGCCGGGCTGCCCGTCGACCTTCGCGGCCGTCAGGGTCAGCTCGGCGCATACGCACGCCAGGAGCTGCTCGGCGACGTCGTGAACGATCAGAGGACTCAGGGCCATTGCTGCACCCTCGGCCGCTTGAAGTCGGGCGAGTACACCCGGCTCGGGCTGGTCAGCCCGTACGGGTTCACGGCCATCAGCCACATGTCGACCAGCGGCAGACCGGTCCGGCCGTCCTTGTAGATGAGGGTCGGGTCGCCGAAGTCCAGCTCCACGCCCTGGCGGATGAACCGGGTCGCGGCGCGCGGCGTGGCCTTGCAGCCGCACGAGCCGCTGCCGCAGCCCTTCATCAGGTGGCAGGTCAGCTCGGACACAGCGGCGACCGCCGCAGCGTCGAGCTCCAGCCCCCACCGGTACGTCACCGTGAACGTGTCGGGCCGGCCCGGCGCGGCGGCCATGTCCTGGCAGTCCGGCCAGCAATGGCCGTCGGTCCGGACGAGCATGCCGGACGCGTCGACCCGGTACGAGCCGGGGGCGAGGACCTGGCCGTCGACGTTGACCTCCTGGACGTCGTACACCGGGCCCGGCAGGTACACCTCGCACAGCTCGCTGCAGGAGCAGTCCGACTTGCAGCCGCACACCGAGGCGTTGCGCCATGCCCCGTCTACGCCGATGTACGGGATCCACGGGCCGGTGCCGACACCTGCCTGGAAGCTCACCGGGGAAGACTCCAGACAGGCCCGGTGACAAGGTCGCACGGTGACCGGGCACGGGCCATACCGGCGGCCGGACAAGGCCCACAAGATCTGTGACGCGATGAGCGTCCAGCGCGCGATCTCCTCGGGTTCCTTGCCTTCGATGTCGCAGCACAGTTCTGTCGGCCACGCCTGGCACGGGCCTGTCTGGAGTGGCATCAGCGCCTCCGAGTGGTCTCGTACGCCGACGGCTTCGCGAACCGTGTGCGGATCAGCCGGCCGACCTCGCCGTTGGTGAAGGAGTCCGGCATGGTCGACAGGAACGGCGTCGACCGGTCGAAGCGCGGGCCGCGGTGCAGCACCTTCACGTCGCGGATCAGCTCGCCGCCGATCCGGTTCAGCACGCCGTACGCGGTCCGCTTGTGCAGCACCTCCACGCCCTGCCCGGCCTCCAGGGCGCGGAGCATCCCGGCCTTGCCGACCGAGAGCGGGACATGCAGCTCGTACGACACCGGGTCCTGGTGCCCCAGCTCCTCCAGCAGCTGGCGAGTGCGGCGCATGCCGTCCAGGTAGGCGCCCGACGCGCGGGCCGCGTAGTAGTCCTCGACCTCGCGGACCGGGCCACGGTGCAGCACCGGCACGGCGTCGACCGGTTCCATGACGAACATGTCGTCGTTCGCCCACAGGAACGGGTCGGAAATCTCCGGGTTCGTGCACGCGTACCGCATCGCCAGCGTGGTGTTCGCGAACTTCGTGCGGCCCTTCTGCTGGGTCGCGATGTGGCCGACGCCGCCCAGCCACGCCGGCCGGTAGCCGATGAGCCACACGCGCCGGTGCGGGAGGTTGGCCTCCCAGGAGCGCAGGGCGTACCTGAGCTGCTGGTTGACCGCGCCCTCCCGCACCGGCACGACCAGGTCGAGGACCTCCACCGTCAGGACGCCAGGCAGAGGTCGCCGGCGACCGTCGTGTACTCGCAGGTCGCCTCGGGCGGTGCCACGTTCGTCAGGAACATGCGCTTGTGGCAGTTCGAGCCGACCGGCGTGAGCATCGGGCCCGCGGTGCCTGCCGCGTCGATCGGCATGACGTCGTACGGGCCGACGCCCCAGCCGCCACCGGTCCGGGTGTTGCCGGTCATCTGCAGCGTGACCGCCTCGCTGCCGATCTCCAGGTCGCCGAGGAGCCCGTTCGTGACCCACGGCAGGAGGAAGTACAGCCAGGCGCCGCCCGTGCCGTCGGTCTGGCAGACGTCGTCACCGAGGACCTCCGCCCAGAACTCCAGCGCGAACCCACTCTTGCAGGCCACGCTGCAGTCGTCGTAGCCGATCGGCTTGCCGTCGAACCCGTAGACGACCGGGTTGCCGGTGGTGATCTCCAGGAACTCGGGGCTGACGGAGAAGAAATTGATCTCCACGCCGAACGAGTTCAGCGTGGGGCAGCCCTTCTTGAAGCCGCACACCTTGCCGTTCGCCGCCTTGTACTTGATGTCGTCGCCGTCGTCCGTGTCCGGCTTGAGGGCCACGCTGGCCAGGCAGTCGAAGACGAAGCCGTTGTCGTCGCCACAGACGGGACGGCCACACTGGTCCACCCTGGTAACCCGAACCGTGTC
Organism: Streptomyces sp. NPDC111744; assembly: GCF_055634995.1. Classification (NCBI taxonomy): domain Bacteria; kingdom Bacillati; phylum Actinomycetota; class Actinomycetes; order Kitasatosporales; family Streptomycetaceae; genus Streptomyces; species Streptomyces sp. NPDC111744. The sequence continues at coordinate 122,637 of NZ_JBVKCG010000007.1, forward strand.
GAGGTTACTGATCAGCGGACATGTCATGGGCGTCAAACCTCCCCTGATGCAGAGAGGCCCGGCCCACAACCAGCGGCGCTACTCCACCAGCATAGCCACGAGGCACGCGGCAACACCGGCCTACCGCGCGGCACGGATCAGCCGTTGACCAGGTCCTGCACGGCCTCCGTCCACGCTTTCAGCTCCATGCGGGCCTGGTCGGCGAGGAGGGCGCTGCGGGCGAGCGCCGCCGCGGTGGCTTCGTCGCGGTGGTCTCCGTCCTGGTGCAGCGCCTTGACTGTGGAGGCCCAGGCGGGCACGTCGGAGCGGTCGAGGAACGTGGCGGCGCCGCCGAGGGCTTCGCGCAGGCCCGGCGTCGGGTGGGCGATGACCGGGATGCCGGAGGCGAGCGCTTCGACGGCGGCCATGCCGTACGACTCGTAGATGCTCGGCGCCAACAGCACGCGGGTGCGGGCCCAGACGTCGCCGCGCATGTCCGACGTCTGGTCGATGACCCGGGCGTTCGGCGGATTCGGGCCGAGGACCTGCTGCCCGTGGGCGCCGGTGACGCCGAGGAACGGCAGCTCCCTGCTGAGCCGGGCGGCGCCGCGCCACGTCTCGACGCCTTTCTCCCGGCTGAGGTTGACGAGGGTGACGTGCTGCCCGCCGGCTGCCTGGGCGCGGTGCTCGTCGGGGACGACCGGCGGGTGCACGACCAGGCGGCGGATGCGGTCGACCTCCGCGTAGCGGGGCGCCAACGACCGCACGACCCATTCGGTGTTGTAGACGACCATGTCCGGCCGCAGGCGCAGCGCGCGGGCGTTGAGGTCGAAGTCGGAATGGAGGAGCAGCAGCGACCGGGCATGGATCTCGCGTGCGAGGACGATCGCGCTCTCGGCGAAGCCGTGGTGCGTGACGACGACGCGCGGCCTCGCGGCGCGGATCAGGGCCCGCGCGACGGGTGGTTCGGCCTTGCGGTGCGGGACTCCATCAACGTCCCAGGCCATGGGCGCCTCGGGCATCTGGGAGACGACGACCAGGACGCGCAGCCCGGCGGTCTGCAGGGCCCGCATCATCGTCTGCAGCATGGTCTCCGAGCCCGCGCGCCGGTACGGGACGGAGTAGTGCACCCAAGCCACGACGTCCGGCCGTTCGGGCAGCGGCGGCGCTGGTCGGCGGCGGGCGGGCGAGGCGGGCCAGGGGCGGCCCAAGCCCTCGCACGCCTCGGTGAAGGCGCGCAGGCTGTCCGCCTGGTCGAGGCCGGCGGTGTGGGCGCGGGCGGTGGCCGCCGCCGCGGTGTAGGCGGTGGGGTCGGTGAGGCGGCGGATCTCGGCGGCCCACCGGGCGGGGTCCTCGCGGGGCACGTACACCGCGGCGTCGCCGAGCGCCTCCCGGATGCCGGGCAGCGGGGCGGCGATGACGGGGATGCCGGACAGCATCGCTTCGACACCGACCCGGCCGTACGACTCCCGCGCGGACGGCATCAGCAGCAGCCGAGTCCGCGCGTACAGGTCGCGCGGCTCCTGCCGGTCGACCAGCTCGACGTTCGGCAGCTCCTGCAGCGGCACTTGGCGGCCGTCGGCGCGTACGACGAGGAACCGGATGTCGGGCAGCTGCTCGGCGACGGCGGCCAGGACATCAGCGCCCTTCGCCACGGTGGAGCCGTTCAACGTGACGAGCTGGCCGGGCCTGGTGAGATACCGGCCGGGGTCGATCGGCGGCGCCAGGACGAGCGACGGGCCGCGGTAGGCCGCGTAGTGGTCGCGGCAGGCCTGCGACGGGAACCAGGCGAGCCGGGGCCGGCCGAGCTGGCGGTTGGTGGACATGCCGTGCACGAGGAGCAGCTGCGGCACGCCGCGCACCTGGCCGAGGATGCTGGGCGCGCGGCGGTCGCCGTGGTGGGAGATGACCAGCTCGGGCCTGGCCGTCTGGACGGCACGCCACCAGTAGCCGAGCGGCCACACCCGCACGCCGTCCTCGGTGCGGACGGCGGCGGGCGCCTGTGCGGTGGTGGTGACGACGTCGACCTGGTGCCCGGCCGCGACCAGGCCGTGGAGGTACTCACGGCTGGTGACGTGCGCTCCGGTGGGCGGGTTGGGCCCCCACGTCGGCAGCAGAGCGAGGACCCGCATGCCGCCTACTTCTCCGGGTCGGCGGGCTGCTCGGGCGGGTCGAGGAGGATGACCCCGGCCACCTGGTTGAACTCGGCCTCGCTGACCTCGCGGTAGCCCTCGGGAACGACCTGGAACACGTCGGCGTCACCGCTGACGCTCATCCAGCCGCCGTTGTCGTTGACGTAGTAGCTCACGCTCGTGACTCCTTACCGGGTGATCGCGATCAGGTCGGTGTCGGTGATCCACTGGTTGATCGTGACGGTGCCGGCCGTCACACGGATCGCCGGGTAGACGCGCACCGAGTAGCCGGTGTGCGGGGCCAGCACGGTCGCCTGGGAGACGCCGAACGAATACCGCTCGTGACGGGCCGGGCCGTTGGCCAGGACGCTGTGGGTCTGCCGCACGGCCAGGCCGCCGCCGTTGATCTGCACGGCATACCCGAGGTCGAAGATGGCGTTCGCCGGCCAGGTGAGTTCCACGTGCCCGGTGAACCGGGTGGAGAACGAGATGCCCCGGCAGGCGGACAGGCTGTCAGCGGTGTAGACGCCCTCGGACCAGGCGTTGGTGTCCACGAGGATGAACCCGCCGGTGACGCCGACCGTCGGCGTGCCCACCGGGTGGTTCTGCTGGACGGTGACGGCCGCGCTGGTGTGCTCGGGCGGGGTCCACAGGGCGCCCGTCGTGGGGTCACAGTGCAGCGTGGAGTTCGTCGCCGCGTCACAGCTCCAGTCGGTTGACCATGCCTTGGACCCGGCGATCGGGAACGCCGCGAGCGGTGACGCCGCGGTCCCGTTGCCCTGGAGGCCGCAGCCGACCGAGGGCGGGGGCACGGGCGGCACGAACAGGCGGCCGTCAGCGCCGTAGGCGAGCCGGTTGCCCGCGTCTGCGCTCGGCGCGACGAGGAGGCCGTTCGTAGTGGCCTGAAGCCCGTTCGAGCCCGGCGCGACCTTGACGTCCGCCTTCACGACGTACGGATCCGCCGCGGCCCCTGTGCCGGTGATGGTGGTGTCCACAGTGTTCGTGTCGGCGGCCTGCACGGCGGTTCCGGGCGGGGCCGGGGTGTAGATCCCGCCGTCGGTGCCGAGCTTCGTCTGGTTCCCGGCGTCCGTCGAGATCTTCGCGCCGATCGTGCCCGTGGCCGGGTCGTACGTCGCCGGGCCGGTCGCGGAGAAGCAGCCGCGCACGTCGGCGCACTCGAGGTACAGGCCCTCCGGACCCGTGCCGATCAGGTTCGTGCCGCCCCGGGGCGGCGTCGGGTCCAGCCGCACGGCGCCGCTCACCACGTACGGGTCGGCCGCCGTGCCTGTGCCACTCACGGTGGCGTCGATCGTGTCGGTGTCCCCGGCCTGCACGACGGTCGGCGACGAGCTGCTGGCCGGCGGCGCGTACAGCCCGCCGTCCGTACCGATACTGACCTGGTTCCCGGCATCCGTGGACACCTTCGCGCCGATCTGGCCCGTGGCCGGGTCGTACGTCGCGCCGTCCGTGGCAGAGAAGCACGTCCGGACGTCCGCGCACTCGATGAACAGGCCCTCGGGACCGGCCTGCAGGAGATTGCTGCCGCCGCCGGGCGGGGTGGGGTCCAGGATGGCACTGCCGGTGATCTCGTACGGGTCACCAGCCGTGCCGGTGCCGGTGAGATCGAAGTCGATGGTCTCGGAGTCGGTGACCGCGAGGGCGGTCGTGCCGCTGCCTCCGGTCGCCGAGATGATGTAGGGGTTGGCCGCTGATCCGTTGCCGGTGACGGTGGTCCCGGTTCCGGCAGTGACGCGGCAGTTGCAGGGGCTGACGCCGCAGCACTTGCTCATGAGGGCGCTCCTGGCTCGGTGCGAGGGAGGAGGCGCCCGGCCCACAACCAGCGGCGTCGTATCGAGTCTATGGCGCAGACGGGCCCGCTACGGGGCGACGGCGTGCGCGTGGACGGTGACCCCGGGGGCCGGGGTGCCGGCGGCGAGGACGCCGATGCCGAGGACCGTCACCCCGGCCGAGGCGAGCACTGTGACCTGTGTCTGAGTCGCGGTGTTCGCCGAGATGCGGGAGGACCGGAACCCGGCACCCGCTTCCAGGGACAGGGTGACGACTGGGGCCGCCGCGAAGGCACCGGCTGGCCAGTTGAAGGTGGCCACGCCGTTGGAGTCGGTGACGGCGGTCGCGCGCTCGACGTGCGGCGTGGGCTGCGCGTAGGCGCCTCGCGTGCTCATGCGACCCGCTCGTACCGAAGCGTCGTACGCCCGTTGCCATCCGAGACCACCGATGCGCTGTCGGTGATGCCGGTCTGAGTGAACCGGGCGGCTTCCAGCCGGATCGTGCGCGTGCCCGGGATCGTGTACCGAACCTGAACGGACGCTGTGCGGTTCCAGGTCAGGAGCGTCGCCGAAGTGCCAGCCCCGACGGCGAGCTGATGCGCGAGAACCTCGCTATTGGGGACGACTGCCCTGGCGGTGACGTCGTACAGGCGGGCGACGATGTACGCGGCCTCGCCGGTCGTCATGGTGCCGAGGTATGCGCGAACGGTTGCGTCGAGATGGTAGGCGCCGGCGCTCGGCAGCGTGAGGACCAGTCCGGTGGCAACGAACGTCCCCGACGCGGACGCGTTGAGGTCGACGTTCGCGGGGAGGACGGCGAAGCCGTCCTCTTGGATTCGGATACTGCTGGAGGTCGCCATCAGTCGGAGTCCGTGTAGATGTGCTCGGTCCAGTGGACGAGGAAGTCCGCGCCCGCTGCCGTCCCCGTGAACTGCAGGGCACCGTCCAGGGCGAGGTCGGTGGTGTCGCCGTCCACGGCCCAGGTGAGGGTGATCCCGGCGGGCACGGTGACGTCGTCGGCGTACGTGGTCGGGCCGCCGTTGGTGCTCGTCGCTCCGGAGCCTGCGGCCTGGACGCGGACGGCACCGGCGAGGACGGTGAGGGTGACGGACTGGGGGTCGGCGCCGTAGCTGTCGAAGGCGATGGAGCTCTGGGTGCCGGTGTACCGCTGGATGCGCGGCCGTACCCGCTGAGTCGGGGTCGGTCGGGCTCCCGGGGCGGTCTGCACCAAGCACTCCACGATCTGCGCGGGGTCCGGGGCGGCCACGGCGGTGCCCGCGTCGTTCACCCACCGCACGGATGAGGTCCCCGAGCAGTCGACTTCTGTGATCCGGCGGAAGAACTGGTCGGCCACCACAGTGTCGACGGGCGTGAACGTCAGCGTCTCGCCGCTGTCGATGTCCACGGCCGTCAGCACGCCGTACTTCGTGCCAGTGGGGGGCAGCGCCCGCGAGCGGATGAAGTAGGCGCACGAGTCGGAGACGGCGACGGTCCACCCGCCGGCGAACGGGTCCCACGTGTTGAGGGTGGCGGCCAGGTCGGACAGGAACGGGACACCGCAGTTGTCCCAGCCGTCCGTGAACGGGTCGGCGATCACGTTTCGTCCGTTGATGATCCACGACGTGACGCGGACGTTCGGGCGCCCGCAGATCCCGGCATCCGTGCCGTTGATCTTCGAGACGCCGCACGGGGTGGCCGCGCTGTTGTCGTAGGTCACGTACCGGTAGCCGGGGATCTTCCAGCACTCGTTCGCCAGGGTGGTCGGACAGTCCAGGGAGACCCCGGAGTTGGTTCCGCTCACGCCTACAGCTCCCGGGTGCTCAGGACCACGAAGTCCGAGCCGGCGACGCCGGTGAACGCGAAGGAGTCCTGCAGCTTCTCGCCGTTCTTGCCGCCCTGGTCCACCGACCAGGTCAGAGAGCTGCCCGCCGCGATCGGAACCGCCGTGCCGCCGCTGAGCGCCACGGTCGGCGACCCGGCGTAGACGACGACGGTGACCGAGCGGGCCCCGGCCGCGATGTTGACCGTGCCTGCGCCGGTCTGCCGCTGCACCGTCGAGTCGATCTGCGGGTTCGGGCTGGTGCCGCACCGTACGACGCTGCCGGTCGGCGCGTACGGCGTGGTGCCGTCCAGCGTGGTGTCAGACACGGACGGGGCGCCGGTGCCGCTGGTCGTGTAGTGCCGCAGGAACGGCGTGCTCGTGCCGTCGGCCTGGACGTCGCACAGGATCTCGTACTCGGCATCGGCCGCTGCCGCCGCCGAAACGCTGCCGCTGGTACCGGACATGAGGAGACCTCCGAGAGGGGTGAGGGGTTACGCGACGCGCGCGTATCGCAGGGTGGTGCGCTGGAGAGTGTCGGAACCGATCCCGGCCACCTCGGTGGTGCCCGCGATGTCGACCCGGGCCGCTTCCAGCCGGACTGTCCTCGGCGACGTGGGCTTGTACTCGACGCTGATCGCGGTGGAGCTGTTCCACTGCAGGGCCGTCGCTGCACCCGGCGCGTACTCGGCGATCTGTACGACGATGGCCTCACTGTTGGGGACCAGGGCGCCCGCGGTGACATCCCACAGTCGGGCGAGGACGACCGCGTTCTCACCTGCGGACATGTTGCCCAAGTTGCCCCGGACCACCGCGTCCAGGTGGTACGTGCCCGCTGTGGGCAGCGCGAGGGACAGCCCGAGATTGACCCATGCCCCAGAGGCGGCCGACCCGAGGTCAACGCCTGCCGGTAGTACGGCGAAGCCGCTACCGCCGGTGTCGAGACTGGCGGCGGTTCCGGTCATGCGGGGGTATCTCCTTCCGGGGCGACCCAGTGGGCCGAGATGTACGTGCGGCCGTCGCCGTTGCTGACTACCGAGGCGGTGCCGGACGCCCCCAGGCGGAAGGCGCCGAGGCCCACCGTGTCCCCGGCGGCGAAGGGGTGCATGAACTGCCGCGAGGCCGTCGCCTGGATCTGCTTGCCCTGGTCGCCCGCGAGTTCGCTGTGGTAGATCACCATCGCTTCCGTTCCAGGGACGACGGCCCCGTTCTTGTACATGCCGGCGACGACGCCCGTGTCGATGTTCGCTGCGCCCGGTGCTGGGAGCAGCGCGACGCCGCGCACCTGGTAGTTGACCTCCCACAGGCCGGCACGCGGGATGGTCAGCAGTGGCACCTCGGGCACGGCCTCCCACGCCCGGACTGCCCCGGTGATCGTGTGCAGGAAGTTGAGTGCGGGCGTCTGCACCCATGCCGCGTCCACCCCGATCCGCCACACCTGCGGGCAGTCGCCCGCGGCCGGAGGCGTGACCGTCAGCCCCGGGTCCACCTCGACCAGCACCTCGGGCACCAGCAGCCCGGCCGCCGTCTCCTTCAGGGCGTTGCACGCCGCCGGGTCCAGCCGTGGGTCGACCCGGTACGTGCGCCCGCAACCGCCTGCCATGGTCTGATCCCCCTCAGTCCGAGATCTTTTTGAACCGGAAATTCGTGACCCAGACGACCTTCTGAAAGGTGGTTCCGACGTCGGTACGCCAGGACCCGTCAACGCGGATCGTTGCCGGGCTGGTCACCTGGTACAGCGCTGCCGCCGAGGCGTTGGCCTGGATGCCCGTGGTGCCCGTGGCGGTCTGATCGGTGAACAGGATGATTCGCCGTGCAGTCAGCGGGACCTGGGCGCCAGCGGTGACGTCGAAGACTCGGGCGTCGATGATCGCGTTGCCGACACCGGCCGCCCACCCGATGGACCCCTGCACGTCGGCGACCACCTCGTAGACACCGGCCTCCGGCAGCACCAGTTGCGCCCCGGTGACGGGCACCCACGTGTTGGCAGGGGCGGCGTCAAGGGCCACGGCCCCTGACGTCTGCCCGGAGACGGGCGTGAGCCGAGCGCCGACCGTCCATGTCTCCGGGCAAGCCCCTGCCACAGGTGCGGTCACGTCTACGTCGACTGAGCGCTCCGTGCCGACTGCTGTTCCGGGAGCGATGCCGGTCAGTGCGGTGCGCGGCACCAGCAGCCCTGACGCTGTCTGTTCGAGGGCGTTACATGGCGCCGGGTCCAGCCGTGGCAGGACACGAACGGACCCGCAGCAGCTACCGGCCATCAGTCACCTTCCGGGGCGGTGGGGAGCGGCGAAGCAAGGACGTCCGGCAGGGTCGCGAGGTAGGCCGCTTCGTCGACCTCCTCGTAGCCCAGCTCGAAGTACGGTGCCGGGTCCTTCAGGTTGTAGACGACCTGGACGCCCTCGCCTTCCTTCGTGAAGTAGCGCGGACCGGCCGCCGGGCCGGGCGTGGTCTCGGTCGTGTCGTCGCTCATCAGCGCCTCCTGGTCGGCGGTCTGGGGAAGGGGGGCGGCCATCAGCGGTACGTCCAGTTCAGGAGGTAGCTCGCCGCTGACGTCGCCCCGGCGAAGGAGGCCACGGCGAGGGCGGTGTCGCTGTCCTGGGCGACGGACCACGTCATCGTGACCCCGGCCGGGATCGGCACCGCCGCGCCGTCCGACATGGTGACGTTGACCGCGCCAGCGAGGACGGTGAGGCTGACGCTCTGGACGCCCGGAAAGGTGCCGGCGATGTTCTGCGCCGCGGTGCCGGTCACGGCCCGTACGCCGGTGCTCAGGGACCCGGGTAGCGCCTCGGCAGCGGTGCAGTCCACGGGCGCGGTCGGCGTGTACGGCTTGGTGAGGTCGCCGTCCAGGTAGGTGCCCAGCAGGGTCGGGGCAGCACCGTCGCAGGGGTCGACGGCCCACAGCTCGGTGTACTGGACGTCACCGATGCCGTCGCCGTCGGTGTCGTCGCAGCCGCATCGCTCCACCACCTGCTTGGCGCACGAGGTGCTGCTTCCTGCCTCTCCGCCGCATGGCGCCACATGCCACCCGTCCGGGACGGCGTCCTGGCGCTTCCCGTCCTCGTCCAGGTAGTAGACCGAGTTGTCGCAGCAGACCATCCGCGTCCACGAGCGAGTCTCGGGGATGACCTCGTAGAACACCTTCAGGTGCACCATCAGGCCGGATCCGCCGCCCACGGTTTCCTCGACGTCGAGGTAGAGGAAGTTCCGGCCGGCCTGCGCGCCTGGGATGGTGGCGGGGCCGAAGGTGTACGTGGTCCCGTTGTGCGTGGCCGTCGCCGGCAGGCTCTGCCAGGCACCGTTGTTCAGCCGGAACGCCCTGCCGATCTGGTCGGCGTTGAACACCGTGGCCTGGATCTGGATGGTCGCTGGGTCGGCGTTGTCCGGCAGGTCGAAGTACGCGCGCGGGAACCAGTGGGTGTTGAGGAGCGACGGGCCCTCGTTCGGCTTCGCCGGGCTCGACTGCGCCGAGGTGCCGTTCGGGTGCGGGGAAACCCACCAGGCCGGGCGTGCGCTGTCGGAGTCGGTGACCGACCAGGCCGCCGAGTACTGGTACTCGTACATGTCGTACCAGGGCGGAATGGCCACGCTGAGGTCCGGAGTCCACTTCCATACCGGGTCCACCGAGTTGTCGTTGCGGTGACCCTCATTCGAGATGAACTCGACGCTCTGGGTGGGGTCCTGCTGGATGCAGACCTGGACCGGCTGGCAGCAGTCGCCGCACTTGCCGACCGTTCCGCCCGTGCTCACCGTGTACGGGGTGCTGCCGTCGAGGGCGGTGTCCCGGTGGGTGCTCTGTGCGCCGGTGAGGTCGTCGTAGACGTAGTGGCGGAGGAACTGCCGCACGGTGCCGTCTGGGGCCGTGTCACACAGGATCAGCGGCTCGACGTCATACCGGTGCTCGGGGTCCTCGGCCGGGGGCGTGCACTGGCCGACGGCGCCCAGCGGCGTGTACGGGGTGACGCCGTCCAGGCGGGTGTCCGTGGTGCTGGTGACCGTGCCGTCGCAGGAGCGGCAGATGGTGCGGAGGAACTGACCGGCCGGGGTGACGGTGATCGAGCCGAACCGCCACATGTCGAACACGCCGCAAGCGGCGGCGCGCGCGCCGAGGTACTGGAGGCTGAACGTGGTGACCGGGTTCGGGAGCCTGAACCGCGCCGACGTCGCCTGATGGGGGTCGGTGAGGGCGGCACAGTCGGTCAGGGTGCTGTCGCCCGTGAGGACGCCAGTGGCCGCGTTGTAGCTGTACCCGGCCGGCAGGGAGACCGGCACCGCGCCGACCGGAAGCTGAGCGGCGTTCCGGGAGCCGTCGGTGAAGTTGAAGTAGTGGAGGACGACGCTGAACTCCACCTCCACCGGCCGGTCAAACGTCCATGTGGTGTTGTCGAGGATGGGGTTGGGGAAGGTGCCCTGACCCCACCAGGCGCCGTCCGCGTTGCTCACCTTCGCCGGGAACGCGCCGGGGCCCTTCGCCGTCCAGGCGACGCCGTTGGACAGGGTGCCAGCCGAGACCAGGCCGGTGAGGGTGGCCGGGTCGTCGGCGCCGTCATCGCACAGGAGCAGCGTCTCGCAGTCCCGGCAACTCGGGCACACGCCCACGCTCGCCCCGGCCGGGACGGACACCGCGGTCCCGGTGACGGCGTCCACCAGACGGGAACTCACGGCGGTGCCGGCCGCGTCGTACACCACCTCTCGCCGTACCCGCTGCAGGACGGCGCCGGTGGCGCTCAGCACGCACAGCGGGTACGTCTCGACGTCAACCGGCACGTCCGGCGCGCACTGGCCCACGGTGCCGGTCGGCGTGTAGGCGGCACCGTCGAGCGTGTAGTCGCTGTGACCGACGATGGCGCCAGCCTCGTCGCGCCGGTAGTCCCGGATGAACGCGGTGGTGGTGCCGTCGGCGGCGACGTCGCAGAGCTGGACGATGTCCTGCTCGGGCTGCTCGACGCCGGCCGGGCAAGTGGTGATGGTGCCGGTCGGGGTGTAGGTGCCGCCCGTGGTGGCGTCGACCAGGCGCACCGACGAGATCGCGCCGGCGTCGTCGTAGGTGTACTCGATGAGCACCAGGCCGAGGACGTCGCCGGCGGCGTCCACGTCGCAGAACGTCCCGCTGACCTGAATCGAGCGGCTGTCACCGCACGCGACTGTCCCGGCCGGGGGCGCGCCAGCGCTGTAGGCGCCCGTAGTGAGGTTGAGCCAGCCCTCGGACGTGACGGCGCCCGCGCAGTCGCGGACCACGGTGACCGCGATCGGTGTCCCGTCCGCCAGGCACAGGCCCACCGTGGCGGTCGGCTCGGTCGGTGAGGCGCAGTCCCGCTGTGGCTGCGGGCACGGAACGACCACTGCCTGTGTGAGGTCTACTGCGTCGCCGCTGACCTGGTCACGCCATGTCATCTCGCCGGTCTTGCAGTTGCGGAGCCCATACGCCGTCCGGATCTCACCAGCCCCGGTGACGACACCGGTCGCGGTCACGCCGCAGAAGCGTTCGTCGTTGCCCGCGGCCGGGTCAGCGAAGCCCTGGGTGCCGAACTTCATCGTCACCGGCGACGAGAACGACAGCTTGAAGTGCAGGGAGCCGCCCATCCGCAGGTACTGGGTGCCGGTGGTGAGTGCCTGCTCGGTGAAGACCTCCAGCGTGACCGTGATGCCGTTGAAAACGGCGGTGCCCGTGTACGGGGCGGGGATGCCCGCGTTGGGGACTGAGGGGATCGGCGGGCTGAACGTGCTCCAGTCGATGAATCCGCCGAGCTCGGGCGCGGATACTTCGACGTTCGACGCCGTGCCCGTGTTCGACTCGTAGGTGCCTTCCCACGCGGTGATCGGGTCGGTGTACTGGATGAACGGGAGGTCGCCGTCCGTGGCGTCGAGCCCGACCAGGCAGCCGGGATGGTTCGGGTCGGCGTCGTTGAACTTGTGCAGCGTCAGGCCCGGGTCCTGGGTGGTCGGCTCCTGGTAGCAGAGCGTCCCGATGAACTGGTCGCAGTCTTCACCTGCGGCAGCGCAGTCCATCAGCGTGCCCTGGACCGTGTAGGCGGCGCCCGTCGTGGGGTCGACCGTGCGCGTGCCGACCCGTGCGCCGCTGCTCGTGTCGTAGACCGGCTCGACCAGGGCGACGCCGGCGACCGTGCCGTCCGCGAGGACGTCGCACAGCAAGACGGTCTCCACGTCCACGCGGGGCGTGGCCGCCGCTCCGCTGACGATGACGGGCCCCTGCCCGCAGCATCCACTCACAGCGTTACTCCTCGGGTCCACGTGACAGTGACGGTGCCGGTGTCGGCGGTGATGGTGAGCGGGCCCACCAGGGCCGCGTCCTCGTCGCGGGCGATGCTCCAGGTGGCGGCCTCGCCCTGGTGCAGGGTCGAAGGGCCGTCAGTGGTCGTGATGCGTCCGGTGCCGCCGTGGGCGACGGCGGTGACGGACTGGAGGGTTGGCCAGGCGTCGGCCGTCCAGGTGCCGCTGCCCGTCAGCTCGACGCGGTGGGCCTGGACACCGAATGCGGGCGGAGCGCCTTCGCTGTCGTCCAGCGTGCTGCAGTCGACCGGAGAGACCGGCGTGTACGGAGCGGCGAGGTCTTCGCCGTAGGTGCCCAGGCTCGTCAGGGCGCCGGTGCAGTCGACGGCGAGGAGTTCGACGTAGCCGACGTCCGGCACGCCGTCCCCGTCGGTGTCGTCGCACCGGCAGGCCTCGAGGACGTTCTGCGCCGGGCAGGGCTGCTCGGGGCAGCAGGAGCCGCCTCCGGTTGCCGTGCACTGGGCGGCCTGCCCGGTGACCGTGTACGGCTGCCCGTCCAGCGTCGTGTCGGTGACGGAGGTGACGGTGCCGGTCTCACAGTCGGTGGTGACGTTGCGGAGGAACTGCGGCGCGCATCCGGTCTGGTCGTAGACCACCGTGGCGCCGAACTGGGACAGCTGCCACCTGGTATGGCGCGGCGGCGGGCAGGCGGCGCCGCTGTCGTCGTAGGCGTCGAACGCCACCAGCACGGCGATGTTCCCGGCGGCGAGGTCGGCGGCCGGGACGTCGGCCTCAGCGGTGAGCGTTCCGCTCCACCCGACAGGCGTATTGGGCGGGGCGAGCGCGAGGGCCACCCGGTTCGCGTCACCGGGGCCGTTGTAGAGGCCGAGGAAGCCGGTGACGCGGCATCCTGCGTCAGGGCCGAGCTGGGCGACGTCGACGTGGACCGTCACGTGCGCGGTACCGGCGTCGCAGACCGGCCGCGGAGCCTGGAGGATCGCCGCGGCGGTGCGTACGGTCCCTCCTGTGCCTGGCTGCGGACCCGCCGCGTCCGGCAAGGTCAGCGTGCCACCGTCCCACAGGGTTTGAGCCCCGGCCGTGGCCACGCCCGTGGTGTAGGGGTAGTACGGCGCGCCGGGGGTGTCGGTGATGGTCGGGGCGGGGCTGCCGTCGGCGGGCAGGTCGCACAGCAGGAGCGAGCTGGAGTTGCGGCATGGCTCGGCTGGGGGGACGCACGCGCCGACGGTGCCGGCCGGGGTGTACGGGGTGCCGTCGAGGCGGTAGTCGCTGTGTCCGGTGATCGTGCCGTTCTCGTCGCGGGTGAAGTCCCGCACGAACGGGGTGGAAGTACCGTTGGCTGCGATGTCGCAGAGCTGCACCAGGTCGTGTTCGGGCTGGGCGACTCCGGCCGGGCAGGTCGTCACCTCGCCTTGCGGGGTGTAGGTGGTGCCGGTGGTGGCGTCGACCAGGCGGACGGAGGCGATCGAGCCGTCGGCGGCGTAGGCGTACTCGACCAGGACCAGGCCGAGGACGTCGCCGGTGGCCGGGTCGACGTCGCAGAAGGTGCCGGACACCTGGATGGAGCGGGTGTCGCCGCAGGCTGTGGTTCCGGCGGGCGGGTCGCCGGCCGCGTAGGTGCCGGTCGTGAGGTTGATCCAGCCGTCCCGGGTGATCGTGCCGTCGCAGTCGCGGGTGACCACGACGGCGATCGGTGTGCCGTCGGCGAGGCACAGGCCGAGCGTGGCGGCCGGGGTGGTCTGCTCGGCGCACGGCGTGGTGGGGCTACCACTGCCGCCGGTGCACACCCCGACGGTGCCGTTGACGACGTGCGGGGTCTGCCCGTCGAGGGCGACGTCCTCGTAGGTGCCGACTCCATTGAGCCAGGTGAACCGGCGCAGGAACGGGCCGCTTGCGTCGCACAGGGTCACCGTTTCCGTCTCGGGGCAGCCGTACGTGCAGTCCACCGGGCTGGTGGGCGTGTAGGGCTGCGACGGGTCGTCCTGGTAGGTGAGGACGAGGGTGGCGGTGCCGTCCTCGCGGATGCACCACAGTTCGCTGTAGGTGGCGTCGGCTTGGCCGTCGCCGTCGGTGTCGTCGCAGAGCTGGCGGCATACGGTGTCGACGCAGCTGGTGGTGCAGGGGCCGGCGTCCGCCGGAACCGCACCCGACGTGTACATGCCAGTTGTCGGGTCGATCCAGCCGATGACCGACGGGTCTGGCGCCGGGGTGTCGCAGTCGGCGCAGTCGTTGCGGACCACGACCAGGATCGGCGTCCCGTCCGCCCGGCACAGCGTGGCCGTCGTGATCGACGGCGAGCAGCTGCAGCCGAGCGTGCACGGCCCGGCGTCGGCCGGGGCCGGGCCGGGCGTGTACGCGCCGCTCGCTGGGTCAATCCAGCCGACCACGGCCGGGTCGGAGGCCGGACTGCCGCAGTCGGCGCATTCGGAACGGATGACGAGGAGAACGGTCGTGCCGTCGGCGCGGCACAGCGGCGCGGAGGCGATCGACGGCGCGCAGGCACAGGTGCCCGGCGTGCCTCCCTCGCCGGGCGCGCAGGGGATCGGCTCGACCGGCACTTACGCCTCCGGGTGTGCCTGGCGGCGGTGGGTGTCCCGGCCGCGCTCGGACTTGAAGGGGCGGCTGCAGACGTCGCAGGTGAACTCGCCGCCGTCGCCCTGGTCGTCGTTGCCGTCGCCCTGGTCGCTTGAGTCGCTGTCCTCGCCCGGCTGGGCGCCCTCGAGGGCCCCGGCGTCCGGCGCCGGGATCGGCTGCGCGTCGGCCGGGTACGCCTCGGCGGGCACCTCGTGCAGCGGCTCGCCGGGGATCCCCTCCCTCTCCGGCAGGCCGACACCGAGGAGTTCGGCGCCGCCGCTGTCGGCCGGCTCCTGAGCCTGGGCGTCCTCGTCGGGGCTTACGTAGCGGTGGCCGTCCACGATCGAACCGATCAGCAGGTGCTCGGGCATGTGGATGAACTGCTTGGCGGGTACGGCGAACTCGGTGTGCGAGGCGGTGCGCACCTTCGGACGCTGGGCGACCGCCCAGGCGGCGAACTCGCGGCGCAGCGCGGCGGCAGGCTGGACACGGATCAGCTCGGGTGGCATGGCGGTCCTCACGGGCAGGTGGTGACGAGCACCGCGCACACGGTGCAGGTGGTTGCGGGCACGTAGGTGCGCTCGGCGAGCACCCGGCGGTCGTTGACGCGTCGGTCGATGGAGGCGCCCGCGTTGTCGGGGATGACGTCGATCGGGCCGCGCCGTACGACGACCGGCCCGGAGATGTACAGCCATGCCGTGCCGGGCGGGGCCGGCATACCGTCCGGGCCCGAGTTGGCGGCGCTGTACCCGGAGCCGACCACGACGCAGTTCCCGGCGAGCGTGGACAGCGAGTTGCCGTTGACGTAGGCGATGTTGCAGCAGCCCAGCAGGGCGGCGGCACCGGTGGGCACGTGCAGGGTGCCGATGCCGCCGTAGTTCTCGGCGAGGCAGCCCTCCAGCGCGGCCACGCCTTGCGCGATCGACACCGGCCCCTGCGACGGGGTCAGGTCGATGGCGCGTGGGCCGAGGGTGTACCGCATGAACGCCGACTCGACGGCCTGCTGCTCTCCCAGCTCCAGCGACGCCCGGACGTGGTCGACGGCCTCCTGGTACGACCAGCCGATCGTGGAGCACTTCACCCCGGCGTAGATCGTGACCGGGTCGGCCTCTTCATGGATCGGCGGGAAGAACTCCTTCTGTGTGGGCGGGCTTCCGGGGCTCTCGTCGCCCAACGACTCGTCGGGCGGGCACCAGTCGGTGTCACGGACTGGGGAGCAGCCGAGTGCCATCCACTCCACACCGAGCAGCTCGTGCTCGTCGGTGACGTCGATGACCTCGGTACAGCCGCCGAGGATCCCGTACGGCAACGGGCGGCCCGGGATGGCCTCGACGCGGCGTCGCATGCCGGCGGGTGGCACCTGCCCACCTCCTCATACTGTGCGCGCCGAGCCCGCCGGGGGCGGGTCTCGGCGCTGGGGTGGGTGGTTGGTCAGGCGATCGGGCAGGCGATGCCGAGCTGCTCGCCGGTGCGGCCGTCCGGGCAGACCGGGACGGTCACGACGCGGGACTCGGGGCCGCGGGCGATGAGCGCCACGCACTCCTCGGAGAAGGCCGCGGTGTAGTCGTTGGTCTGGAACTTCGTGCTGTCGTGGATCACGCCCAGCGAGATCTCGCCGCCGCGGCCGATCTGGAACGTGCCCGCCGGGTGGATCAGGAACGGGATGCTGTCCGGCCAGTCGGTGGCCGGGGTCGGGCCGCCGATCTGGGTCGGCACGTTCGGGGACAGGCCACGCGCCCACTGAACGCGGACACCCAGGGTGGCGAACGCGTTGACGATGCAGGACTCGTCGATCTCGTCGCAGGCGACGCCGTTACGGCGGGCGATGTCGGCGAGGAACATGGCCTTCGACCACCACGGGAAGACGACCTCGATCGAGATCGACTCACACAGGGAGTGCCGCTCCACCATGTCGGCGGCCTGCAGGGCGACCGCCGCGAAGATCGCGGAGAACGCGCCGAACGTCTTGGCGATGGTGACCGGCGTGGACGCGGCCACAGCCTGGTCGAAGAGGACCTGACGGACGCGCAGCTCGTGGGCGACCATCGTGTTGCGCTGGTACCAGGCGACCAGCTCCGGGAAGTGCCGCTGCGTCAGGATGCCCGCCTCCAGGCAGACGCCGACCGCGTCACAGCGGATCTCGTCCGGCTCCGGGCAGGGGATCTTGAAGCAGGGCTTCACCGCGCCGCTGATGTCGTCGGCCTCGGTGTGGACGAACGTCATCGAACCGACGTCCAGCGACGGGATCTTGAAGAACCGCAGGCCGCCTCGGGCGAGCTGGATCTCGGGGGCGTCCCACAGCATCTCGGGGCACGCGATGTCGGTCAGCTCGTACACCGTCTCCGACGGCGCACACCAGCCGCCCGAGGCGACGATGTTGCCCTGCGGCAGGCGGGACTGGTCGGCGGCCAGCAGGACCGCGCGGGTGCCCTCGGTGCCCGACGAGCTGTCGTTGATGATGAGGTTGTTGTCGAACGGCAGCCGGTACGAGGCGCACAGGCCGACGCCGCCGCCGGCCGTCTTGAGCGCGTTGGCGCGGCGGATGATGCCCTCGGTGACGCCCTCCATGTCGAGGGGCTGGCCGGGCTGGTAGCCGGGCACGTCGACGGACGCGGTGATCTCGGGGCGCGGGTTCGGGTCCGGAGGCAGTACGCGCGGCTGGTGGACACGGACGCGGGACAGGTCCAGGGCCCGGGCCTTGGCGACCGCCCCGGAGGCGGTGACCGGCTTCTCGGGCTCGGGCTCGGCGACCGGCTCGGGCTCGGCCGGCTCCCCCGGCTCGTCGGCGGAGGCCGTGGGCTCCTCCGGGTCGTCGCCGCGCACCGCTGCGGCCAGCTGCTCGATCTCGGCGGCGGCCTGCTCGGCCGCGGCGATGCGCTCGGCCTTCTCGGTGCGGATGTTCTCGACCGCGGTGGCCAGCTCACGGAGCTTGGCCAGGTCGTCGGTGGTGACGGTGCTACTGCCCGCCTTGGCGTCGAAGGCCTTGACGGCTCCGTCGAGAAGGTTGTCCAGTTCCTCGTCAGTGAGGGCGGTGATGTCCTCGGGAAGGGAGAACTCTTCCATGGGACGGATCTCCAATGATCGATCTTGGAGACCCGGCCCAAAACCAGCGGTCGTCTAGCGGAATCTTAGCCTCACCACGCATATTGAGGCGGGACCTGTTCAGCGCGGAGAACTCTGCAAGGGGGCGTGCGGTACCCCCTCAGGCGCCTGGATCACATGACCTGCGTCACATTTGTACAGGTCGGGAAAATACCGGGCTTGTACAACGAACTCAAGATGGTGTAGGTGCGCCCGCCGGATATCGCTGCACGTTGGAGGCCATGGGGTGGCTCGGCGAACCGTCAGAGGCCCCTGGTCGGACGGGGTTTCGGGGGCACGCGTGAACAGTTGTGGTCCACTTCACCTTCCTTGATTCTGCGCTGTGAGGGGTGCGCCAATTGTTGCGGCACCCCAACCGGGGTTCCCCCACGGGCCTTTGGCCGCAGTCGTGCCCTGTCATGACTGCGGCCCCCTGCTGGAACAGGGGGCCGCCGGGTGTCTGTAGATGACCTGAAAGGTCGGTACCCGTGTTCAACCGTAGTGGTGGACGCGCTGAGCGCAAGACGTACGAGACGAGGCTCACGCCCCGGAAGCGGAATCTCCTCTTCGCTGGAGGTGCCTCCGTGGCCGGTCTCGGCCTCGGCGTCAGCGTCCTGACCGGCACTGTTACCCCGGACCAGGCGACCGCCGTGTCCACCGTGAGCAGCGCCACGACGGCCGTTGTCGCTCTCGTGCTCCGCCGGAACCCTGGATCGGGCCCGGACGAGAGCGGCGCAGTCAGCCTCGACAAGTAGCAGGGCAGCGGTGAGGTCCTGGGGCAGCAACACCGCCCCAGGACCCCTCTCGCTACTGACCGGCGGCGGCGGACTTCTTCGTGGACTCGTGGATGATGCGCCCGCTGGACTGCTCACGGACCTTCGCGTCCACGTACCGGTTGGCGATGGCCTTCACCGTCTCCACGTTGGAGTGCTTGAAGACCACCTTGTCGCCGGGGATGACGGCCTCGAACGTCTCGGGCTTCGGCAGGTTCGTGGTGTCGCCGTTCTGGCGGGCCTGGCGGTTCTTGCCGCAGTTGCATCCCATGTCAGCTGTTCTCCTTCGGTGTCGCGGCGCTTGCGGTGATCTCTTCGGGAGTGATGGCGAGGGAGGCCTGCAGGGCTTCGATCTCGGCGCGGCGGGCGGCCTCGCGCTGGGTCATGGCGTCGAGGAGCCGGTCTACGAACGAGTCGGTCAGCAGGGCTGCGGCCAGCTCGTCAGCAGCGGGGACCGGCGGCTGTCCGGACACGCTGTCCGTACGCTGTCCCGGCTGGTCAACGGCCGTGTCCGGGCCGGGCTCGGATGCTGTCCGGGCGGTGTCCTGATCTTGTCCGGACACGGTGTCCTGGGCGGGCAAGAGGCCGGCGGCCGACGCGGCGAGGGCCAGTTCGGCTCGTTCGGCGACGGCGTGCATCGCGGCGAGGAGCGGCGAGGAGTGACCGGGCACCGGCACCGTGAGGACGGCCCGCAGCTGCCACTTGCCGTCTCGGCCCTGCTTCAGGTGGTAGCTGGGCTGGCACGCCGCGAACACCGACCGGTCCCACTCGGACAGCCACGGGGCTGCCGCGCCGGAGAACCACAGGCCGCGCGAGCTGAGGCCGACGGTGATGATCCCTCCGACGGTCCTTGTGTCATCGAACTGGCAGGACGCGGTCTCGCATTCGGCGCCGTCGCGGTGGTGGCCGACGTTCATCGTCATCGCGCCGACTCGCACGGTGGTGCCGTCGTCCAGTTGCCGCTTGGCGCGCAGGAAGTGCGTGAGGTCCAGGCCGTGGGCGGACAGCTTGCGCAGGGTCAGGTTCTTGCCGGGGTAGCCGGCGTGCGGCTCGTCCATGGTGGCGACGAACCCGAACACGCGGCCGTCCTTGTAGTGGACGCCTCCGGAGCCGTCGGGCAGCTCCTCGACGGTCGGCTCCTGGAACCATGCGGCGGGCATGGGCGGCATCTGCTGCAGGGCGTGCCACGCGGACGCCTCGATCTCCGGGGGCAAGCCGAGCGATGCGGTCTCGTCCGCCCACGGAGGCCGGATCGAGTCGTCCTCGTAGGCCTTGGCGAGCGCCGCGTACAGGTCGTCGGCGCGGGAGCGCAGATCCGGCATCTCGTCCTCGGGGATGTCGGCGCCGCCCATGCTGCCCTGCAGGACCGCCGCGGCGGCGAACACACCGTTGGCGACGATCTCCAGGCGCGGGCTGCCACCGTTGTCGAAGACGTCGGCGTAACCCAGCTTGTACGCGTCGGCGGTGGCCGGGTCGGCGTCCGGGTCGCGGTACAGGAACGCGGACCCGAGCTTGTCCGGGTCGACGTTGCCCTGGTCGTCGGTGGCCCAGTCCAGCACGCGGCTGCGCGCCTTGTCGCCGTCCCACTTCGCCTCGCGGTCCTCGTGGACCGGCAGGTCGGTGCTGCCCGAGACAGCCGCGCTTACCTCGCCTTCGGGCAGGTCGGAGGCGCCGACGTACTGGCCGGGCGCGAGCCGGACGATCCGGCCGTTCTTCGCCGCGCGCCCGAGGTGCCCGCGCGCCGACTGCATGCTGATGTCGAGGGCGTTGGCGACCTCCCGGGCACCGACCGCCACGGGCGACGTGCACACGTAGGTGACGACCCGCTCGTGCGTCTCGGAGGCCGCGGTGAGGACGACCGCCGGGGCCGCCGACGCGGCCTGTTCGGCGGGGTCGAGGACGATCCGGGCCCGGTTGTAGGCGGGCATCGCCACGAGGGTGGCGCCGCGCAGCCGCGCCTTGGTGATGCGGATCAGGAAGTCGCCGGACTTCTCCGAGTGGACGACCAGGCCCTCGTCCAGGTTGTCCGGGTCGCCGGCCGCCGCGGTGAGCGCACCGGAGCGGGCGAACGCGGTACGGATCGTGGCCGCGTTAACAACGCCGCCGGGGCCGGTGATGACCTGCAGATCGAACCGGTTGCGGGCGATGTGCCCGCCGGTCGAGGCGGTCCACTCGGGGCGGGTGGCGCCGGACAGCATGATCGAGCCGTCCTCCATGCGCATCACGCTCGCCTCGGCGAGGTGCGCGGACGCGAACAGCCAGTCGGCGTCTTCCGGGTCGAGCGTCTTGTCCACGAACTCCACGTCGACGTCGTCCAGGTCGACGCTCACGCCGAGCGGTGCTTCCTGCTCCAGCAGCATCACCGCGTCCTGCCCGGTGTGCCGGTTCAGGTAGAGCACACCGCTGGCGGTGATCCGGTTGCCGTCGCGCATGACCGTGTTGATGGCGCCGCACAGTTCGGCGCCGTCGTGGCCCATGCCCATCTCTTCGGCGTACTGCAGCGGCTTGGGGTCGCGGTCCCAGTACAGCGATCCGGGCGTGAACACGCGGCCGTCGCCGGTCTGCTCGTTCTCGAACGCGATGGCCGTATCGCCGGGCGTCGACCACGCGCGCGTCGTGATCGGCTCGGCCACGACGTCGGCCCGAGCGGTTGCGGGCATGGTGGTTTCCTCCTGCTGGGGGCCGAGGGGGATGTCCGTGTACTCGCCGGCGAAGGCGACGCGGACGCGATCGAAGCGGACGGGGCCGAGGCGGTCTTCGAGCTCGGCGAGGTCGCCGTCGCCGTACGTGGCGGTGACATGGGCAACCCATGGGGAGTGCTGGTCGGGCACCTGCTCGTCGTCCAGCTCGCTCTGGCGGATGGCGTACCTGGCCACGTTGCGCAGCTCGTGCAGGTACGGGCTGGCCTCGAGCCGGTCGTCGCCGGTGTCGTCGCTGACGGCCCACACCCAGCACGGTTCGTCGCCGTTGCCGTTCCACCGGTTCACGCCGAAGATCCGGCCGGGCACGGGCCCGAGCCCGCGGTCTTGTAGCTCCTGGCGGAGCAGGTCGATGAGGCTGGCGCGCTGGTGGGCGGGGAAGGCGTCGGCCTTGCCGAGGAACCACATCGTCAGGTGCAGCTCGTCGGCCGGTTCGCCGCCGTCGACGGCGAGGCGGCCCAGGTCCTCGTCGGACGGGACGAGCGCGATCATCGCGCCGGTGTGCCCGCCCGCCGCGGTGACGGCCTCGGGGGTGCTGGCAGGTACGAGCTGGTAGTCGGCGCGGGTCGTGGACAGTGCGCGGCGCACCGCGTCCTGCACGATCCGGCCCACGGCCTTCAGATCGAAGACGCCGGTCGGCGGGACCTGGTCACGATCGAAGGCGGATGCCCGCCTTTCGGGGTGGACTGCAAGGACGCAGCGGCAGTTGACGACCTGGTCGGCGGGGGCTGTCGGGTCGTGTGGGGCGTCCATCGGGATGCCGCCGACGGTGAAGTGTTCGCCGAGGAGCCGGATCTGCCCGTTGGCTTCCTTGTGGTCGTGCCGTACGCGGTCGTCGCGCTGGCTGATCCACTGCTTCACGATCGGGGCGTCCGTGCCGGTGACTGCCCGTGCTGCTTCCAGCGTGGCCGTGTTCCAGGCCCGGCCTGCCTCGGTGCGGGCGATGCGCTCCTCGCGTGCGTCGCCGAGCTGCGCCCCCTCGCGGGCGAACCGCTCCCGAAGCCGGGCCCGCAGCTGCTCGATGCTGTCGCCGGCGTCGACCCCGGCGGCCAGCTCCTGGCGGGCGGCCTCGGCGAGCCGCTCACCGACGGCCCGCATCAGGTGCTCGGTCGTCGTGACGTAGCTCGACATGGGCGGGGGCAGGCCGCGGCCGTCGTCGTACCGGCCGGGCAGGTCGTTCCACTCCGGGGGCAGTTCGCCGCCCGAGTCGTCGGCGGCCTGCTGCGCGGCGGTCTCGGAGACCCGCAGGAGGCGGCGCACGATGCGCGGCATCCGGTCGGTGAACATGCGGGCGATCCGGGAGACGGAGAAGCGGGCCGCGACCAGCTCGGTGGCGTCGGCGAGCTGCTGGGCGAACTCGTCGGCCACCTCGGTGAGGACGGCGCTCACCTCCTGGGCGACGTCCTCCTCCGCCTGGTCGAGGAGCGCATGCAGGTCAGCCACGGTCGGACTCCTTGAACTCGTCCAGGGCGGTGATGGTCGGGCACGGGTACGGCACGAACTCGTCGCGGGTGCAGTGGGCGCAGCCGCCGAAGTCATCCGTGTGCAAGGCGCGCAGCCGCTCGACGGCGGCGATCAGGCCCACGTGCTCCCAGCGCGGATGCGGCAGGGCGTCGCAGTGCAGGCAGACCGCCCAGCCACCGGCCGGCTTGGGGCCGTCGTCGTCACGGACCCGTGCGGTGACGACCATGAGGGCTTCCCGGCCGCACTCGGGGCACAGCCGCTCGTGGGCCACGGTGACGTCTGTCTCCGGGGCGGGCGTGACAACGTGCTTCGCCACCTCGTAGCGGTCGTTCTCGTGGTGGCGCCAGGCCGCCATTTCCTCGACCGGGTAACGGTCCGGGCAGTGGGAGCACCAGCCGTGCACGCGGTGGGAGGCCACCGAGTGCCCGAGGGGCGCCTGGTACTGGGG
The DNA here is from genome assembly GCF_055634995.1 of Streptomyces sp. NPDC111744. Taxonomy (NCBI): domain Bacteria; kingdom Bacillati; phylum Actinomycetota; class Actinomycetes; order Kitasatosporales; family Streptomycetaceae; genus Streptomyces; species Streptomyces sp. NPDC111744. The sequence goes on from NZ_JBVKCG010000007.1 coordinate 145,645, forward strand.
GTCAGCCACGGCTCACCTCTCGGTCGTCCGGGTCGGAACAGATTTCGCACCACGCCCAGTCGCCGACCGTGGAGACACCGTCAGCAGTGAGGACCACGACCTGGCCGACGAGCCGGGTGTAGGCCTTGCAGACGGGGCACCAGTCCTCGCGTGGCGTGCCGGGGTCGATGGCGACGGTGAGCGGTGCTGGTTGCGGCATGGCGGGTCTCCCTGCGCGGCGGTCATGCGGCCAGCCCCAGGCACGAGGTGAGGACGCCGGGCACGACGTCGTAGGAGTGCTCGATACCGGCGGCGATCAGCTCCCGGGCGTAGGAGTCGAGCGAGGCGGTCAGGCACTCGGGGCTGAGGCCGTACCGTTCGGCGATCTCGGGGACGCGCCGCCATGCGCCGTCCAGGAGCCGATACTGCTCGACTTGGCCGGGCTCGACCCGCCACACGGTGTGGAGGGCGGCGGGCTGGATCTCGCGGGCCTTGGCTCGCTCGGGGCGCGGGCAGATTGGGGTCCGCATCAGCTTGTCGCCGGCCGAGGACAGGGCGGCCCAGATCAGGCCGTCCGCTGCGGCGAGGAGGCCGTCGCTGGCCCTGGTGGCGGCGGAGGCGGGCAGGGTGGCCGGCTCGTCGGCGGTCTCGTCCACGGGCAGGTCCGGCTTGGTCGGCGGGTTCTGCTCCTGCTGCTGGTCCTGCGGCTGGTTCTGCTGCGCCTGGTCGGCGTTCTTCTTCTGCCGTTCGGCGATCTCCTCGGGGGTGGGTGCGTCGTCCTCGGTGAACCCGGTCTCGCGGCGGAGGGCTTCGTCGGAGATGACGCCGCGGTCGTGCGCCTGCAGGGCGGTCTCGGACCGGTTGGTACGCACCCGCAGCGGGGCCGTGTCGAACCAGACGAGCCAGCGGTGCCAGTCCTCGACGTTCTCGGCCTGCAGGAGCGGGCGCAGCCACTGCTGTGTGAGCGCGTACGAGACGGTGGCGAGCTTGGGCTCGATGCCCATGCGGATGGCCTCGCTGGTGAGCATCCAGGCGCCCCAGTGGTTGGCGTCGCCGAGGCCGAGGAGGATCTCGGCGGGGATCTCCAGCGAGTTCGCGAACCGCCTGATGGCCTCCTCGCGGAGCTTCAGCGCCAGTTCGTCAAAGCTGCTCTCGAACGTGAGGAGCTTGAAGTCGGAGATGCTGTCGGCGGGGACCTCGAGAACGATCGGCACCGTCGCTGCGGCCGATTCGGGTTCGCGGATGGCGGTCTCGGCGACCGTCATCAGGATCTCGATCAGGTCGTCCTCGGCGTCGTTCTGCGTCGAGGTGGTCGGGAACCTGGTGCCCTTGGGGACGAGGAGGATGCCGCGGCCGGTGAGCCGACTCCTGGCGATGGCCTTCACCGCGGCGTTCAGCAGCAGGAGTTCTTCCAGCAGGTCGATGCTGGAGCGGACGGGGCTGTCGGCTTCGATGCTGCGCTCGGGGTCCGGCTCCCACACGCGCAGGGCCACGGGGGTGTCGGGGTCGAGGTTCTCGGGGTCGCCGGCCGGGATCACGATGTCGTCGCCGTCGACCTCGGCGGTGAGCTTGCCGGACTGCGGGCGTACCTCGCGGGTGGACAGCACCCGCCAGTCGTGCCCGTCCTCCGGGGAGTCCGGCGAGAGTACTTCCGAGTTGGGGCGGATGACGATCCAGCCCTCGCCGGGCACGGTCAAGTGCTTGCCGAACGCGCCGAGGAGCTTGGACTGCCCGTCGGGGCCACCCGCGATCTGGGCGACGATCTCCGAGGCGCGGTGGTTGTCGGGGGCGCGTTCGATCGAGCCGTCTTCGGCGCGGCGGCCTGCGAACAGGACGGCGCCGGACATGGCGTTGCCGATGTAGTTGGCGGCGAACCGGACTTCGGGGACGAGGTGGTACAGGTCCCAGGCGCGGTTCTGCCATCCCTGGTCGGTGGCGCTGGCCTTGCCGCGTCCGACTTTCCGGTCGATGTAGCGGGACGCTGCCGCTGCGATCTCGCCGCGCATCAGCGGGCCGTGAGGTCGCCGAGCGTGTCGTCCACGCGGTTGAGGAAGACGGAGGCGCCGGCGACGGCGAGCCACTCCAGGCCGTGGACGACGAGCGGGGCCTGGTCCCACTGGCCGGAGGCGAGGAGCCAGGTCGCGAGGATGGCGCCGCTGATCCACCAGCCCATGCAGTACACGCAGGAGATGAGGGAGACCACCCACTCGCGGGGCTTGCTGTCGGGCTTGCGTGTCTGCCAGTCGAAGACGGCGCCGCGCGCTGGCTCCAGGATGGAGTCATGCACGGCCAGTTGGGTCGCTCGATACCCGGCGGCAGCGAGGACGACAAGCTCCGGAACGCCGATCATTCCCAGCCCCTTGCTGAAGATCCTTCGGAATGCGGCGGCTCACTATAGGCACACACCGAAAATCCTGCTTCAGAACTGATCTTCCACAGCAAGGTTTTGATCATCAGGCGGGCTTATGTGGCTCGCCCTGGTCTGTCGGCTCTGTTACGGTTCCGGCTCCGTCCTCCTTGGCCCGGAGTGACGAGCGGGGCGCCGGCGGCTATGCCGCTACAGCGTCCGGACGGCAGGTGTCGCGCAACCCCAGCCGCCGGCGACCCGCCAGCTCTGCCCAAGTTCGAAGGGCAAGCGAGTCATCGCGTTCATCACCGAGCGGGGCGCGCAGATCAAGAAGCTCGGGAAGGTCTTCCGGAAGCGGGCACGCAAGTACATCGCGGGCTTCCAAGCTGTACGAGGGCGACAAGTTCCGCACTTCGACGTCGAGGACAGACAGCCTCGGTGGCGGACGCGTACACCCCGACCTCCTTCGACAGCCAGCCAACGAGCCCGCCCATCGCCCATGGTCAGGGACCCGGAGGTCCTCTACGAGGTGGAGATCTAGAGCGAAGGGCGAGCAGGAGATCCGCTAGAGAACCCGCCCCATTACGTCCTGTTACAGGTGGAATCGAGCGCGGCCCGGACGCCCCTTCTATCGGCACCCGGGCCTGTGACATGCGCAACTTGGGCGGCCCATTGCACGGGGGCTACCCCAGCGTGTGTCAGCACTACCCACCACAATGTTTCACGGCGGCCGTTGGGACCCGCCGCCTACATGGCGGCGGCCCCCTGTGTGCGAGACAGGAGGCCACCGACTTCAGGAGCAGGAACAGCCAACCGAAGGAGGTCACGATTCCCACCGAACACGAGCCTACGGGCTCCCACCGTCAAAGCAACTCTGACCAGCACCTCGACGGCCCCCCTCTTGGGGAGAAGCCCCAGCGCGAGCACCCGAGTGCGGCCCGGTCGCAAGCCCGTCGGATGCTGGACACCGCGAGCGATGAACTCGTGCGATGGGCGGTGAAGGCGTCTACAACTGGCCTGGTTGCGGCGGCGGCCTACTGGGTCGAGCACCACTGACCCGGTGTCGGCTGGGACGTGCGAGGCAGTCCCAGCCGGCCCTCCATTCGCGAGGAGATTCGGGGAGATGGGATACGTCGGCAACGGCGAGGTCGACGTCTCCCCGCTGATGCACGGCGAGGTCTTCGTCAAGGGCGACTACGCGCGGAACGACCTGCCCGGGTCTGCCTTCATCAGCGTTGCGTACGTCCGGGACCGGCTCAGGTACCACCGCCGGTCACCGTTGCCTCACACTGGCACTCCGACGTACCACCCGCAGCGGAAGGACCACGCATGGCCGCCAGCGATATCGCGCAGAACATCTTCGATGAGGGCGAGAAGGTCTACTACGCCGAGGGCAACGAACTGAAGGTGGGCGAGGTGCTGCAGATAACCGTCGACGGCGACGTCAAGATCGCCTCGCAGTTCGCGGACAACATCCTCACCCGCCACGAAAAGCAGGTGCTTGCGCTCCAGACCCGCGCAGAGAAGGACTGATCACGCAGCAGGAGTGCCCGGATCAGAACATCGCCACGGTGCCCAGCGGGCCGAGCGGCGTCTCCTCCGGCTCCTGGCCCTCGCCGGCCTCCACGAACTCCAACTGCTCGGCAGGGCGCGGCAGGTCCACGATGGCCAGCGAACCGGGGCAGGACACCAGGGAGTCGCCGTAGCGAGCACGCCGGTCGGGCGGATCGTGCCGCCACAGCCGGCCCTTCCCAGGGCTTCCAGCGACCATCCCGGCCGCGATGGACCGTGTGCACGCCTTGCAGTGGACTCGGGGCAGCTTCACACCGACCAGTGTGGCGCCAGCTACGGCATCACTGCCCCACGTCGTTTGATCAAAGTGGGTGCATGCGCGCGCACTGGCTGAAACCCTGAAGATCAGAGCACCAGCGCGCCAGGGGGGGAGCTGAGTTCGTTGATCATTCTGGACACGAGCATTCTTCGGTCGTTCAGCCCGGAGAGCAGCACCGCCGACCTCCTACGAACCATCAGGACCGCCTGCAACGAGGGCATTGCGGCACCGTGGATGGTGATGGAGGAGTTGGCAGCTCAGCAGGCAATCAAGTACCAGGAGCTGCACGACCGGGCCACACAGGCCGTCGAGGCGCTCCGACAAGCCAGCCCGTGGGGCCTGGACGTTGAGGTCGACCCCTGCGATACCGATCTGGTCCGGGAGCACTGGCGGAACACGTGGGGCCAGTTCCTCGGCACGATCCCCACGAGTGATGAAGCCCTGCGAGAGGCCCTCTTCCGGGAAGCGAACCTCCTGCCGCCGTGCAAGGAGTCGAAGGGCCAGAAGACCGGTTCCCGGGACGCGGCGATCTGGCTGTCTGCGGTGCAGTACGCGCACGAGCACCCCAATGAGACGGTCTACTTCGTCAGCGCCAACACGAGGGACTTCGGCGACGGCACCTCGTACCCCTACCCGATGGACCAGGATGTCGCCGACGTGGCCGACCGGTTCGTGCACTTCACCAGCCTGGACCAGGTGGCGAGCCGCTTTACCGAGCCGACCGAGGTGGATGAGGCACTCGTCATCGAGATCCTCAAGTCCGCAACTGTCCTACAGGACATCGCGAAGACGGCTGAGACGTCCTTTCCGATCGGCCTCGCCCCAGCATTCGAATGCACCATCCCGCTGCCGGACGACCGCTCGATTGTCGCTCCAGCGTCGGCGTGGCTCACCGCCGCAGCACATCTGGGCTCAGTCCGAGACATCCAGGCGTACCGCGTCGGTGACCACGAGTGGTGCACTGCTTCCGTCGAATGGCACATCGCCGGAATCGTCCACACCGACCTGCTGGGGGCGATTTCAGGCGCCGTCAGCTGGCCGACGGCGGTGCTGTTCAGTCTGAATCGCGAGAACCCAAGTCTGACGGTCCTACGCTGGGCCCTGCCCCGTCCGGTCAGCGAAGAGACACTTGAGGCACTGGATATTCCAGTGCCCAGCGCGGCAGACCTCGCTACGGCTATGGCATCACTCAAAGCCGCGAGCAAGGCTGCCCTCGATTGGCTGCACTCGAAGCACAGTCTGTCGAGCCCCTACGAGTCAGGGGTGGTCCGGCAGATGCAGATGGGTGAGACATCTCCGGGCTGATCGTGGCCCACCTGTGGGGGCAGACCGGAGGTGCTGCCGCTTATGGGCGCCATGCCTCCTTGTACTCCGGGTGCTTGTCGTACAGAGCGGCGAAGCCCTGGGTGACAGGGCAATCGTCGCCGTCCATGCGGCAGACGACCATCGGCGTCGTCTCGTGCCCGTCGTCAGCGGCGACGAGCACCGGTTCGTGTTCTGCCAGAACGACGCTGCGCAGGAACGCCGTCCGGGCCAGGACCCGGGCCGGGTCGTGCCGGCCGATGTAGTCGGCGAGGTCGGCGTCCAGCTCCGCGGTCGTCTTGGACTCACCGCCGTCGTCGCGCTGTAGGAGGAGGTGCTTGGTTCCCCACAGGTACTCGACGGCTTCGATGTGGTCGTAGCCGACGCGGCGGGCTGCGGCGTCCTCGTCGTCCAGCCGCGCCATGCAGAACGCCCACACCTCATCCAGCCGGACTGGGCTGCCGTCTATGGTCACTTTCCGATCCTCCGTCCGTACGCCTGGGCCGCGCCGCCGGGTGGCCGGCCGCGCCCGTACTGGCCGGGCTGCGGCGCGGTCGGCAGCGGGGCGTGAACGATAGCGCCCTGGTTGACCTCCGGGATCAGGCCGTACACCAGGACACAGGAGGCGTCGATCCGGCCGGGGCTGTCGGAGTCGGTGGGCTGCCACGTCGCCCACTCGTTCTCCAGGTCGACGAACGCTCCGCGCAGCCGGATGCGGTCCTCGACCATCTGCTGGGCGATCGGCTCCGCGCGGAGCAGCTTGCCTTGCTTGGCGCTGACGGCGTCGATCATCGGCATCAGCTTGCCCTTGGGGATGCGGCCCTCATCCTGCAGCGCCTGCCAGGCAGTACCGATCGCCAGCGTGCACATGTCCCGGCCGTAGTTCCACTCCACGTAGATCACCCCGGCGTTCGTCTCGTGCGCCAACAGACACGCGGTACGGGACCACTCGGCCGACGACATGGCCTTCGTCTTGTCGTGGGTGATCCAGACGCGGTTGTCGGAGCCGAGGAAGCCACCGATGACGCCCGCGGTGTCCCGGCCGCCGCCGGACGGGTCGATCGACACGGCGATCTTCTGCGGCTCCACCACGGTCACGCCGTCGCGGATGGAGCGCAGCAGATCGCGGGAGACAAGCGCGCCCTCGGACGGCTGCGGGTCACCCTGCGACAGGGCGTGCCAGTCCCGCACCGTCGACGTCCGCTTGACGTCCTTCCACCAGGCCAGCAGCGCCCGCCGGTTCCTCGTCGGGATCTTCGGGTGCGGCAGCGGATCGCCATCTTGGCGGCCGAGCGGATCCGGGCCGAACTTGCTGGGGTTGGCGATCGCCGGGAGGTGGACGACCTTCCACCGGCCACCGTCCTCCAGGCGGCCGTCCTCCTCCAGCCGGCGGCCCGCGAAATCATCGGGATGCCAGCGGGTCTGGATCGCCACCACGGCGTTGCGGTCCGGCTGCAGACGCTTCAACGCGGCCGACGACCACCAGTCGTGCACGCGGTCGCGCATCTTCTTCGACTCGGCCTCCGCGCGGTCCTTGTGCGGGTCATCGACCACAAGCAGGTTCACCGGGAAGCCGGTCAGCGAGCCGCCGAGCGGCACCGACCGGACACCGCCGCCCTGGTTCGTGTCGTAGTCCTGCGCGGCCTCCGACCCGGGCAGCAGCGACAGCCCGAACTCGCCGCCGTACTCGTTGATGTACTGCCGGATCGCCTTACCGCGCCGCAGCGCCAGGTCATCGGAGTACGAGGCGACGGCCACACGGTCCTCGCCGTGCAGCAGCAGCCACCAGAACGGAAACCACTCCGCCACCGTCGTGGACTTCCCCACCTGGGCCGGGGTGTAGATCAGCAGCCGGTCGTACTCGCCGCGCTCCAGGCCCACGAGCGAATCGCTGATGACCTTCAGGTGCGGGCGCATCCGGTACCCGGAGTCCAGGCCGCGAGCGAGCGTCGCCGGGTCCCGCAGCAGGTCCCGGGCGGCTGCCCTCTTCGCGGCCTGCAGCCGCGCGTACACCGCGGCGTCGTTCAGGTGGCCCAACTCCGGGGCGAGCGTCAGCGTGGTCATGACTCACCGCTGTCTTCGTCCACCGGCTCCGCCTCCCGCTCGCCGGCCTCCTCGTCGTCCTGGTCGTCGCCGAGGTCGTACGTGCCGTCGTCCTCGTCGTCGCTGTCGTCCAGGGCCTGCGCGCGGCGGGCGACCGTCGCGGCCAGCTCGGCGAGCCGTACGCGCCGCTGCTCCGGAGGCAGCTTCTCGAACTCCTGCACCTGGACCGTCAGCGGGTCGCCGCCGGGCCCGGTGACCGCGATCGTCTCCGTCGGGTCGCCGAACAGGTTCCTGCGCAGCCGCATCGTCGTCTCCACGAACCGCGTGAACTCCATGACGGTCATCGAGCCGACCTGCTGCTGAATGTGCGGCAGCGCCTGGCCGACCATGCCGGTCATGATCCGCAGGATCTTCGCGTCATCGCGGGCGGACTTGCGGCGCTCCTCCTCCATCTCGGCGGTGTACTGGCGCTGCTGGTGGGCGTCCCAGGCCGCAGCACGGTCCTGCCAGCGGTATTCGGCGGCGAGGGCCCGTACGTGGCTGTACGAAAGTGCTAGCCCCTCTGACGCTTTTGCAAGGGTTCTGGTGAGGCCGAGGTCGCGGAAGACGAGGAAGCGGGAGTGCCGTTTGGGGGTCTCGCCGGGCTGTCGCTCCCACGGGTCGAGGGTGGGGTCGAGGGTGATGCGGTCGCTCATGGGTGCTCACGGTCCTTCGTTCCGCCCTGTGGGCTGGGGGCGGGTGCTCCGGGGGTAGGCCTGAGCCCGCAAAGCTGGTGAGCGGTGTGGGGGCTTTGCGGGCTGTGGCCGTGCGTGGGTGCCGTGTGGGGCGTGGGCTAGGCGGTGACTGCTTCTGCCTCGGCCTTGGCGGCTTCCTCGGCTGCTTGCTGGACTTCGCGGCGGGCGATGTCGGTGAGGAGGGCGATCATGGTCGTGAAGTTGCGGACGTCCTTGCAGCGGCCGAAGGCGTACACCGCTGATGCGAAGTCCTCGAACATCTCCACGGGGGCGACGCCGACGAGGTCGGTGCCGTTGGCGATGGCGGTGATGGCCTCCTTGAAGTCCTCCATCTGGTGCGGGAGGAACATGAGGGTGGCGGAGCGCCAGTCGAACTCGCCGTGCGGGATGGCCAGCTTGGTGTCGTCCGGTTCGACGGTGGGGAGCTGGTCCTCGTCCAGGCCGGTGGCGATCAGGTCGTCCACGTTGTCGATCATCGCGACGAGCTGTGCGAGGACGTCCTTGTCGGGGTCGCCGTGCAGTTCGTTGTGGGCGATCTGCTTGGCGATGACCTCGGAGCGGCGCATGGTGCGGGTGTCGATGATGGCGGGGATCTGCTGGAGGCCGGCGGCCCGTGCGGCGCGGGAGCGGTGATGTCCGGAGATGACCTCGATCGGGCCGGTGCCGCCGGGCTGGTGGCAGTACGGCAAGGACTCGACCATGCCCCGCTTGCGGATGTTGCCGGTGAGCCGCTCGAAGTGCCGCGGTTGCATGACCTGGGCGTTGATGTCCTGCTCGCGGAGCGAGGCGACGTCGACCCAGCGGATGTACAGGTCCTCGCCGATCTGCATGACGTCGCGGGCCGGGTTCTCGGTGCTCCAGGACATGCCTGTCGGGCCGGGGTCCGGGGCCTGCGCCGGCTCCTGGTCCTGGGAGGCCGGGGTGGTCACTTCTTCTTCGCCTTGCTGCGGCTGGCGCGCCATGCCTGCTCCTTGGTGATGAACGCGGTGAGGGTGGTGGGGATGTCGTCGGTGGACCAGTCGGCGCGGTACGACAGCTTGTAGCCGTCCGGGTGCTTCGCCCGCGACTCCAGCTGCATGAGCCCGCGTAGGCCCTTGGCTTCGGGGTGCCGGGTGTACTCGACGGTGACGAGGCCGTTCGATGCGGCCAGCAGGATCTCCGAGGCGCCTGTGAACACGAGCTTGGCGCTGTCGCGGCGCAGCGCGAGCATCGTCGCCAGGCGGGTCAGGCGGAGCTCGTAGTGGGGGGCGCCGAACGCGAACCGCATCAGCAGGTGCGTCGTGTACTTCGTCGCGCCCGGGTACGGGCGGGTCATGGTCTCGGCGCCGTAGCCGATGACGCCGGCGACGTAGCCGTCCACGATGACGAGCATGTTGTACGAGCCGGGCGCCGCAGCGAGGCGGTGCATCCACAGGTCGCGGTAGTAGTCGACCTCGGTTCCCTTGGCGGGGACGACCTCTACGCGGGACTGTTCGGTGACCTGGTGGTCCGGGGGGATGATCGGTAGGGAGGTAGGCGCGGTGGACCGGGACATGCCCAGGGCGACCTTGGGGCCTCCGGTGAGCTTGAAGATCTCCTCCGGGCGGTTGCTGATGACGAAGGCGCGGGCGACGTCGCCGAGCGGGTGAGCGAACACCGGGGTCTCGTGGGCCGCGATGCCGCTCCGCTCCTCCTGCAGGAACATCAGCAGGGCGGCCTTGTCCCGCATGTGGTCGGCGAGCCGCTTCATGTCGACGTCGGGGTCGAACACCGAGTAGGGGGGCTCGTTCCACTCGACTCGGCCGCCGGTGTCGAAGAACTTCTCGAAGCCGGCCTTGTACGTCGGCGGCGCGGCGATGATGATCGCGTGCGGGTCGTCTTCGGCCTCGGCGATGTGGTCCCACATGCACTTCGGGGTGAACTTGACGCCGGGGAGCCGGTCGGCGATCTGCTGGAGCGAGCCGACCAGGCGGGCCTTGTGCTCGTCCTCCCGCTCGATCATGTCGGTGACGAGGTTCGTCCAGTAGTCGACCTCGGGCTTGGCCTGCATGCGGGCGAGCCAGTGGACGTACAGCATGTGTGCGGCCTGCTCCACGAGCGGCGCGTCGGGGAGTTCGACCGGCTCGCCGTCGAGCGTCATGCCCAGCGACGTGAGGTCGCCGCCTGACACGCAGGTGCCGACGATGCCGGTGTAGAGGGTGACGTCCGAGGTCTCCATGCACGAGGGCGGGACGCCCGCGTTGGCGGCGACGAGGGCCGCGGCGAACGAGCCGACGCCGACCTCGACGTAGCGGGTGTATTGGTCGCGGGGGAGCTTGTTGAAGACCTGCCGGTAGAAGGCGCGGTCTGGCGCTGAGGAGTTGCCGGCGAACAGCACTCCGGGTGCGGCGAATCCTGCTGGCATGCCTGTCCCTGGGGGAAGGTGGCGGATCGCTCGGCCCACAACCAGCAGCGTTGGGCAAGGGTAGTCGCTGACCTGCTAGGGACTGGTGGCTACGGTTCGCGACGATGTTGCATCCGGGCTTCGTCAGAGTGTTCCAGTCGTTTTCGTTGTTTCGGCTGGTCCAGTCCGCGATGGTTTCCGAGATGAGATCCGCGATGCTGTTCGCAGTCTTCGGTGCAGCAGTTGGCTGCAAACTATGTATCCGAGACGTCTGATTCAATGACTCCAAGGATTGCTGTAGTCTCGGAACAGCTTCCTGGTTACGTATTTCGATGGCGTAATCGGTGAAACGACCAAGGCCCCGCCCTCCCGCAGGTTGCGACCCTACGGATCGCGAGGACGAGGCCCTGGCTTGGTGGTGTGGGCCCTGGCCGAGCTGAGCGCTCAGCTGGGGCTCACGCGTTTCACGGACGGTGCTCGATGAGCCACGCGAGCACGAGGAAGACCTCGCAGCTCGCGCTCACACGCTCCGAGGAGACGTGTGGCCGTACGTGTTCCTGCCACCGATCCGTCAGCCACTTCAGCAGCTTCAAGACCGGCTCCTTCCATGAAGCGGGGCGTACCCCGCGCCACAGGGAACGCGGTCGCGCCCCCACGTGGTTGGTGCGGTCCGTCCCCCTGAAGGAGTAATCAAGAAGATACAGCGCGGGCCGGACCGATCCGCCACTTGGGACCGTAGTTGGTAGCCGTTGTAACCGTGCCTTTTTCAACTCGCCGCAGGTCAGCGGCCTTTGGCCGTTCCAGAAATCACCCGTTCGTATCTGGGCTGAGGTTCAGCGTACGGTCCTTGCGTGTGGATAACCGCGGGGATGTGACTTGCAGTCAGGGCTCGGGGGTGAGCCCGTTCGCCAGGCTGGGATGTTGCCGGGTATGCGAACGCCCCCTATCCCAGGGGATAGGGGGCGGGGTGGACCGCGAGGGAGGACTCGAACCTCCAACCTCCGGCTACGAGAACCGGTGCTCCATCCAATCGAGCTGCTCGCGGGTGATGGTGGGATGGTAGCAGTTCAACCGGTGTGCCGGATATGCCCTCTTGGCGGGCTCTGGGCTGCGGTGCGGCCGGGGGCCGGGGGGGTGGTGGTGCTCCCCCGGCCCCCGGGCCGATGCGGTGACCGGCTGTCAGAACAGGGTTTCCGGTGCCGACGTCTTCGACTGGGGGGCCGTCGGCTGGCGCGTTCCCGCCCCAGCCGGGTTGGGGAGTTCGAGGACCTCCCAGCCGTAGCGCTGGTCGAACCATTCGGCTGCCCACCGTCGATGGCAGGCCTCGCCGCCATTGACGTCCTCAAAGCACATCAGGACGCCCGGCAGGTTCGGGTACGACTGGGCCACCTCGTCCAGCGCGGCCAGGATCTCGGCCTCGTGCCGTACGAGCCGCTGCCGGTACACGCGGCGCTCGATGGGGATGTCGTCGATGCCCTTGAGCGGCGGCCTCATCAACTCCCACGGGGCCAGGGCCTTGATCTGAATGAAGTTGTAGCGGACGAAGCGGGGCCGTCCCACGGTGATCCCGATGGGGATTCCGGCGTCTTCCCGCCAGTTCTGGTAACGGCTGGTCACCAGCGGCAGCGGCTGCGGGACTTCGACCCGTTCCACGGGCGGTTCGGGCCCGTCGAGGCCGAGACTCTTGAGGTCGATCACTGGTCTTGCCCTTCTGTGGTGATGTGTCCTGCCTTCATCTTTCACCAAGCCTCCGGGTTTACCCTCGTAATCCCGATTGGTTTGGTCGATGGGGCCCCGCCGTGCGGGACCCCTGCGCCTCCCGGGTCAGGAGGCGCTGGTCTCGGTGGTGTTGGTGGCCTCGGCCTCGGGGGCGACCCGGAGGGCTCCCGCGAGGACGGTGGCCGCGGTGGCGGCCTTGGCCAGGTTCTGGGCGGCCTTCGTGGCGACCTGCCGCAGGTGGTCGATGCGCATCTTGTTGCCGGGGATGCCGCCGTGCGCCCCGGAGAGGAGGAGCGCCAGGGTGTCCGGGTCCAGGTCGGCGATCTCCTGGAGGATCTTGCCCGCGTCCTCCAGCCTGCCGATCTTGCTGACGAGCTTCTTGCGGTCGGCCACGATCTGCTCGCGCTTGTCGACGTCCACGGTCAGCTCGGGGAACATCGTGTCGTCCACCTTGTCGGCGCCGGGGGCGTCCTCGGCCAGGACGAACATGACGCTCTGGCTGGCCGCTTCCTGCTCCTCGTTGCGGACCCTCGTGCAGAACATCTCGGCCTCCCTGGGGCTGTTGAACTGGCCTCGAGTCCAGCGGGCGATGAACGCGTTCTGGTTGGCCGGGCTGATCTGCGAGGCGTACCAGGCCAGGCCGACCGGCAGGTGGCCCTTCAGCAGCGCCTCCTGCACGGCGGGCACGAGCCTGAGGAGGGAGAGCCGCAGGTCCACGTAGTTCCAGGACCGGCCCACCCGCTTGGCGACGTCTTCGGCGGTCAGGCCGAAGTCCATCAGCTTCTTGAAGGCCCGCGCCTCCTCCAGCGGGGTCATGTTCTCGCGGCTCAGGTTCTCCGCCACCGACCGCTCGAAGCCTTCCAGCGTCTCCGAGCCGCCCGCCAGGCCGTGGGTGACGATCGCGGGGATGTCGGCCTTGCCCGCCAGCTTGGAGGCCCTCCACCGGCGCTCGCCCGCGATGATGGTGTACCGCTTGGTCGCCGCGTTGTAGCGCACGCTGATCGCCTGCTGGACGCCGATCTCCTTGATGCTGTCGGCCAGCTCCTGCAGCTTCTCCTGGTCGAAGATCTCGCGGGGCTGGGCCTCGTCCCGGTCGATGCGGTCGAGGGCGATGACCTTGTAGACCGTCTTGATCTCGGCCGGCGCCGCCGGGGCCGGGGCTGCCGCCTTCTTGGCGGGGGCCTTGCGGGCGGTCGGCTTCTTGGGCGCGTCCTTCTGGGCGGGGGCCTTGCTGGTGGCCTTCTTGGCGGCCTTGGCGGTGGCGGTGGTGGCGGTCATGGGCTGCTCCGTGGTGGTGAGTAGGTGATGTGTCGTGCATTCATCATTGACCGCACGATCCGGGATTATCCGCGTTATCCCGGTTGATTTGGTCAAAGAATCGCCAAGTATGCCCTGGTCAGAGCCTTGCCGAGGGCCCGCGCCCCGGGGGCGCGGGCGGGTGGGCGCCTGTCAGATGAAGCGGGCCAGCTCGCGGGCCCCGCGGGTGATGACGTTGTCCTCGCCGGTCCGCAGGAGAGCGCGGGTGGCCGCCATCAGGTCGCGGCGGGCCTGCACGCGGTGCTGGATGGCCTCCCGGCGGATCTTCTCACCGGACGCGACCAGCTTCTCGGCGTCCAGCTCCCCCTTGTGGACGCTCCGGCGGATCTCGACCGCCCATGCGACCTGCTCGGTACGGATCAGGCGCTTCACGAGGTTGAGGGCGTCGTCCGCGTCGCCCGCGCCGGCGATCAGCTCGATCTCTTCGAGGAGGGTGGTGAGATCCATCGTGCGCTCCCTGGTGGGTGGTGGTGTGTCGTGCATTCATCATTCCGCCAACCATCCTGGCCAACCTCGTTACCCCGGTGGATTTGGTCAAAGGATCGGCAGGAAACCCGCAGGTCACGCCGGTCAGGAGCCGAGCTCGCAGTTCTCGCACCAGGTGAAGTTGCAGAGCGAGCAGTGGATGTCGAGGGGGCCCTCGCAGCACTCGCAGGTGCCGCAGTCGATGGCCACGAGGGGGCCGGGGTTCGCCGGGGCCGGGGCGGGCGCGGGGTTGATGGTGGCCGTCGCGGTGTAGGAGCCGGACGCGTTGCTGATGAAGATGGTGGCCATTGGGCCCTCCCTGGTGGTTGGTGGTTTGTTGTCGTACTTCATTCATTGACCAAACCCCCCGGTTTACCCTCCCTGCACTGAGAGATTTGGTCAAAGGATCGTCAGGAAACCCGCAGGTCAGCGGGTTCGGGCGGACGGTGGCCGACGTGCACGTGGAGGGTGCCAGGCTCCAGGACGGGCGCCGGGTCCCCGTCGGCCCGCACCAGTTCGGGCCGCAGCCGTTCCAGCCACGGCCACAGGATGCCGGGGGCGAACGTGACCGCCAGGTGGGTGGCGCCACCGAGCCGCGCCGGGAGGTCGGCGGCCGTCGTCCTGCGGCGGGGCTTGCGGCGGGGCCTCGCCGGCTGATCGCGGATCAGCTCGCCCACCGGCGCGGGCACGAACCGGGTGGCCAGCGGGGAGACGGGTGTGGCGCCGAAGAGGGCGAGCTGCCCGGCCGGGTTCTCAGGCACCGGTGGCCTCCAGCGTGCCGAACAGCTCGGCCTGTACCGGCTCGGGCGCCTCGGGCGCGGCGGGCTGGGCATGGGCGAGGTGCTCGGCGACCGTCCACCTGGTCCAGGCGAGCGCCGTCCTGCCATGCTGGCCGCCGTTCGTCGTGAGCAGGAGGAGGTCAGCGGGGGCGGTGTGCACGGTGCCGTCGCAGTGCAGCCAGACCTCGCAGCGGGGCAGGCCGAGCGCGGTGACCATCGCGAGCCGGGTGATGTCGCCCCATCCGGGGTGCAGTGCACCTGGGCGGACCCAGACCCACGTGCCGAGGGCGACGTCGCCGGGTCCGGCCGGGGAGTGCCGGTAGGGCGGGCGCTGGCGGACCGGCCGGGCGGGCTTGGGTGGGTAGTAGTGGCTCGGCGGGTAGAAGGGGTGCGCCTCGCGGTAGGCGCGGAGGTCGGCGGCCTGGGCGTTGATCACGTCGCGTTGGGTGTAGCAGCGGAGGCCGACGTGCCAGTTGCGGGGGCCGGTCTTCTCCCACCAGCTGGCGGCGCCGCACGAGCAGCGGCTTTCCCGCAGGTGCTCTCGCGCGGTCTCGCAGGGCCAGGCGGTGCCGCAGGGGCGGCAGGTGGGCGTGCCGCTGTCCAGGTCGTTGGGAAGGTGCTCGTCGGGGAGGCGGATCGGTCGCAGTGCCCAGGCCATCGGGGCGCCCTTTCTCGTGCGTTGGGTGGAGGATGAGGGCGGGCCGGGGAGCGCTGCCTGCTCCCCGGCCCGCCGGCTGCTACTGGGCCAGGACGTGGACGAAGGAGCCGCCCTCGCTGCGGGGCCCGGCGCAGAGCTTCTCGCCCATCCGGTCGTTTACGCCCCGGCCGCTGGCGTCCCAGATCAGCGGCCGGTCACACTGGGCGCAGGTTCCGGCGTCCTCCCCCGGCGTCCCCTGCGGCCGGGCCTCCGCTGCGGGGGTGGTGGTGTCGGCGTGCATCTCCTCGAGGAAGTCGAGCGTCGCCGCGAGGTTGTTCGCTCCGACCACGGTGACGTCCTCGTTCCGGCTGGCCGTGTCGAAGTCGTCGGCGGCCACGATGACCTTCCGGTACCCGGCGGCCTGGGCCATGCGGACGGCGGCGGTGACGTTGTAGACGGGGCGGACCCGGCCGTCGAGCCCTAGCTCGCCGATGAGGGCCACGCCGTTCAGTGCGGCCGGGGCGAAGGCGCCGGCCGCGGCGAGGGCCGTGCAGGCGAGCGCGAGGTCGGCGCTGTAGCCGGAGGCGACCGTCCAGTGGGCGGTGATCCGCATGCGGCCCGGCTCCCATTCCAGGTCGCTGTTGGCGATGGCCGCGCGGATGCGGTCGCGGGTCTCCCGCACGCACTTGTCGTCCAGGCCGTCGAGCTCGAATGCCGGGGTCTCGCCCCGGGTGTACTGGGCGATGATCTGGCCGTGCGACCGGCTCAGCGGGAAGTGGTAAGCCGCGGTGCGGCGCTGGGTGTTGGTGGGGAGGGGGATCGATCGGTACGGCTCGCCCTCGGTGGCGACTTCCCAGCCGGCCGCGACCAGGCCGCCGAGCGGGAACGCCTGCCGGAACAGGTCGCTGATGTCGTCGGCGAGGCTGTCGTTCAACGGGCTGGCCTGGGTGAACCTTTTCTCAGCGTGGTAGATGGCCTTGCCGTTGCCGTCGCGGACCTCGTGCAGTTCGCCGGATTCGGTGTCCGCGGTGATGGCTGCCGCCTCGGGCAGGGCCTCTCGGAGGAGGCGGGCGGCGTAGTCGACGGTGATGCGGTGAAGCACGGTGCGGGCGTCGAGGGCTCGGCCGAGGGCGACTGCGGTTGCGTGGGAGAGGGCTGCGGTCATCGGGTCGGTCTGGACGGCGCGGTGGTCGTGGTTGGCGGCGTTCGGGATGCTGCTCACGGTCGGTCCCTTCGATCGGTAGTGGAGTGCTGGGTGGCGGCTCCGGGGCGGGCGGCGCGCACCGGGCTGGGGCCCGTCGCGCTGCCCGCTCTGGGGGCGGCCGGTGGGCCGCCCGGCCGGGTCAGATTCCGAACTCGCAGTACTCGCAGAACGAGGTCCGCACCTCCCCCTTGTTGTTGGTGAGCGCCGCCAGCTCCGACCCGCAGTCCTCGCACTCGCCGAGGTTGTTCGCCGGGAGGGGGGTGCCGACCGGCTTCGCCGGGATCGGGACGGGCGCGGGGCGGACGTTGACCGTCGCGGTGACCGAGCCGCTCGCGTTGCTGATGAGGAGGATCGCCATCGTGTGCTCCCTGGGGGTTTGTAGTGGTGTGTCGCACTTCATTCATTGACCAAACCTCCCGGTTTACCCTCCCTATACCGGGAGGTTTGGTCAAAGAATCGTCAGTGAAGCCGCCAGTCAGGCCAGCTCAGCCAGCGCCCGGAGGGTGGTGACCGCCGCGGTGAGGTTGCGGACGCCGACGACGTTGAGGCCGAGGCCGAGGGTGCGGACGTCGTGGGCCTGGCGGGCGGGGACGAGGACGGTGCGGTGGCCGTTGATGTGCGCGGTGGTGGCCGCGTCGGTGATGCCAGGCAGGCTGTCGATCGCCCCGTCGAAGCCGCGCAGCTCGCCGAGGAGCACGACCTGGCCGAGTACGCGCGGGTCGAGCTGGCCGCTGGCGGCGAGGATGGTGCAGGCCGCCGCGAGGTCGAGCGTGCCCGACACGTTGCGGTGGTTGTCGATCTGGACGGACACTCCGCCACTGGGGAAGGTGAAGCCGCTGCTCACGATCGCGCCTCGAATCCGGGCGTCCGGGGTGCTGTCGTAGTGGTGCCATCCGGCGATGCGGAAGCTGTCCGTGCCGGGCCAGACCGTGGCCTCCACCAGCACCATCCCGGCCTTGGCGGCGCCGTGTGCGTGAGCGGAGGCGGCGGCCAGGTTGCTGGTGTTGCTGTTCGGGGCGAGTGCGTAGTCGGGGTTGCCGGACGCCCACCGCAGGCCGTCGAGGAAGCCGTCGAGGGCCTCGGCCGCCGTGGCGCCCTTGATGATGTCGACCTGACCGAGGGCGTCGCCCGCTTCGACTTCCAGCTCCTCGACCGCCCTCTGCCTGCGGGAGAGGTCGGCCGGCGCGGGCGCGATGTCCCACAAGGTGTAGCTGGCGGCGTCCTGGCGGCCGACGATGATGAACTCGGGGGTCTGGGTGGCGGTCATGGCTTGCTCCCTGGGGGTTGAGGGATGTGTCGTGCCTGGCGGTTCCAGGGCGGGCGGCGCGCACCGGGCCGATGGCCCGTCGCGCCGCCCGCTCCGGGGGCGGCCGGCTGGCCGCCCGACCTCAGGACTTCCGACGGTTGATGGTGTGGAGGATGACGCCCTCGGCGGCCAGGGCCCGGCAGATGTTGCCGCGCACCCACCCGCCCCAGCCGTCCGACTCGTACTCGGCGAGGAACTGGCGCCGCTTCGGGTTGCTCGCGTTCGGGCTGAACGTGGCCGCCAGTTCGTAGGCCAGGGTCCGGGTGTTCCACGGACCCTGGAACAGCTCGTCGGAGATCTCGTTGTCCTCCAGGTCCCAGTACTGGTGGAGGAGGGGGATCTGGGTCTGGTCCATGGCTTGCGCTCCGTCCCTGGTGAGTGGTGGTGTGTCCCGCCTTCATCTTTCCGCCAACCAGCCGGGATAACCTCGTTATCCCGGCCGAGTTGGTCAATGGACGACAAGGAAACCGCAGGTCAGGCGGCCAGGTCGTAGCGACTGATTTCCTCGCCGGTGATGCACTCGGCGAGCATGCAGATCAAGACCTCCGAGGCGTTCGGGGTGACCGCGTTCCCCAGCTGGCGCACGCGGTCGCGCTTCGAGCCCAGCACCACGTAGTCGTCAGCGAAGGCCATCGCGCGCTGGATCTCGTGTGGCTGGAGCATCCGAAACAGGACGTCTTCGATCTTGATGTCACCCTGGACCAGCGCGAACCGGTCGCGGGTGGAGAGGGCGCCGACAGGCTCACTGACCGGGCGCGGCGTCCCGTTGCCGTAGTACGGGGCCAGGAACGGTTCCCACGTGACCAGGGACTGGTGGCCGGTGGTGGTGAGGGCCCGCATCGGCTCGGCCAGGTCGGTGCAGTGCTCCCCGCCATCGCCGCGGCTGCCGTTGTTCCGCATCATCATGCCCGGCATCGGAACGGCGGCCAGGCCGTGGTGATTGCCGCTGGCGCAGACCGTCGCGAGCGGGTCGCTGATCGCGCGGACGTCGCTGCTGCCGCCCCGGATCTCGGTGATGAACGGCAGCCAGGCCAGGCCCGCTTCGGCCCTGGCGGTCTGGGTCTGCATCGGCCCGTAGATCGGGCGGGCGTTCTTGCCTTCGCGGCCGTCACAGGGCACCAGCAGCGGCGGCACCGCCAGGGCGTCGTTCTCGCGGGTGGTGCGGGTCGGCATGGGCTCCAGCAGGTCGGTGGCCGCGTCCCGCCAGGTGCCGCCGGTGGGCACCATCAGCGGGCGGGCGAACTTGTCCAGTCCGGCCTGGATGCGCCTCATCGTCTTCTCGGCCAGCGGGGTCTTGCGGTCGCCGATCCGGCCGCCCGGGATCGACCAGTCGATGGCAGCCGCCGCGGGGAGCGTCTTGGGCTCCACGATCTGGTGGCCGCACTTCGTGTTCGGGCACCGGTAGTCGTACTGGCTCTTGTAGCGGCCCATGTCGACGCCGGGCTTGCGGAACACCTGGCGGGCCTTGACCATCTCGCCGCAGGTGGTGCAGAACGCCGAGGGGGCGAGCCACTTCTCGAAGTTCGGGTTCCGGCCGAGGCTCGCGTGCCAGTAGACGAAGTACAGGCGGTCACGGGACTGCGGGGCGCGGTGGACGCTGCGCGGCTCGGCGTGCATCGAGTTCAGCGCGACCAGCTTTGTCCGGTAGCCCAGCTTGTGGAACTCCGCCACCCAGCGGTCCCACTCGGCCCACTGTCGGACGTCGACCACGTTCTCGACCACGCCCGCCTTGACGAGCCCGCCGCGCTCCTGGACACCCCGCAGGTAGAGCGGGATCTCCTCCATCAGCGCCCGGCTGGCCTGCTCCTCCTCGGTGGGGCCGCCGCTGTCGCGCTCCTCCTCGGTCTGGAACTTCCCCTCCTCCAGCTCCGCGTACAGGTCGAGCAGGTCGCCCTGGACGGCCTTCGCGAAGTCCCGCTTCTTGCCCTGGGCGATGCTCCACTTGGTGCACTCGGGCGAGCCCCAGTGGATGTCGGTGATCGGCCATGCCCAGACCGGGGCCTTGCGGATGTCGCCGATGTAGTGGGCGACTCCCGGGAAGTTCCGCTCGTGGCTCTCGATCGCCCGCTTCCAGTGGTTCGCCGCCCGGGTCACCTTGACGTTCGGGACGGCGTCCGCGCCCTGGGTAGAGCCGCCTGCCCCGCAGAACCAGTCCATGACGGACAGCTCGGTGCCGTCGTGTTTGTACACCTTGGCTCGCCGGCGGAGGGCGTAGGTCTGGGCCGAGCTGGAGGCCGAGGCCATCGCCCGGGTGGTGGAGGAGATGTAGGGCATTCGGTCTGCTCCGTTCTGGGTGGGTGGGTGTGTCGTCCTCTTTCATTGACCACATCCACCGGGATAGCCTCGTTATCCCGGTGAGTTTGGTCAAAGAATCGTCATTAAAGCCGCAGGTCAGATGGCGTCCGGCCGGAACGGGATCAGCGGGTTCAGGTCCCGCGAGAGCGCGTACCACTGCCAGTCGTGGCCGCCGACGGCGTACCGGCCGTCCTTGTTCGGGTGGAGGACTTCGACGGCCTGCTCGCGCTGCTCGCCGCCGAGGTGCATCCAGCAGGTGACGATGACGACCGCGTGCTTGGTGCGGTTGACCTTGCCGCTCAGGACGTGAACGGTGTCGATGGAGCCGTGCCCGTACTTGCGGGCGTCCCGCTGGGTGTTGGCGGCGATCCGGCGGACGGTGCGGAGGTCGAACCAGGGCCGCACGTAGCCGTCTCGCTGGTCGGCGGGGTCCACGAGGGCCGGGTAGCGGTCGCGGTCGTTGGCGCACACCAGAACCTCGACCATCGAGCCCGGGGCGGCGTCCGCGGCGGTCTGGCTGGGCGGGTCGAGGGTGAGGGAGGCCGCGCGCAGGAGGTCGAGGGCGAAGACTGGCCGGCCGTCGCGGTCGGGCCGCTCCTCGCACAGTGGGAGCCAGAGGCCCCGGGTGTTTTCGCCCAGGTACGCGGTCCAGCCGCTGAGGTCGTGCAGGGCGTTCCCGGCCTCGGTCTGGCCGACATCCTCGGCGAAGGTGCGCTCGACGCCCGCCGTCGTCCAGTAGCGGCCGGTGGGGAACAGAGAGTCCTCGCCTTCGACCAGTTCGAGCCTGGCGGCGTCGAACGGGGCGCCGGGCTGGTGGCCGGTGAGGATGTCGCGGACCCCTGCGGCGGTGACGACGAGCATGACGCGGCCGAGTTGCTCGTGGGCGGTTCGGTTGTCGCTCAGGGCCTTGTCGACGGCTTCGCCGAGCGCGCTGCTGGCGGGCAGCTCGTAGGCGGGGCGGGAAGGGGGCTGGTGGGTCATGCCGTGTCCGTTCTGTGTGGGTGGTTGCTACGTCCTCGATCATTGACCCCACCTGCCGGGGTAACCTCGTTACCCCGGTCAGGTTGGTCAAAGAAGCGTCAGGAAAGCCGCTGGTCAGGCCGTGATGCCGTCGGCCAGATATGAACCGTCTTCGGCCACGCACAGGGCGAATACCTCGGCCTTGGGGCCGCGCTCGACGCGCAGGGCGGGGTGCCAGCGGTAGCCGTCGAAGTCGGGCCGTCGGCCGCCCTCGTTCTTCCAGGACAGCAGCCACCCGGCCTTCCCCGGCTTGCGGCCGTCGGTGAACCCGCCGGCGAAGCCGAGGGAGCAGACGAGCAGGCGCAGGCCGACCATGAAGGCCTTGGAGTGCATGCGCACCGCGTTCTGCTGGCGGTGCGGTGCGTCGTTGACGAGGCCCACGAGGAACGCGATCCGCAGCCACTCGGGCATCGTCAGCGCCCAGGCGGGGAAGCGGCGCCCGGCCCCGTACTCGCCGAAGTGCTCGGCGAGCCAGTCGACCAGCTCGGGGCAGACGGCTGCCGCCGCTGCGCCCTTGAGCCGGATCATGGCCCCGGCCATGCGGAAGACCTCCACGGGGTCCCTGTCGGCGAGCAGGGCGGGCAGGTCGGGGATCGGCAGCGGCTCCCCGAAGTGCAGCGGTGAGGCCAGCCGGTGGCGGTCGGTCAGGTCGCGGGCCCTGGTCCAGCCGGCGGCCGACAGGTCACCGGCCGGGCCGCCGTCCAGCAGGACGGGCGCGGTCCGCGTGTGGAACGGGTGGTCGGCGGTCGTCACGAGGCCGGAGGTGAACGAGGCGCAGTGGACGCGGACGGTGTCGGCGATCGCGCTCATCGTCTCGGTGACCGGCTGCCACCGGCGCTCGTGGGTGAACACCTCGTCCCCGGCGGTGACGGTCTCGATGGGGACGATGCCGCGCAGGGTCAGGATCATCGTTCCGGCCGGGAAGCCCTCGGGGGCGGGGGGAAGGGAGGTCTGGTTCTGCATGTGACGTCCTTGTCTCGTCGTGCGGTGGGTCAGTGGTCGGTCTGGCCGGTGAAGCGGAGCCAGTGGGGTCCGCTGTCGGTCAGGCCGCTGCCGAGGACGGCCTGCAGGGCGGCGTCGGCCTCGCCGAGCGTCTCGGTGTCGAACGGGCCGCCGTCGCCGATGTTCAGCTCGGTCTCGCCGGCGACCACGCCGACGATGCGGGGTGCGCCGTCGGCCTCGAAGAGGACCGCGGTCGCCTCGGGGGCGAGGCGGCGCAGGATCTCGCCGACGCGGGGCGCGGCCTCCTTGAGCGCCTGGGACTGCTCGCGGGTCATGCCGCAGGCCTCGCAGTGGGGGACGTGCCAGTCGTGGCCGGTGCTGCATAGGCACCACCAGGCCGCGTAGCTCCAGCACCATTCCCAGCCGCCGATGCTGTACCGGCCGTCGTCGTCGGGCTCGATGATGTCGGTGACCTGCCGTGCGCCCTCGTCTTCCAGGTACATCCAGGAGACCTTGAGGACGACCACCAGCGGGTTGCCGTCCCGGCCTTTGCCGCCGACATCGATGACGTGCACCGTGTCCATGCCGTCGGCGCCGTGCTCCTCGGCCTCTCGCAGCGTCTGGGCGGCCAGCTCGCGGGCGGCGTCCAGGGTGAAGCGGGGCGAGACGAAGCCGTTCCACAGGTTGTGCGGGTCGACCTTGGCGTCCAGCGGGCCGAGCATGTCGTCAATGCAGACCTTCGTATCGACGCTGCGGAGGCGGGAGGCGATCCGGCGGAACTCGGCCTGGCTGTGCTCGCCCTCCCAGCTGTCGCCGTCGAAGTCGAGTTCGTCGGCCAGCGTCTGGCAGAGCTGCTGGTACAGCGCCTTGCGGTACGGGAGGCTGCCGTCTTCGCGGGCGTCCTGCCATGCCTTCACCCAGGCTTGCCTGTCGAAGCGGGGCGTGGGCTGCATGTCGGCGGCCACCTGGAGGCAGACCCTGCGGTCGACGCGGACGGCGGCGCTCGGGTCGCCGGTGTCGCGCATGGCGCGGCCCTGGACGACCTGTGCCACGAGGACGAGGGCGCCGGCGAGTTCGAGCTGGCCGACTTCCGGGGTCGTGTTGGTCATGGCGGGGGTACCTCTCTGGGTGGGTGGTGGTGGGGCGCCCCGCCCGGCGGGCGGGGCGCCGTGGGCGGTTCAGCCGGTGAAGATGGCCAGCCACTCGCCCGTGCGCTCGGGGAGGCGCTGCTCGCCCGCGAAGGCCATCTCGTCGTCGATCTGGCGGGCGAGCAGCTCGAACCGCTCGGGGGTGAAGTGCTCGCCCCGCTCCAGCGCCTGGGCCAGGGAGTGCGCCTTGATGGCCGCGGCCCGCATCGCTTCCCTCTCGGGCCCGAAGGGCATGAGGTCCGCGCGGGCGCCGGCGACCGTGCCGTAGCCGGTGAGGGCCGCGGCCGTCGCCTGGGCCTCGGTGGTGACGGTGATGGTGCGGGTGATGGTGGCCATGTCGGGCTCCCTGGGTGGTGGTGGGTGGTGACACCTTCTTCATTGACCACACAGACCAGGGTAACCTCGTTAGCCCGGTGAATTTGGTCAAGGAATCGACAAGAAAACCGCAGGTCAAGCCGTGGCGAACAGATCGAGCTGGAGCGGCTGGCGCTGGTGCCATCCGTGGGTGGGGAGGGTGCTGTCGGGGCCGCCGTTCAGGCACAGCAGGACGGTCCGGACGTTCGTGCCGGACGGGGCGAAGGCGTCTTCCGGGAGCTTGACGATCTCGCCTTCGTTGTCGGCGATCAGCTTGCGGAACTCCTGCGCCGACCGGTCCATGTGCCAGGTGATGGACTCGGGCATGACGGCCACGAGGGTGCCGCCATCCTTCATGAACCCAAGGGCGTGCATGACGTGGGCGATGGCGTTGCCGAAGGGCGGGTTCATCAGGATGCGGTCGTACGGCTCGGCGATGGCGAGCGGGTCGACGTCGAGGAAGTCGCCCTCGATGACCTGGCGGGCGATGCCGAGTTCTCGGAGGACGTGGGCTCGGCGGGGGTCGATCTCGACGCAGTCCACGATGCCCATCTCCTCGGCGGCCCGCTTGGCGAGCGAGCCGGTTCCGGCCGAGGGCTCCAGCACCGTGTGGCCGACCCGGATCGAGGCGTGCTCCAGCATGTCGAACACCACGGCGGGCGGGGTCGGGTACCAGCCCTGTTCGAACCTCGACGGCCACTCGCCGGCCGCGAGGCAGTCGCGCATGAACTGCTCCACCGGGAAGGGGAAGACGTGGGCTCGGACCGCCTTGCGGCCGTCCCACCGGCCGCCGATGTCCTTGAGCATCTGGTTCATCCGGTCGTACAGGGACCGGTCGAGCTCGAAGGGGACGGCTACGCGGTCGCCGCTGATGACGGTGCGAGGGTCGGTGAGGACCGCGAGGACGTCGGACGGGATCTGCATCGGGTGCTCCTTCATGCGTGCGGGCAGAACTGGGGGCGCCCCGCCACTGAGGGCGGGGCGCTGAGGGTGGGTGGGTCAGGTCAGCGGGTGCGGCTGGCGAACTCCTCGGGGCGCAGCGCCCGGCGCCGGTGCGGGATGGCGTTCTCGGTCCGGCCGAGGTCCTCGGCGAGCTGGGCGTTGCTGTGGTGCCAGTGGTCGAGCAGCCAGCGGTCCTCTTCCGGCGTCCAGTGCATTCCGCCGTTCCCGGTGCCGCGGGTCCGCTCCGGTTCGTCGGCGTCGGTCTCGTCGGCCGCGATGGCACGGGCGGCCCGCTCCGCCTCCTTGGAGCTGGCGAACTCACCGCGGGCCCAGCGGGCGAGCATGACGTTCTGGCTCGGGTGGCTGAGCTGGGCGATCTCCCAAGCGAGGTTCCAGGGGATCCGGCCGGCGTTGAGGCTGTTCTGGCCGCGCTGGCAGAGCTTGAGGAGGTCGAGGCGCCACCCGATGAATGCCGGGCGCCTGTCCGCCATCACGGCCAGGTCCTCGACGGTGAACCCGGCGTCCAGCAGGTAGCGGTACGCCCTGGCCTCGCGCAGGGGGGCGTTGCGGCCGATGTGAACGACCAGCTCGCGGGCCATGCTGGGGGTGATGTCGGTGATGGTGGCCATGTCGGTCCCTCCGGTGTGGTGGTGAAGTGGTGACACCCTCATCATTGACCCCACCCACCGGGGTAACCTCGATATCCCGGTAAATTTGGCCAAGGAGTCGCCAGGGGCCCGCGCCGTGCGGGCCCCTGGCCCGCTATGCGGTGAACGCCTCCGCCGCGAGCTGGGCGGCCATCTCGTCGCCGCTCATCCGGCCGGTGACCTTGTCGTAGGGCAGGGTGCTCGTGCTCTTGCCGAGCTGGTTGGCGCGGTTGTAGACCCGGGCCTTCCAGTCCACCGACTTCGGGACGGTCAGCGTCTTCGGGTTGACCCGGAGGACCAGGTACCAGCGCTCGCCGAGCCCGACGTAGTCGCCCGGCGTGAAGTCCTCCGGCCGCCACACCTTGGCGCCTTCGGCCTCGGCCTGCTCGACGTGGGCCTCCCACTCGCGGATCTGCTCGCACAGGTCGTGGTGGTCGGCGTCCAGCCGGACGAGGTTGTCGACGAGCGTCTCGGGATCGATCGGGTCGCCCGCCGCGGCCCGCTGTACGGCCGCCTCGACGGTGGCCTCCATCTGCCGCTCGACGCGCCCGCGGTCGGCCCGCAGCCGTTCCAGCCGGCGCAGCGCCGTTCCGACGTGCTTACGGCCTTCCTCGAAGGTGGCCGCCGCGTCCGCGAGGTCCCGGCATCGGTCGGCCTCTTTCTGCTCGGCCACGGACTGGCCGAACAGCTTGCGTGCCTTGCCCAGCTCGCGCATGTGCTTTCTGGCCGAGTAGTGGTCGACCTTCACCGGCTCGCCCTGGTAGCTCGCGGCGATGCGGCGCCCCTCCTTCCATTTCGCGTCCGAGGACTCCTGCAGACGGTCGGCTCGGCCGTCGAGCCGAACGGCCCGCTCCCCCGCCCGCTGGTAGCGCTCCTCCTCGGCGTCCTTGAAGGAGCGCCGCACGGTCTCGTCAATGGAGATGGTGACGGTGTGCTGTTTGCCCTCCAGCGCGACCTGTGCGCCTCGGATCCGGCGCATGTCGGCCGCCCGGTCCCGCGAGCCGCGCAGGTAGACGTGGCCGACGGTGCGGGCGTAGCGGGCGCCCCACGGGTTCAGCAGCTCCAGGATGCCGTCGCCGGGGACGGAGCCGATGATCAGCGTGCCCTCGGCTCGCGTGTGCCTGATCGTGATGTCTGCCATGCCAGTTCCCTTCTGGTTCAGCGGGCGTCGGTGATGTCGGCGGGGTCGAGGCCGAGGAATCTGGCCAGCTCGGCGACGGTCTCGAAGCTGCCACCCAGGCGGTACAGCAGCTCGTCGCCGCCGACGATGAACTCGATCGAGCTGGCGTGCATGTCGATGGCGATGTCTCCGCTGCGGATGGCCTTTCGCATCGCTTTGGCGAGGACGAGGTCACCGAGGGAGCCGCCGGTACTCGTGGGCGCTGCGGCGTCCGGGGTGCGGGCGGGCAGGAGCGACTGGCCGGTGGCCGTGAGGCCGAGCGGCTGGCTCGTCGGACCGCTGGCGCTGACCCACTTCTCGCGGACGAGGACTTCGAGGGTGGAGTGGGCTACATGCCCGTCGGGGCTGTCGATCCGGGCTTCGCCGAGTCCCGCTTGGATGAGGCGGACTCGGCCGCCCGCGATGAGGGCGAGGGCCTTCATCTGGGCGGGGGTGGGTCGGCTGGTCATGGCTCTCCGTTCGAGCGGTAGGGGGGTGGGTCAGAAGACGAGGTCGGCGTCGGTGGCGGGGGCCGCGAAGCGGTTCCGGTAGCCGAGCGCCTCGCTCGGGGAGGCGAAGGCGGGCACGACCTTCACGCCGTTGGTGCCGCGGGCGCGCAGGCTGTCGGCCGCCTCGTCCGCGGCGGCCCGGGTGGTGTGGCCCTTGGAGACCTGCCGGTTGCCGTCGGCGTCCCGGTAGTAGACCTCCCAGTCGCGGGGCGTCGGGCCCTGCTGGTCGAGCTGGGCCCTGGCGTCGTTACGGGCGTCGGCCCAGGCCCGGATGAGGGCGGTTCCGGCCGCGCCGGCTGCCCGGCCGGGGGTCTGGCCGCCGTGGAGTCCGGCGAGGAACCGCTTGGCGAGGAAGTCGGTGGCGCTGTCGCGGGTGAACGTCTCGACCAGCTCGTCCAGGTTCAGGTTCGGAAACGACTCGTGGAGGGAGAGGGCGGCGAAGGCTGCGATCTTGCCGACGGCTTCGCCGAGGTCGTCGGCGGTGATGGCGGGCTGGGTCTGGGCGGTCATGGCTGGGCCTTTCTGGGGGCGGGGGCCCGGCCCGGCGGGCGCCGGGCCGGGGAACTGCTGGAGGATCAGACGGCCGGGGTGATGTAGGCCACGTACTCCCAGGCGGCGGGGACGGTGAAGTGGCCGGTGAAGCCCTCGATCCGGAGCCGCATGCTGTCGCCGTCCCGGGTGGCCTCGTAGACCCGCCGGATAGCGCCGTCGAGCCGGATCTGCGTTCCGGCCTCCAGCTCCGATGCCCGCACCCAGGTGGGGGCGATCGGGGTGTGGACCGTGTACGTCCAGGTAGCGGGGACGTTGAAGGGGCGGCCAGGGAAGCCGTCGATGCGGAGCCGCATGTTGTCGCCCTCGGGGGTGGCCTCGAAGACTCGCCGGCTGGCGCCGTCCAGCCATACGAGCGCGCCGGCCTCCAGGTTGGCGGCGGGGACGGTGGCGGTGGTGGTGGGGGCGGTGAGGGTGGCCATGTCGGGCTCCTTGGAGTTTGTAGTGGTTGGTGACATCTTCATCATGTTCCAAATGCTTCGGGGTTACCCTCCCTGCCCCAGTTGGTTTGGTAAAGGAATCGACAAGGAAGCTGCTGGTCAGGGGCCACCGGCCCTACCCTTCCGGGCCGGGGGCCGCCTGGCGATCAGGCGGGCAGGTAGGCCCGGCCGGCGTCGGTCAGCTCGATCGGCTGGCCGTGGAACAGGGTCTGCGAGTAGTCCACGCTGACCCAGCCCTCGCGGGTCAGGACCTCGAAGGTGTCGGCGTAGATCGTGCCGTTCAGGCTTCCGATCCGGATCGCATCCTTGAAGCGCTGGCTGCGCTTGACGCCGCCCTGGGCGATCAGCTCCAGGGCCTTGTACTGGGCCGGGGTGGGACGGCGGGCGTTGACCGGCTTGGCGGGCTCAGGCGTGGGCGCCGGTTCCGGCGTCGGCTCCTGCGCGGCCTGCTCGGCGGCCTCCAGTGCGCTGACGAGGTAGTCGGTGTCCTGGAGGAACCGGCGGACGCCGTCCCACTTGAGCCGGTCCTGCTCGTTGGAGATCGTGCAGCTGGAGCTGCTGGAGGTGGTGCCGATGAGCTGCTTTGTCAGCTTCTTGCGGAGCTTGAGGAAAGCCGCGATCGGGTCGCTCTCCTCCTGCTCTTCCAGCAGGAGCCGCCAGGGCATGGCGTCCGCCGTCTTCTCCATCGCCTTGCGGATGCTGTAGGAGGTGAGGCCCCGGGTCATGTCGCCCGATTCGGTGGCCAGCGCCTCGCGGGCCTTGCCCTCGGCCTCAATGCGGGTTCCGCCGAGGCTGGTGAGGATTTCGGTGATCTTGGCCTGCATGGCACCCTCCGTGGTGGTTGATGGTGGTTGGTGACATCCTCTTCATTGACCGAAGACCTCCGGGGTAACCTCCCTAACCTGATTAATTTGGTCAAAGAATCGTCAGGGAAACCGCAGGTCAGGCGACTGCGAACAGGTCGAGCTGTTCCGGCGTCTGGTCGTCCGCCTCCAGCGGGGGCAGCTCCGGCATCGGCCGCTGCTTGAGGTCCGGCAGTACCGGCCGCGGCTGCGGGTTCTCCGCGTCCGCCCGCAGCTCGGCGACCACCTCCGGGTCCAGACAGTGCGTCGCGATCTCCTCCTCGGTCGGCACCCATCCGGCCGGCCGCCGCTGCAGCCGGTAGACGATGCCCTGGACTTTCGCCCAGGCCGCCCAGAGCCGGTCTTCCCGGTCCTCCCACTCCATCAGCAGCTTGTGAGCCTCCCGGAACTCCGCGCTGGCCGCCCTCCGCTCGGCCTCCTCTTTCGCGGCCTGCTCGGCGAGCCGTCGGGCCTGGACGCCGTGGAGGAGGGGCCGCAGCCGCTCGCATTCCTGCTCGCGGTTCTTCTCCACCGGGCGCGGCTTCCACCGCTTCCACACGGCCACCGCCCGGCGGCCGTCGACCGTCACCAGGACCGGCCGCTCACGGTTGGCGTCGGCCGGGCCGACGGTGACGAATCCGGCCTTCTGCAGTGCGCTCAGCCGGTGGTTCGAGACCAGGCGGCCAGCGGTGCCGGGGATGTCCCGGCAGTACAGCGAGCCGAACTGGTGGAGGTAGAGCCGTCCGGCCGCCGCGGCGATGACGAACTCGGCCTGGCCGGTCGACCAACCGAGCGCGGCGGCCTGCTCGCGCTGGAGGCGCAGTTCCTCCGGGTCCTCGGCGGGCGGTGCGGGCTCCTCAGCGGGGGGCTCGGGCTCTACCGCCTCGGGCTCATCGGCGGGCGGTGCAGGCTCCTCAGCCGGGGGCTCGGGCTCTACCGCCTCGGGCTCCTCGGCCGACGCGGGCTCCTCGGCCGACGCGGGCTCCTCGGCAGGCCGCTCCTCGATCGTCTCGGGCCCGTCGGCGGGCGTGGCGGGCTCGTCGACCAGGGCGATCTCCGCCGCCGGGGGCTCCGGCTGCCCGGCGTCCGCCGCGGCGGGCGCCGACTGCGGCTCCTCTTTCAGCTTGATGGGCCGGACGAAGCCGCTGCGGTCCCGGGACAGCGTCCAGTCCGCCCCGTCCACCTCGTAACCGCGTTCGGCGAGGATCCTCGCGATCTCGACCTGCAGGGCCCGCGACCAGACCGACCGGTGGAACCTCTCCTCCCCGGCCTCGATGCTCACTGGGGCGAAGTCCTTGTGCGGTTGGCTATTCCCGTTGAGCCACGTCAGCGTCGCCTCAGTTCCCCCCAGTGGGCACTCGACGTAGATCCGCTTGGGCACCTTCGGATCGCTGCTGCTCCGCTTCAGCTTCGACTTCGGCTTCGCGGCCTGGGCCGCGCGGACCTCGCTCGCCGGCTGCGCCTCGTGCGCCTTCCACGCCGACTTCGTGCCGGGCACCTTGCCCTCCGCGAGGAAGGCGAGCATCGCCGCCTCCGGGCAGCGGGCCCGGATCTTCGTGTAGTCCATGCCGAAGGTCCAGGTGCTGCCGCCCTCGGTGGCGTCCTCCAGCGTCATCACCTGCTTGGGGGCCAGCCTCAAGTTCCAGGCGATCGAGAGGGTCTTCGGGTTCACCCGCTTTACCTGGTACCAAGTTCCGGAGTACAGCGCGAAGTCGCCGGGTGCGAAGTCGTCGGCCTCCCACAGCTTGACGCCCTCCTGGCGGGCCTGCTCGACCACCTTCTCCCAGGCGGCGATCTCTTCGTTCAGGTCCTCGATCCGCCGCTCGTACCGGCCCGCGTCCCGGCCCGCGGCCAGCGCCTTGTCCCGGTGCTGCTCCTGCTGGCGCAGCTCCGCGCCGAGCTTCTCCAGCCGCCGCCGGGTGCGGTTGGGGTCGTAGCGGCGCGCCTCGTACTGCGCGGCAGCCTCCGCGCGGTCGGCGTTGTACTGGGCCTTGTCGCGTTCCTCGATCGACTTCCGCATGTGGTTGTCGCTGCGCTCGATCGCCCGCCGGTGACGGCGCTCGCTGTGGTGGCCGACGAGGATCGGCTGGCCGGGCTCGATGCCGTCCAGCGCGCCGAGGGCCGCCTTGTACCGGGCGTTGGAGTTGGAGGCGGCCCGTCCTGCGCGGTCGCTGAACCGCTCGGCGCGATCCTCGGCCCGCTCCAGCCGCTCGGCTTCGGCCTCCTCGAAGCTGCGCCGCTGGGTCTCGTCGATCTTGACGGTCACCTCCCAGCCGGCCTCACGCAGGGCGGCAGCCGCGCGGTTGATGCGCCAGCGGTCGGCCTCCCGGTCTCGGGAGCGCTGGATGCCGAGCACGCCGAGCGAGCGGAACGACCGGAAGCCGATCGGGCGGACGATCTCATACACGCCGTCGTACTTCTTGGAGCCTTCCAGGAGCGTGCCGTCGGCCCGCGTGTGGGTGATGGTGATGAAGCCCTTCGGCTTCGGCTTGTCGGCCGGGGGCTCCTCGGCGGGCGGCTCGTCGGCCGGGGGCTGCTCGTCCTCTTCCGGCTGCGCCGGGCCCTCGAGGGCCGCCGTCTCGCCAGCCAGCTCCTCCGGCTGCGGCTCGGGCTCGTCGGCGGGCGGGGCGGGCGGCTCCTTGCGGACCTTCTCGACGGCCCCGTTGCTGATCGTGCAGTGCGGGCGGCCCTTGTCGCTGTAGCTGACGCACACGGTGAAGGACCAGCCGCCGTCTTCGCTCGCCCAGCGCTCGATGTCGTCGGCTCGCGCGGCGACCGTCTCGTCCGCGTGCGCGGTGAGGGTGAGGACGTGGGTGGCGACGCGCTCACCGGCCTGGTTGTACTCGCCTTCCACCTTGAAGTCCTTGCCCTTGCCCTGGGTGAGGCCGAGGCGGCGCAGCGCGCGGGCGATGGCGATGGTGGGGGTCTTGGCGGGCGGGGTGGTGGCCATGATGCCTCCTTCGGAGATGCGGGCGGCCCGGCCCCCGAGGGGGCCGGGCCGGGTGGTCAGAGGACGCGGGTGGCGGACACCGCGGCCTCGGTGATTCCGATCGTTTCGGTGGCGGTCGCTTCGATGTACAGGCACTCGTCGTTGCCGTAGCTGTCGCGGCCCGCGAGGTAGGCCGGGCCGCTCTGAGGGAGGATGACGGTCCAGCCGTAGCCCGCGTGGCGGATCTCGGTGGTGAGGCCGAGGTTGGTGCGCTGCCAGCTGGTGGCCTCCGCGGCCGAGGCGAAGATGGCGGTGAGGGTGCTGGCGGGGATGGTGGCCATGTCGGGCTCCCTGGGGTTGGTGGGTGGTGACACCTTCATCATTGACCCGATTCGCCGGGATAACCTCGATATCCCGGTGGATTTGGTTGAGAATCGTCAGGTACGCCCAGGTCAGCTGTAGTGCCAGGGGGCGCGGCCGTCGCGGATGTCGGCCAGCCGCTGGAGCTGGCGGCCGATCCCCATGCCCAGACCGATCAGCGGCGTCTGCGCGTGCGGCCAGATGGCCCGGCAGTTTTCGGCGTACGCGCGTCCGGCGAGCACGATGACCTCCTCCGCCTGGTCGACGTCCAGCTCTCGGGCCTGCTGGCGGAGCTTGTCGGCGGTGACGCTGTGCGGGTCGCCGATCCGCATGTCGTACGGCTGGAGGACTTGCGTCGTGGGGACGAGCCCGTACAGGCCGCTGAGGATGAGGAGGGTGCCGCTGTCGGCGGTGAGCCGATCGGCTGCGGCCCTGCAGGCCCGGTGGTAGCTGCCGAGGTACAGCTCGCCGGCCGGTGCGGGGTGGTCCAACTTGCGGGCCGCGCAGGGGATGACGACGAGGCGGTTGGTGGTCATGGCGTCGTTCCGTTCAGTCGCGGCCGTCGAGGGTGGACAGGGTGCGGACGAGGTCCCAGCCGTCGCGCCAGAACGAGCGGCGGGTGTTGTCGTACGGCTCGCGCCACTCGGGCGGGACCTGGCCGTCGTCCCTGACGTACGTGCCGGTGAGCGTGTCGTAGCGGTGCAGTAGGTCGGTGGCCTGGTCCGCGAGGTCGTCGATGTCGCGCTGCCGCTTGTGCTCGGGGCGCAGGTCGCTGTAGTCGAGCCCGGCCCGCCCCTGGGGCAGGCCTTCGTGGGACTCGTCGGCGACCACGTAGCAGTCGGGCGTCTCCTCGGCCGCGATGTGCCAGGCGAGCGCTGCCGCCCACGCCTTCTCGGTCGAGCAGGCGTCGAGCACGTACCGGGTGGCGCCGCTGCGCCCGCTGACGTCGTGCCGCTCGGGTCCTCGGACGGCGACGGTAAACGGGCGCTCCGTCTGCCGGTAGTCGTCGGGCAGGTTGCCGTACAGGGGCTCGCCGCCGTACCTCTCGGGCGTCTCCAGGTGCTTCCTGGCCATGGGGTTCCTTCCGTCGTGAGGTGAGGGATTCGATCTGTCCGGACGGCGTCCGGATCTTGTCCGGACGCGGTGGGGCGGCTACCAGATGTGTGCGGCCTGAGCTGCGCGGACACTGTCCGGACGCTCCGCCTGGACGCTGTCCGGGTTGATGTCCGCGTGCAGGACGATCGGGTTGCGCCACCAGCCGTTGTCCACCCACAGGTGCACCCAGGGCCGCCCGGAGTGCGACCGCCCGTTCATCGGTGGGACGGGGCGGCAGGGGAGGACCCTGCGCCCGCTCCATGCGCCGTGGAACCAGATCCGGCCGGCCGCGTTGGCGTAGCGCAGGCCGACCAGCTCGGAGAGGTCGAGCCCTTCGAGGGAGAGGTCCCGCAGTTCCTCGGCGAGCGTGCGGAGGGTCCAGGTGGACGACCAGCCGAGCCGTTCGGCGCTGGCTTCGCGGAGCTGGCGCAGCTCCAGCGGGCTGAGCGGCTCGTCCTCGTGGCGGCGGTGGATCGCGTCGTCCAGCGCGCGGAAGAGGTGGCGCGGGGCGGCCGGGGTGTCGGCGTCGGGGAGGAAGGTGGCGGCGGTGGCGTAGATGCCCCGGATGGTGGCCTCGGTGACCTTCATGGCGGCCTTTCATGGGGTGAGGGGGCGTCCGGACAGGGGCCGCTGAGCTGGGCGGACACTGTCCGGACGCCGTCCGGGCGGTGGGTCAGGAGAAGTTGGTCTGGTCGGCGTGCTCGCCGCCGCGCTTCCAGATGAGCGCGCGGACGTGGGCCGCGGGGACCTCGTAGAACAGGCGACCCGTGAGCGGCTCGCCGTCGAGGCGGGTCAGCTGGAGCTCGCGCTCCTGCAGCTGCCAGGCGTCGCCGCCGGGAGCCTCGATCGTTTCAGGCAGGTAGACGTCCACGTAGCCGTCGCCCGCGTCGGCCTTGATGGCGATGACCTCGCCGTCGGCCAGGCGGATGCGGAGCATGGGGCGGCGGCCGGTGCCGGTGCCGTCGGCCACGGCCTGGTCGAAGCGGTCGGTGACGGGGTCGCTCTGGTCGGCGTGCTCGCCGCCGTGCTCCTCGATGAGCTTGCGGACGTCGTCCACCTGCACCTCGTAGAAGTAGCGGCCGTCGACCGGGGCGTCACCGGCGGTCAGCCACGCCTCCCACGGGTCTTCCAGCTCCCAGCTCTCGCCGTCGGGGGTGCCGATCTCGTCGGGCAGGTAGACGTCCACGGTGGCCGCGCAGGAGGCGGCCTTGATGCTGATGACCTGGCCGTCGGCGAGGCGGAGGTTGTAGTGGACGTCGTTGGTGCCGTCGGTGAGGAACTGCTCGAAGTGGGTGGCGGTCATGGCTGCTACTCCGATCCGGGTTGGTGAGTGGTGGTGACGTCTTCATTCATTGACCCCACCCACCGGGGTAACCGTGTTACCCCGGTGGATTTGGTCAAGGGATCGACAAGGAAACCGCTGTCAGGCGCGGGGGTGGCGGTGGGCGTTGGCGTCCAGCCAGGCGGCCAGCCGCAGCGCGGTCTCCGCGCACTCGCCGGCCAGGTCCAGCCCGGACGGAGCCTGAAACAGGACGTCGATGTGCTCGCCTTCGGCGCCGTACAGGGCGGCCACCCACGGCTCCTCATGCTCGGCCGGGTCCAGGTCGGCGTTCTCGCCGGAGTACAGGTAGACCTTCGGGCCGGTGTGCGCCTCGCCCTCGTCCGTGCTCCGGTCGACGGCGACCAGGACGTAGGAGATACCGCCGTCGTCGAGGTGGAGGAAGGCCGGGATGCCGAACTCCGCCAGCGCTGCGACCAGCTTGCCCCCGTTGTGCGGCCCTGCTGCGGCGGCGGCCTTCTTGGCGTAGCCCTGCTGGCGGACGAGGTGGAACGGCGTCTTGCCCTGGTTGCACGGGCGGGCGTTGTCGACGGCCACGACCTTGGCGAGCTGCTCGTGCTGGTAGTGGATCGTCGTCAGGGCGCGCAGCGCCCAGGCCACGGTCTCGTCGTCGGCCGAGTCGAGGTGGCCGTGCTGGACGACGGCGTTGCGGCGGGCCTGGAGGTCGAAGTCCTTGCGGGCGAGCTGGGCGCTGACCGCGCCGAGCGGCTTCATCTCGGGGACTTGGCCGAGCGCGGGCGCGACGGCGTACTCGATGCCGGCCGGGGAGAGGTGGAAGTCGTGGGCCTCCATGAGGTCGCGGGCTTCCTGCAGGCTGTCGAGCGTCTCGGCGGGCAGCCGGCGGCCGTCCTCGATCGGGTAGGTCGGGGCGGTCAGGGCCGCGAAGCGGAGGTGAGCGGCCAGACGTCCGATGTGGGCGGGCTCGGGGTGGTGGGCGCGCTCCTCTACGATCCGGGCGAGGGCGAGCAGGCGCCGGGCGGTGGCCTCGGTGGTGGCGGTGTCGGTGGTGGTCATGGCGTTCCTTCCTGTGTCGGTTCAGGCCCAGCGGCGCAGGGCGTGCTGGCGGCGGCCGAGGTAGGGCACCGCGGCGTCGCGGTGCTCGTTGCGGACGTGGAGGAGGGCGTTCTCGCGGGCGCCGTCGCGGGTGGTGGAGCGGCCGTTGCCGGTGCAGTCGTAGTTGCAGAAGGCGGCCGACTCGACGGCCGCGGCCACGACGTGGACCTCACAGATCCAGATCCAGCGGCCATGCCGGGCGCCGTACTCGCGCTTGTAGAGGACGCGGGCGACGGGGGCCGGGGCGCCGACGGCCTGCAGCAGGCTCTCGGTCAAGGAGCGGGAGAACGACTCCGGTTCCAGGACGGTCGGGCGGATCTCCAACCAGCGCAGGTTCAGCTGCGGCCACTGGTCGGCGGGCAGCGGCTGGTCGTCGGGCAGGAACTCGCCAGGCGGGGCCAGTTCGGGCCAGTCCGGGCGGACGGGGTGGAGGTGGGGCAGGCGTTCCATCGGTGCTCCGCTCTCGCGGGTCATTCGGCGGCGTCGCAGGCGCAGAGGGTGCGGAAGCCATCGTCGTCAATCTCGATCTCGTCGCCGCAGTCCTCGCAGCGGGTGACTCGGGTGGCCATCGGGGACGTTCCTTTCAGCTGGCCAGCGCCATGACGTGCGCGGCGATCCGGTGCTTGCAGTCGTGGGCCGACCGCAGGCCGGCCGGGCAGTTGCAGGCGGAGTGGGTGGTGCGGTAGGCGGTGCTGCCGTCGCTGCTGACCGCGAGGTAGACGCGGTTCTTGCCGGTGTCGCGGAGCGGGATCAGTCCGCCCTGCTCCAGCAGCTCGACCGCCCGCTCGACCAGGTGCGTCTTGTAGCGGCGGGTGATCGTCTCGGAGCGTTGGGCCTTGCGGACCTTGCGCCTGCACTTCGGGCCGAGCCCGTCGGGCGAGTAGTTGCGGAGCCGCCTGTGGCACTTCGTGCACCGGGTCTCTTCCGGCTTGGCGTCCATGGCGGCTCCTTGGTGGTGGGTGGTGTGTCGTGCATTCATCATTGACCGCATTACTCGGGATTATCCGCGTTATCCCGGTTGATTTGGTCAAAGAATCGCCAATGGATGGCGCTCCGCCGCAGGTCAGGCGGTCAGCTCGGCGATGAGCGCCGTGGCGTTGTCCACGTAGAAGTGCTCGCTCTCCGGTCGACCCTTGCGGGAGGTCTCCACGGCCAGGCCCACGAAGCGGCGCGCGGCGTCCGTCAGCTCGTCGTCGTCCAGCTCCACGTACAGGTCGTGTCCGGCTTCCTCGTGCGGCTCGTACGCCCCGTCGGTGAAGAGGACGAGCCGGTCGCCGTCGACTAGCGGGCGGGTGGCCGTCTCGATCACCGGGTGACCGTAGATGGCCAGGCATTCCTCGTCGGTGGCGACGGCTCCCAGGTAGGACGTGATGGCGTTGCGGTCGCCGCCGTCGGGGTTGGTGGCGGTGGGCGGGTAGACCCGGCGGCCGTTGTGGTCGTCGGTGAGCCGGTGGGCGATGCCACGTCGCAGGAGGTAGGCGCGGGAGTCGCCGGCCCAGGCGAGGGTGAGCGGCTGGCCGGGGACGGTGACGGCGACGACGGCCGCCGCACTGGGCATGTACCGCCGCTCGTAGGGGTCCTGGCGGTCGGGGTCGGCGGCGCACTCCTCGTACAGGGAGCGCAGGGCGCTCTCGGCGTCGCCTCGGCGGGCGGCCCGACTGGCGAGACGGGCGGCTGCCTTGCGGGTCCAATCGCGGATCGTCTCGGAGGTGCCGATGCCGTCGAGGACCACGTACGCGTGAGTGCCGTCGGGGGCGGTGCGGACGGCTGCGGCGTCGCACTGGATGCCCCTGCCGCCGGTGTTCTGGGCGGTCGTGTAGCTGCGCATGAGTCGTACTCCGTTCACTGAGGGGTGACGGTGGGGGCGCCCCGCGGCCGGTGGTCGGGGGCGCCATCGGATTGGTCAGGCCTGCTCGCCGGCGGGGCGGACGCACGTCTCGTGGGTGTGGCAGTTGCACTTGCCGCAGCCCGCGCACATCTGGTCAGCCTCCAGCCCACACGGGCCGCAGCCGCCGGTCGCGTCCAGTTCGGCGTCGTCCAGCGCGCTCGACAGGTCGATCAGCGCCTCCTTGTCGAAGCGCGGGCGGGGCTTGCACGAGCCGTCACAGAACTCGGGGCCGCCGAGGAGGACGCTGTCCTCGCCGGCGTGGCCCTCGCAGCCCTCGGCGTCCCGGACGGTCACGGTGACGTCGTGGACCTTGAGCACGCCCTCGCCGGTGATGTCGCAGTCCGAGCGGAGGGTGCCGACCTCGGCGATCATCGCGCGGTCGTCGGTGACCGGCTTGCCCTGCGCTCGGGCGACGCCCCAGACGATGTTCCGTAGCTGGCCGGGGCCGTCGGCGCTGTAGGTGCGGTCCTCGGTGAGGGCGGGGTGCTCGATGATGACGTCGTACACGGCGGGGTCCTCTCTGTGGTGCGGGTGGTGTGTCCTCATTCATCCTGGCCCATATCGGCCGGGATTACTCTCATTATCCCGAATGAGTTGGTCGAAATCTGGCGGGGTTGACGTCCGGTCCGCGCAGGGCGGGACCTTCGACGGATCGGCCGCCGGGTCAGGCGCCCAGGTCGCAGCGCTCGCAGAAGACGATGCCGCTGCCGTCGATGAGGCAGACCAACTCGCGCCCGCAGTCGCACGTGCCGAGGTGGGGCAGTTCCGGCAGCGGCTCGGTGATCCGGATCGCCGGGATGACGGCGGGGGCGGTGGCGGTAGTGGGGGTGCCCATCGGTCTCTCCCTGGGGTGTCGTGCTGTTTGTCGTACTTCATTCCTCCCCAACCCACCCTTGTCCACCCTCATTTGGGCGAGAAAAGACCACGTCACACAGGGTTTGACCTTGCCTTGGGTCGGCCATCCGTGTTTATCCCGGCCGCTTTGTGTAAGACTCGCGGTATGGCCACCACCGACAGCCCGCCCTCGAGCGGCTACCAGCCCAGCGACCGGCTCAAGGAGCGCCTCGCCGCCTGGCAGACCATCGAGGACGAGACGGAGCCGCAGGCCCGCGAGGCGCTGCTCGCGGGCATCGCGCGGGAGCTGACCGAGAACACGCGGCTGAACCTGCCGACCATCGCTGAGCATCTGCCGTGGACGGCCGAGAACATCCGGCTCCTCATGGCCGGCCGGGGTGTGCCGCCGCGCGAGCGGCATCGCAAGGAGGAAGGTGACCCGCCGGTCTACAAGCCCAGCGAGCAGCTCCGCGACCGGCTCGCCGACTGGCACCAGGTCCTGGACGACGAGAAGAAGGCCCGCGCGGCGGTCGAAGAGGCCGTGGCCGACGACTTGAAGGCGAACCCGACCCTGACCAACGCGGAGATGGCCGTGCATCTGCCGTGGGCCGAGGAGCAGGTGCGGCTCATCGCTCGCGCGCACAACGTGCCGCGCCGCCGCAAGCGGGGCTCGGAGCACAAGCTGATCGAGGACAAGGGTCGCCCGAAGCAGGTCGTCGTCCCCTACGACTGGTACATCCAGCAGCCGGGCGCGGACCCGAGCATCGTGAAGCGGTAACGCGGCCGGGGACGTCGAAGGGGCCGCACGCATTGCGCGTGCCGCCCCTTCGTATGCCGGTTACAGGTGGCTGGCGATCAGCGCGATCAGGATGAGCGCGGCGGCAATGGCGACGGCCTGCCATTCCTTCCCCTGCGGAGCGCGGAATTCCGGCTGCAGGATCGCCTCGCCGATCGGGTGCATTCCACTGTGCCGTTCGTCCCGGTGCTTCTGACCGTGCTTTTCGGCCTGACTGCGCGTCACGTACGGGTCGGACACCTCGCGGCAGTTCGGGCACTCGTAG
This sequence comes from Streptomyces sp. NPDC111744, assembly GCF_055634995.1. Taxonomy (NCBI): domain Bacteria; kingdom Bacillati; phylum Actinomycetota; class Actinomycetes; order Kitasatosporales; family Streptomycetaceae; genus Streptomyces; species Streptomyces sp. NPDC111744. Next base: position 185,076 of record NZ_JBVKCG010000007.1, read on the forward strand.
CGGAAGTCGAGCACGGTCCTTATCTCCCCGGGCGGTCTGTCGGTGCGCCGCGAGATCAAACGGCGTTCCACCAAGGTAGCGGGAACTGCCCTCAAGAGGGAGTCCGTCGCCCGGAGTTCGAATTCCCTCGCACTTCTGCTCGGGTTCGGCGGGGCCGGTCGGGCGGGGCAGTGGACGAGGGGAGCGCCCCTCTCCTCCCCTCCTCGGGCGAGGTACCGGCGGTAGGTATCCGGTAGTAGGTACTGGACCGGGGCCCCTCTCGGGGCGGGGGAGGGGAGGGGGCGGCGCCACTCCCCTGCGGCCACCCTGGCGCCACCCACAGGCGGGCCGCCGTACGGGCCGCGTACGGGGGCCGGGAGCGGGGGCCGTCAGCCGACCGATTCTGCCTCTCGGGGACGGCCCGGCTTGAGGGTCAAATCGGGCACCAAATGGGCGGGCAATCGGGGCCGGTGGCCGAGGTCTTTTGCGAGGTCATCGACGTGTACGCCGGGGGGTGTTTTCTGGCGTCCGGCGATGCGGAATTTCATCTGGTCGCGGACGGTGATTCCGGCCCGCTCCAGCAGTTCGATCATGTCTTTTCGGTCGAAGCTGGCGGGCACTCCCCGGCTGTGCATTTCGGCGACCAGGTCATCGACCGGGACGCCCTTCCCTTTCGCGTCCCTGTGACCGGCTGCTCCGGACGCCGCGAGTTCTTCCACCCATTTCCGGATCGATTCGCGCTGTACCGGCCAGGGGTCCTCTTCTGGTTCCTCTTCTGCGTCCTCCTCCCCCGCCTCCGTTTCAAGATCGTCCGGGGTCTTCCCCGCCGTTTCTTGATCGTCTTGGGGTGCGGCGGGCTGGGGTGCGGCGGCGAGTGCGGCCACGATCCAGCCGACGACGAGGACGCTCACGATGATCGGGCGGTACGGGCGGAGCGCGACGAGGACGGGCTCGCCGACGGCGATTAGGCCACCGACGGCGACAAGGCCGACCAGGAGCAGCATCGCCGCCTGCTCCATGCGGTCGGCGCCCGTCTTCGCCGCCGCGGCGGCCTTCGGCGGAACCTTCTTCCCTGGGGCCGGCTGCTTGCGGGGCTCGGCGTCGGCGGGTTCGTCCTGTTCCTGGTCGTCGCCTTCGTCGGCCTTCGCCGCAGCGGCGGTCTTGCCGGTGGGGGCGGGAGCGGCGGCCCCAGCACCGCCGCTCGCCTTGGCGGCCGACCGGGCCGCGCGCAGGAGGCCGCGCAGGATCAGCCGCAGCAGGACGACGGAGCCGGCGAACAAGTCCCGCGCGAGCCTCTTGGGCTGCAGGACCTCCATGACCTGGTCGACGGCGCTCATCCGAGCTTCGCGATCTGCGCGATGCCCATGCGGACGATGTTCACGAAGATGCCCCAGACGCCGCCTGCCGTGCCGTAGGCGACGGCGGCGGCGATGCCGAGGACGGCCGGGTACACCTTCTTCTTCCAGCTCGGGCCGAAGGTGAGCAGGGTGAGGAAGAGGGCGATGCCGCCCTGGCCGGGGTTGCCGAGGCCGCTGCCGTTGCCGAACAGGGAGGGGGCGACTCCCCCGACGCCGTTCGCCATGTCGCCCCAGACCCCACCGGCGGCCACCCAGATCGTGCCGGTGACGATCCCCCACCATGCGGCCTGCTTCTTGTTCTGGATCTTGACGAAGTCGGAGCCGCGCACGCCGAAGACGAGGGCGGTTCCAGCTCCGAGGGCCAGGCCTGACACGGTGATCGTGCCGAGGATGGCGCCGCCGCTCATGGCGGGGACGGCGTCCGGGGCGGCAAGCATCAAAGACACGTCGAGCCTTTCAGACGACGGGGCCGGGCGCGTACAGCGCGGTGGCCAGCAGGGCGGAGGCGAGGGGGATGCGGACGACCCAGCGGCCGATCCAGTGCCAGCTGCGGGTGCGCCGGTCGATCAGCCAGTACAGGCCGCCGCACATGCCGCCCGCGGTGAGCAGGAGGCTGATCGCGTTGGGGCCGAGGCCCCATTCGGTGCCGTAGTGGTTGAGGTAGGCGACCGGGACGGGGGCCAGGCGGCGGCCGATCTCTGCGGCCCCGGCGATGATGAGCGCGCGGGAGACGGGCGGGACGGGCAGGATGCGCCGCACGGCGGGCCAGCGGGTCACCCACCAGGCGCCGTATCCGGCGGCGACTGCGCTGACGAGCTGGAAGATGCCGACCGCGCCGTGCTCGGCGGCGGGCAGGAATTCCTCCAGCATTGGGACCAGGCCGACGCCGTAGCCGACGCCGGCGGCGGACAGGTTGAACGCGATGATCCGCATGCTGTGGTCGTCGGTCGCCGCGGCGAACCGGGAGCGCACCGCCGACCGCTTTGTGCCCGCGGGAACCTTTTCGATGGGACCGCCCGGCGCGGGCGACGGCGCGACCGGAGCCCGCAGCATGCGCCGCTTCCTGCTCGTCTTGGTCGCTGTCCCGGCCAGGGTGGTCTCGTCAGCGTCCTCGCCGTCGTCGGCGGTCTCCTCCTCGACGTCCTGGTCCTCGTCTTCGGGCGTGGAGTGGTCCGGGTCGACGGGCATCTGCGGGCCGTCGTCGCCGTGCAGCTCGTCCAGGGAGGGCCGCTCGCTGTTCCACCAGTCCGGCACGCGGGGCTGGCTCGGGGGCGTGGACGGCGGCGGAGGCGGTGCCCCGGTCCCGTCCGGCTCGTCATCGCGCGGGTCGGCGTGGCCGACGGGGCGGACGCCGAGGCCGTCCATGACGCGCTTCAGCATCTTCTCCCGGGGAGTCATCGACGCCACCCCATCGCCGCAGTGATCGCGTAGATGGCGTGAACGAACGGCATGGCGATGAGCGAGAGCAGCGCCCACGCACCGACCCAGAAGAACGGGACAGCCAGGGCGCGCGTGGGCATGACGCGGACGAGGATCAGGCAGGCGAAGAACGTGATCAGCAGGGCGCAGACCATCGGAGATCGCTTTCGGGTGGTGGCGGTCAAAGGGTCAGGGGGCGCCGTGGCGGACGCGCTGGACGATCGAGGCGGCCAGCAGCAGCCACGCGACGGCGGAGACGAGGAGGACGAGCCAGCGGCAGCGGCGACCGGGGTGGCCGGTCACCAGTCGGCCCAGTGCCACATGGAGGCGAGGAGGGCGATGACGGCCACGAACCGGCCCAGCCACCGCTCCCCCTCGTCCCGGCTGACGTGGGCGAGGAAGAGGCCGCCGAGTCCGGCGACCTGCATGACGTAGATCAGGGGCGGCACGGTCACTCTCCGAGGTAGGGCGGCAGCACGCGGGCCGCGGTGTCGGCGAGCCGCGCGGCACGGTTCGTGTGGAGCTTCTTGCGGTCGGCCGTGCGCAGGACGTCGCAGATGTCGGCGGCCGGGACCAGGCGCAGGCCCTGGAACCGCAGCCGCTCACCGCTGCGCATCGGGCCGTCCATGACGGCGATGGCCTCGGGTCGGACACCGAGGAGCGTTTCCACGGCCTGGGTGCCGCGCTTCAGGCCGCCGAGCCAGTCGGTGACGTCCTGCAGCTGGCCGCCGGGGCGGCCGCGGTAGAGCCGGCCGCCAAGGATGGACAGCCGGCGGCTGGCGTCCCAGCTCTTGGGGTCGAGGAGGTACACCCAGCCGCGCGGGCTGATGGCGAGCAAGTCGATGTTCGTGCGCATCCCGGGGATGCTGCGGTCCGCCAGGAACACCCAGCCCTCGCGGACGAGGTCCTGCAGCAGCTCGAAGACGAGCCGCTCCCCCTCGGCGCCGCGCTCCCACTTCTGGGCGTTGGCCTCCGCGTGGGTGTGGATGCCGAGGGCAGTCGCCAGCCGAACCAGCGGGGTGCGTAACTGCCGCGCCCGGGCGGCGGCCGAGGCCCCAGCGCCTGTGATCTGGCGGCCGGGGCCGCGGTAGCGCCACCAGCAGTAGGCGGCGACCGCGGCCCCGAACAGCAGGACGGTGCGCATCAGGCCGTCTTCCTTCGCTTCTTCAGCTCGCGGTCACGGGTACGGCGCACGGTGTTCTGCAGGTCGGGCCGGTCGCCGTGGACCTGGCGGACGGCGTCCGTCAGTGCTCTCAGCTCGGTCTCGTCCAGCGGCGCGTCGGCAGCCCATGCGGGGTTCTTGTCGAGCAGGTCGCGGACCGTCGCGGCGATCGACTGGCCGATGGGGTGCGCTCCCCCGGCCGGTGGCGCAGGCGGCGGGGTCTGCTGGCCGGTGGGTACGCCCGTGCCCACCGGCTGGGCGGGCTGGACCGGGGCGGCCGGGGGCACCGGCGCGGGCGGCTGTCCGGGCACCGTCTTGGACAGGGACGGGCCGTGTCCGGACGGCGGCGGCACCGGCGGCGTGGGCGGCTCGGGCGGCGTCTGGACGGCCTGTCCAGACGCCTCGGCCGCCTGTCCGGACGTGTCCGGCGCGGCGATCTGCGGGGCCTGGGCCTGCGTCAGGATTGCCTCGGCCGCCCGGAACTCCGGCGACTCCACAGCCCGCATGGCGTTGGACCGCCGGTTCAGGCGGGCCAGGCGAGTGCCGAGCAGGAACCGCCCGGCGATCGCCTGCTCCTCCTGGGCGACCCAGTGCGCGACGCCCGGGTCGAGGTTCACCCGGTCCAGGCCCATCACCAGGAACCACAGGCCCTTGGCAAGCAGGTCGAGGCACGAGCCGACGACGCCGGCGGGCAGCTGGTGCAGCTGGTCCCCGTACGTGATGACCGACCCCATGCTGATGATGAGGGCCACCCATCCGCCGACTCGTGCCTGCTGCGCCCGCGTGGCGTCGACCCGCTCGATGTGCTCCACGCCCAGGCAGGCCAGCCACGAGGACGTGAAGACGACGCCCACCGCGTACGCGACGGCCGGGTGCAGCATCCGGGACAGCAGCCCGCCGATGCTGGCCGTCGTCCCCGCCGCAGCCAGGACCGTGACGACGATCGCCACGCCCGTGACCCCGCGCCGAATGATCTCGTCCCAGTCGCGCGGCGGGAGGGCCACGTACGTGGTGTACGGCACGCGCCGCGTGGACGGGCGACCGTCGATGACGGTCGTCTCCTCCCGCTCCCGCGTGACCTTCCTGTAGCGCACGCCCGGCTGCCGGGGCTGCGGCGTCTCGGGTGTCTGGGACATGGCTTGCCCTTCGGGCTCGTGGATCGGTCAGGAGGCCCGGGCCGCCGCCCCGAGGGGGAAGTGCGACGGACGGCCCGGGCCGGTCTCAGGGGTTGATGCCAGGGGCAGGAGGCTCGAACGGTCCCCGCTTGCTGCGGCGGCCCCGTTCCCTGCTTGCCGCCACCTCGGCGGGCGTGCGCCGCCTGTCGCGGTCGGAGATCGCCTGCACGGCCGCCGCCTGATCGGCCGCGCGCCGCCTCCCAGCGGCCTGCTGCTTCTGGCGCAGCTCCTGGGCCAGGGCACGGTCATCGCCCGGGCGAAGGGAGCGCAGGAAGTCACGGGCGCCCATCAGCGGCCACCCCCCGCCAGGGCCAGGACGAGACCGCCCTGCCACCAGCCGCCGCAGCGCCCGCAGACGAGCTGCCCGTTCTCTTCCTTCATGGGCTGTCCGCAGCAGTTCACCGGGCACCCCCCGGGTTCTGAGCGGACGTGTTGTTGCCGTCGATCCGGGCGTTGTCCTGGCCCATACGGACCGTGCCGCTCTCCCGCTGCTGACGGCCGGCCGCGTACGCCTCGCGGGCCCGTTGCTGCTCGGACTGGGCACTCACAGGGCACCCGCCTTCGGCTCCTGCCGGGGGGCCGGGATCGTCGGGATCACGCGCCGGTTGTCGTCGGCGGTCCAGTCGTAGCCGAGCCGCTGCGCGGCCTGAGCGACCGTCACCGCGAACTCCACGCGGGTCACGCCTGCGGGCACCTCGCCGACCGTCTTCAGCGCCATGCGCGAGACGTTCACCCCGCCGCCGTGGCAGGACCGGCCAGCCTGCTCGTACGCCTTCGCGCCCACCAGGACGGCGAAGTCGATCCCGTCGAGAGTCTCGCCCGGCTCGTTCGTCGCGAGGTCTCCCGCGACATTTGCGAGGACCTCCGCGGCCTTGGACTCGTGTTCACCGGTGACGTCCCGGTTCACAGGCGGGCGCGCCTCAGTAATCTTTGCCATGCGTCAGCTCCATCTGACGTGGCCCCCGGTCGGCGTTTCCTAGGCCCCGACCGGGGGCCGACTTGTAGCCGCAACATCGTGTTGCTTGCCCGACTGTATGGGACCCCCATACAGTCGGGCAAGCGGCCACGTCGAAAAGGAACCGGATGGCCGATGAGCAGGCGGGTGTGGACGAGGAGGCGCAGAGAGTGTTCGACGCGTTGCGCGACCTCATGGCAATGGAGGACGAGGGCGCCCGCGCCCGCGCGATCAGCGCCGTCTTGCGCGAGCAGCAGAGCCTGGTGAAGACCCTCAGCGGCATCCGCCGGGAGTACGTACTGAAGAAGCGGGCCGAGAAAGTCTCGGTGCGCAACCTGGCTGCCGAGCTTCGCGTGTCGCCGTCCACGATCCAGGACATCGAGCGTGGCTACTCCGGGTCCGGCAAGGCCCGGCCACGGAAGGCGAAGGATGCAGACGAAGGGGACAGCAGGAACAGTTAGGCCGGCGGCGGTCTACCGCCTCTGGGGCGCCGACGGGGGTCTGCTCTACATCGGGTCCTCGTACAACCCGGACCACCGATGCCTGAGCCACCACAGCAAGCCCTGGTGGTCAGAGGTGACGTCGCGCACCGACGAGTGGCACGAATCCCGCGCCGCCGCGTACGGCGCGGAGTTCGACGCCATCGTGGCCGAGAATCCAACGCACAACGTGTACGGCACCGGCAGGGGCAGCGAGGCGACCCGCAGACAGGCCGAGCTGAGCCGAGTGCGCGGTGCCGTGCAGAGCGAGGCATACAGGTTGGAGAAGCGGGTCCGCGAGGAGGCCAAGGCTGCGGGCGCGGACCACCGAGACGCGCGGAATCGAGGCAGGCAGGCTTTCATCGACTTCCTGGACGCCTCCGGCGTCTTTCAGGACTGGGTCGAGCGGTTGCGCGATCGGCAGCGGCCGGACTGGGCGACCAGGCTGGCGACGTAGCCCGACTAGCACGAAGCCCCCCGTCGCTACGGAGCAACAGGGGGCTTCTGCATGGACGCCGACGGTTGCTCGGTCATCGACAGGACGCTTCCTGGAAGTTCCGGTACGGAGGGTAGCGGGGTGGTCGCTCTGCGGGTTTGTCGCCGTACAGCGCCCCCGCCTCCCCGCTCTTGGATTCAGGGGCGCTGCTGCGGTGGGGGCGGCCGGGCACTACGGGGGGAGGTAGGCGCCCGGCCGCCGGGGGGTCGGGCGACCCTAGCGGGGCGTGGGGTGTGGGCCCGCGGGGCTACGGCGTTATGGGTGCCTGGTCCTGGCATGTTCGTTGTGTCCGGACATCGTCCGGACGGGTCGTCCGGGGTGCACCCGTTGGCATACACCGGATGCATATTCGAACTCGTGACCGATTCGCCTTCTCGTCTGGATCTTCTGCTGTTCGCGCGGCGCGTGCTGGTCCAGCAGCACGCGGCAGCGCTGGCGCAGGTCGACGGGTGGATCGCCGAGGAGCGGCGGCGGGAGTCGGCCCGGCGGCATGCGGTCGAGCGGGAGCAGCAGCGGCCCGAGTGGCTCGTCCAGTTCGGCCTCAACCGGCAGAACGTCGACTCGGTGCACGTGGGTGACTGCTGGGCGGCGAAGAAGTCCGGGCGGTGCCGGCCGGTGTCACGGGACCAGGCGGTGGAGGCGCTGCAGCATCACGTCTCGCCGTGTGTCCACTGCCGTCCGGACACTGTCCTCGGCTTCCCGGGATAGCCGAGGGGCGGACTGGCGGCCGCGGTCGCAGGCTGTCGGTGTGGAGTTCCCCGTTCAGGTCGCGCTCGCGCAGCTGGTGCCGACGCTGCCGACGGGGCCGCGGTGGTGGTTCGAGATCAAGCTAGATGGCCACCGGACGGTTCTGTGGCGGACAGCGGACAGCGTGCGCCTGCAGGCTCGGTCCGGGCGGGACGTGACCGCGTCGTGGATGGACCTTGCGGCCGAGGGCATGGCGCTGCCGCCTGGGGTCGTGCTGGACGGTGAGGCCGTCGTCGTGGTGGGTGGTGAGATCTCGTTCGGGGCTGCGCAGGCGCGGGCGGCGTCGTCGCCGGCCCGGGCGGCGCGGCTGGCCGAGGCGCATCCGGCGCTGCTGGTCGTGTGGGATGTGCTGGCGCTGCCGACCGGGGACGTCCGGGCGCGGCCGTACGAGTGGCGGCGCGGGGCCATGCTCGATGTGTTGGCCGGGTTGCCGTCGCCGTCGAGGATTCAGGCGGTGTCGGCGACGGATGACCGCGAGGTGGCGCAGGCTTGGTACGACTCGCTGCGGGGCACCGGTGTTGAGGGCGTTGTGGCCAAGCCGGGCGGCTCGCCGTACCGGGCGGGCCGCTCGTCGGGGTGGCAGAAGGTCAGGCATGCGGAGACGGTGGACGCCGAGGTCGTCGGCTACACGGGTGCACCGTTGCGGCCGAGGACGCTGGCGGTCCGCCTGCCGGACGGGCGTACGGCGCTGTCGCAGCGGATCGGTGCCCGGTTGGTCGCCGAGGTCGCCCCGTACCTGGCGACCGCCGCGGTGGCGGGGCGGGCGCGGACGTCGGCGGGCGACGCCTACACCGCGGCGGTGCCGGGTCTCACGGTGGAGGTCCTGGCCGGGACCACGCGTCACGCGGTGGTGACGGTGACCCGGCTCCGCTGAGCGAGGTCAGCCCGTGTAGGTGTCGAGGTATCCGGCCTTCCAGTCGGCCAGGGATCGCGGGTGCCACTGGATGGTGTGGGTCTTGCCAGCGAGCGGGAACCTCGGGCAGTGGACACCGTCCCATTGGTTCGTGAAGTGCCTCGGGCCGACCTCCGGGTCGTAGTACGCGGGCTGGGCACAGTGGGTGCACACGGTGACCTGGCCGGTGAACACCTGGAAGGGGCTGTCCGCGCGCAGTCGCCCGCACCTCCATGGCATCGGGGAGTCGGTGCTCGGGTACCGCTCCTTGACGTGCTCCAGGGACTGCCAGTCCCATTTCATGCGGAGCACGCTGGCGGCGGACGGGTACGCCGGGCAGAACACTTCTTGCTCGGCGAAGTGGCTGGCGCCGCTGGTGCTGTCGTAGGCCGGCTGCCCGCAGGTGACGCAGATGCCGATGTCGCCCTTGTAGGTGCGGATGCTGGCGCCGGGTGCCGCGAGGGCCTTGCGGCGGCCCTGCGTGTAGCGGGTGTCTGCGCTGGCTGCGGCGGCGCGGTTGTCCAGCTTGCGGCGGCGGTTGCGAGTCATCGCGAGGTCCTCCCTGGCACGCCCACGCCCGCGCCGAAGCGAGGAAAAGTCTGATGGTTGTGCGCGATTCGGAGAACCTTCTCCGCCTACGGGGGCGTGGGTGCTGTTCCGCGGGGAGTCTGGCGTGCGCGCCGCCTCGGCGGGATCTTACACACGCCGCTCTCGCCTGTGGGCCGTTTAGCGCGCCAGGTTATCCACAGGCCGTCACGCATCTCGCTTATCGGTCGTACGGTGCTGCCCTTGGTTGATCACGAGCACGGGGGTGCGCGATGCAGTACAGCGTGGACTTGGCGTTCCATGTAGAGGAGGCGCTGGGCGAGCTTCCCGAGGACGGCCGCCGGGAGGTCATGGAGACGATCGCCTCGGTACTGGTCCGGCCTGATGAGTGGCCGACGGCCGGGAGCTGGGAGGGTGCCCTGTGGTTCGGGGCGCGCTCGTGGATCCAGTTCGTCGCCTACCGCGACGGTATCGAGGTCGTGAACGTGGGCTGGGCGAGCTGAGGGCAGTGGGGTCGCTCGTGGGGTCAACGCGTGGCGTGCATTCACGTCAGGCGGGCAAGTGGGGGCGCTGCAGCCGCTACTGTGGCGGCTCGTCTGATCTCCGTTTGCCGAGGAGCAGCCCCGATGCACAGCGCTCCATTCCGTCTCGTCGTCACGGGCGGCGGGACCGGTGGACACACGTACCCCGCGCTGACCGCCGTGCGCACGCTGCAGGCCCGGCTCGCCGGGGAGGGCCGAGCGCTCGAGACTCTGTGGATCGGCGCCGCTGACGGCCTGGAGGCACGTGTGGCCCCGGCGGAGGGCATCGCCTTCACCGCGGTGGCGACGGGCAAAGTCCGCCGCTCGAAGAACCCGCTCAAGATGGTGTCGCCGGCGAACGTGCGGGACATGGCGCGGGTGCCGCTCGGCGTGATCCAAGCCCGTCGCGCGATCGACCAGTTCCGGCCGGATGTGGTGCTGGCGACGGGCGGCTACGCGGCGGTCCCGGCCGGGCTGGCGGCGCGGATGTGTCACCGGCCGCTCGTGCTTCACGAGCAGACGGTGCGGCTGGGGCTGGCGAACCGGAAGCTGTCGGGGTCTGCTGCGCGGATCTGCGTGTCGTCGGAGTCGACGCTTGACCTGCTGTCGGAGTCGGCTCGCGCGGTTGCCGTGGTGACGGGGAATCCGGTGCGCCCGGAAGTCCTGGCCGGGCACGCGGACAAGGCGGTCCACGCGCTGCAGCTGTGGGGTTTCGACCGGAGCCTGCCGACGGTGTACGTCACGGGCGGGGCGCAGGGCTCGCAGCAGATCAACGAGCTGGTGGCCGCGGTGCTGCCGTGGCTGCTGCAGGCGGCGAACGTGGTGCACCAGTGCGGCCCGGCCAACGAGCAGGAGCTGCGGGCGCGGGCGGCTGAACTGCCGCCCGAGCTGACCGGCCGGTACCACCTGGCCGGGTTTGTAGGGCCTGAGCTGCCAGACGTGCTGGCGCTGGCCGACGTGGTGGTCTCCCGCAGCGGCGCGGGCACGCTGGCGGAGCTGACGGCGCTCGGCAAGCCGGCCGTGTTCGTGCCTCTGGCGTCGTCGGCTGGTAACGAGCAGGCGCACAACGCTCGGCATTTGCAGGGGGGCGGTGCCGCGGTCGCGTTGGAGGGCGAGGTGACGGCGGACCGGCTGCGGGGCGCGTTGGGTCCCCTCCTGGTCGATGCGGATCGCCGGAGGGGCATGGCGGAGCAGGCTCGCGCCTACGGCCGTCCAGACGCGGCGGACAGGCTCGTGGACGTGGTCCTGTCCGTTGCGGCTGGTCGGACGTGACGAAGCCGCCCGCCGGAACTCCCCGTGGCGGGCGGCTCGTGCCTGAGTGTGCAGAGATCAAGGTCGGCTGCGGCAACGGACGTGTCCTAGGCGGCTAGACGACACCGGCTCGACGCCGGCGGCGGGATTCGAACCCACGTCACGCTCTTGACAGGAGAAGTAGCCGCTTCCTGCGCACCTGCACGACCGTGACGGTAGCTCGGGCCGAGTCGGACGCGCACGCGGGTTTTCCGGTCGGCCGGGCCGCTCGACCGAGTGACCGCGGGCCGGTTTCTCCTCGGTGATCGCCTGTGCCGCCCTAGGGTGCGGGGCCGCGCATTGCACACCACGCACACCGAGGGGTCACAGCATGACCACATCCGACCAGCAGCAGCCTGCCCAGCAGTACGCGCAGCAGCCGCCGATCATCATCAACAACAACGTCGCTGCTTCGGCGTCCGCAGCGGCGTACGCGGGCGGCCGTGGACGTCGCCGGCGTCAGTCGTTCTGGGTGCACTTCTGGCTGTTCTGCCTGACGGCCGGGATCGGCAACGTGATCTATGCGATGTACATCAGCCGCTGGAACCGTGACCACGGCTGGTAGCCCGCGAACACGGCGAGGCCCTTCCCGTTCACGCCGGGAAGGGCCTCGTTGCTGTCCGGGGTCAGCGTAGCGTCAGCCTTGCCGGGGGCTGTCGTGTGGCTGTTTCGGCTCAGTTGGCGGCGTGAAGAGGGCCAGGGTCTTTCACCCAGCCCGCGAGCGCGGCGAGCATCGTGGTCCGGCTGGAGCGCCCGAAGCGGCCGAGGTGCTGCTGCTGGGCGATGTACTTCGCCGCGGTGATGACGTCGACGCGGAGCGCCTCGTAGGCGTCCGTCGCGCGCCGTGCACGCTCGAGGGCCCCGGCGAGCGCCGCGGTGCAGTCGGGTCGGCCGCACTCGTCGGCGGCGTACGGCGGCTGTTCGAGGACGTCGGTGGGGGCGTCCGGCTTGGGGCAGGACAGCATGGCGCAGGTGACGAACCCGCCGGAGCCGAGGAACAGGGATTCGCGGCGGCAGGCCGGGCAGATGCCCTGCACCTTGGGCATTCGTCCGGCTTCGGCGTCGGCGCGGGTCTCGCCGGCGAGGACCTGCCGCCACTTCTCCACGGTCTTGGTGGGCAGGTAGCCGGTACGGACGACCCTGCCGCCGACCATGGTCTGGATCGTGAAGCGGGCGAGGACGTCGCCGAGGGTGGCGGTCAAGTCGGCGTTGCGGCGGCGCAGTTCCTCGATGGCGCGTTGGGCGGCCTCGGCGGCGGCCAGGTGCTCGTGCACGGGGACTGTGCCGTGGACGAGGTGGAGCAGCCGAAGCGGGTTTTCGTCCACCTGGTCCGGGGCGCTGACCTGCGTCTCTGTGTCGCGCTGGACGAGCTCGGCGAGGCCTTCGCCGGGGGCGTCCATCTCCTTGTGCAGGAGGCCGAACGCCTCGGCGAAGGCGTGGTCGGCGAGGTGGCGGGGCACGGTGGTGCGGTACGCGAATCGGAACCCGGACGATCCGCTGTCCGGGCTGTCCGCGCGGGTGTCCTCGGACGCTGTCCGGACAGTGTCCGTGCTGGTCGGCCCGCTCTCGGTTTCGTCGCCGACGGGCGGGAAGGACAAGATCCCGCTAATGTCCGGACGGTCGTCCTCGGCTGTCCGGGCACTGTCCGGGCGGCTGGTCTCAGGCTGCTGCAGGGCGGCGTCGAGGGTGGCGCGGGCGCGCCGCTCGCCGTCGGCGTTGGTCTCGTCGCTGAACGTCCACGGTTCGCCGTCGGGGCTGCGGGCCAGGCTCCAGCCGGTGGCGCGGCCGAGGTCGTCGGTGTGCAGGGCGAGGGCGAGACCGCTCGGGTGGAACAGGGCGCTGTTGATCAGCCAGAGCAGGCCCGCGGTGGACAGCTCGGCGAACGGCCGGCCGTCGTCGGCCGTGTCGGCGGCTCGGCCCGGCTGGGTGCGTACGCACACGTCCTGTCCGCAGTCGCAGTTGGCGCACTTGGCGCAGAACGGCTGCTCCTTGTAGTTGCGGTAGGTGACGGGGGCTCGGTCGCACACGCAGCACTCGGCGAGCGCCAGGTCCACCTCGTTGCGGCAGGCTTCCCAGCCGCGCGCGTACATGCGGCCCTCGTGCCCTGACGGCACGAACCGCTCGGGGTGGCGGGGCACCGCGCGGACGCGTTCGATGGCGGCCTCGGCGCGCTGCCCGTCGAGCAGGTGCCTGTCGATGCGGTCGCGCAGCGGGATGCCCAGCAGGACGCCGAGGGCGTCAGTCCCGCTGGTGCGGCTTGTCCGGACAGTGTCCGGACGGCTGTCCTCGGGCGTCTTGGGGTCGGTCATCAGGTCTCCGGGGCGGGGTCGGTGGCGACCATGAAAGAGCGGTCGCAGTCGTCGTTGGGGCAGTTGACGACGTCGCTCCAGGCGTGCCGGGGGCGGGGCACTTCGCGGAGGGTGACGCCGTCGGGGATCAGGCACTGCTGGGCGCAGTCGAGGCGCCGGGGCTCGTCGGTCACGACTGCCACCATTCGGGGGCACCGCTGCGGATGAGGTTGACCAGCCAGTCGGGGCGCTGCGGGAGGGGCAGGTGCCATCCGTCGGGGCCGGTCGCCGCGGTGACGGTGACGGTGGGGGTGTTGTCGTTCAGCTGCTGCCAGGTGATGACGATCTCCTCTGAGGGGATCTCCATCTCCTCCTTGGCTTTGCTGTCGCTGGGCGTGAGCCGGTAGCTGCGGCTCGCCGTGCGCAGGGCGGCGACCTGTTCGATTGTGACCTTCATGCGGACTCCTCGGGCTGGGCGGGGGCGGGCTCGGGCTGGGCGGTCGGCGGGGGCCGGCCGGGGTTGTAGCGCCACAGCGGGTGGTCGGGGCGCGCGCGGACGTCGCACATCTCCAGCAGCTGGCTGGCGATGAACACGCGGACTTCGCGCGGCAGGTCGTACGGATACGGGCTGGCGTTGTCGACGGCGTGCGCGAGGGCCTCAACGGTCATGCCGGGCTCGCCGCCGGCCGTGGTCTGGCCGCTCCAGCCGAAGGGGGACTCGCCGCGGTCGGCGTCGACCACCAGCTCGGCCGCCAAACGCTCACGGCAGGTCACGGCCGTGGGGTCGCTGCTGATGCGGTGGCTAGCCACCTCGATCGGCGAACGGCCGCAGCACGGGGTGAGGCCCTGCCCGGGCGGCGGGCATGCGTGCACGATCTCGGGCTTGATCAACGGTTGCTCCGGTTGTGTGGGCACCAGTCGTCGTGAAGGCGGCCCATGGACGTCCACCACAGTTCGCAGGTGCAGGTTCGGGTTTGCGGGCGAGGTTCCTCGAGGGCTTGCAGGCTGGCCTCCCGGAGCATGGCCAGGAGGCAGACGAGGGCGACCACGTAAGCGCTGGTCGCATGCGACAGCGGGGCGTGGCTGCCGAGGAGGACGGCGCCCTTCGTCGCGGAGGCGAGGAAGACGACGCCGTACGCGACGAACGCCAGGCAGCCCACCCGGCTCACTGCGCCCACCGCCGCCAGGCACGCACGCAGCGGCGCGCGGATCCGACCGCGGCGGCCAGCAGCAGCGGCGACGCCAGGACCACCCCGAGTAGCGGGTGCATCACACGACCTCTCCGTTCACGGTGGGCGGCTCGCAGTGGCCGTCGGGCTCGCAGTCGTAGCCGTGTTGAGGGCAGGCGGGCAGTCGTTCGAAGCACGGCCGCGCACAGGACCCCCAGGGGCAGGAGCCGACGCGCTGGTGCTGATCGGTCACGTGTGTGGCGCCTTCCGGGGTGGGGCCTGGCGTTCGCCGGCCCGTCTGGTTTGCTGGGGCTGGACGGCCGCCCTGTTACGGGCAGGGCGGCCGTTCGCTGCGGCACGAGGCCTCAGTCCTCGACGGCGCCGGTCAGGGCGCGGCGGCAGCTACCGCACATGGCGAGCTGGGCGGCCTGGTCGGCACGGATCGGCTTACTGGCCTGGTACTCGCGCGGGCACAGCGTCACGGCCGGGTTCTCCGGGTGGCGGGCGTGCTTCGTCATCCGGTTCACGGAGCGGTCGTTGAACACCCAGACCGGGGCCGCGGCGTCGGCCGCGGCCCGCTCGGCGCCGCCGTCGCTGCTGGACGGCTCGCAGCAGCCGATGTGCACCGTCTTGCCGGTTAGGCCCTTGCCGTACTCGCCGACGCCGGGGCAGTCCTGCACCGTCTTCGGCTTGCTGCTCTCGGGCCACACCTCGAAGACCTCGCCGGCGTACACCTCGCGCAGCTTCGCCGAGTCGTAGCGGACCGGGGCGGTCGGGTTCTCGAACAGCGGCTGCCCGGTGGTGGGGTGCGGCTCGGCGGCCAGCGTCCACAGCCGGCCGTCGGGTGTGCGGTAGGCGGGCGGCTCGGGGATGCGGCTGCCGCAGTACACGCAGCGGGCCGGGCCGCCGAGCGCCGGGGTCTTGAAGAAGTGCTCGCCTAGTTCGGCTTTGTCGCCGAGGCGGATGACGTCGTTCACCCGGTTCTGCGGGCACAGCGCCGGTTTGACTGGCTCGGGCGTCACTGCTGTGGGGGCTGGGCTCGCCTTGTCGCCGCGGATGAACTCGGCGAGGCCGTCGGCGTACATCTGGCGTGCCATGTGCCCCTGCTCCTCACGGAACTCGGCAGCCTGCCGCAGCTCGGCCAGGTGCGGCGCATACCGCACCACGGCCTCGTACAGCGGCTCTGGCATGACCTTGGTCAGCTGCAGCGGCGCCCGATCGATGCCATGGCCCGGGTTGAGGCAGAGGCGGAGGAAGCCACGGACGTCGTCTTCGGTACGCAGGTCCTTCATCAGTGCTGGTCCTTCCGGTTGATGAGGGTGGGTCCGAAGCCGTGCCAGTGCGGCACGGCCGGTTCGGTGGTGCGTCCGGCGTCGGCGATCGCAGCGGCGATCACGGCGAGTAGCCGCTCGCGCCGGTCGCCGGGGCAGCGCTCGCCGGCCTGGACATCGGCGAGGACCGGCCGCAGCGGGTACGCCTCGGTGCGGATGCGGCCACGGTGGTGGAGCTGCTTGTGCCGGTCGCCGATGTGGAGCCAGTCCGCCGCGTCGAGGCCGGTCGCGACGGCCAGCTGGTCGACGCGATCGCCGAGCGCGGGCCCGCCGTCGGTCCACGCGAACCAGATGCGGGCTCCGCCATCAGGCCGGTGGAAGACGATCCACAGGAACGTCTCGGGCCCGAACTCGTCGGCGATGCCGTCCACAACGGCCTGTTCGACGGGCGTCGGATCGGCCGCGGTCACGAGCCGCGCCGGGGTCAGGGTGGTCATGCGGTCCTTCCGCTGGTCGGGGTGGTCTGTTCGGCACGCTCGCGTCGGCGGCGCTCGCGGGGGCCGACCAGGTCGGCGCCCCGCTCGAACGCGGCGAGGATCGGCGCCATGCGGCGGGCCTCCTGCTGGGCCTGGGCGCGGGCCCGCAAACGGCGCAGGACCTGCGCGCTGGTCGGCTGCTCCCACGTGTGCATCCCGGCCGACGCGATGTAGCCCCGGCCGTGTGTGGCCTCGGGGATGCCGCACCAGCGGCACCCGGACGGCACCGGCGGATGCCCGTCGGGGAAGCGGATCGGGCCCCGACGCAGCCCGGTCCTCTTGTCGCGGGTCACCAGGGTCACGAGCCGCTCCCCTGCTCCCGCTTAGCCCGCTCCTCGGCGACCACCTCTTGCGAGGTGCACACGGCCATCTGGAACAGCGTCAGCAGCCCGTCGACCAGCTCACTGCCGTCCGGCGCGGAGTGCTCGTACAGGGCGGTGAACATGGCTTCCGCGTGCGCCCGGTCACGGTTCGCCCACGCGGTGGTGAACTGCGCGGCGAACCGCACGTGCGGCGGCAGCACCTCCGCCGATGCCCACTCGCCGGTCACCGCGTTCTGGACCGGCATCCCGAACACCGTGCCGGGCTGGTGGTCGCGGCGGGCGATGTGCGATGCAGTCTCGGCGAGCATCGCCGCCAGCGCGTACGCGCTGCCCCAACCGGCCGCGATCAGCGGCACGATCAGGTCGACGCCGCCCTCCAGGTCGCCGGTCACGCCCTTCGCCAGGGCCTCGCCGACGATCCGGGGCCCCTCGGCCTGTGTAGTCGTTTCAGCAGTCACAGATCTCTCCACAGTCCTCGTCGCACTCGTTCGGCCAGGTGTGGCCGTCGATGTCCTCGTGGTTCTCGCCTCGGTGGCCTGGCTCTCGAATGCAGGTCGTCTCGCCGCCGCCGTACGGGACGAAGTCCATGTGCGGGCACGTCACCGTGGGCACGCGGGCATCGCGCTCGTACTCGGCGAGCGCAGCGGCCCGCTCGGTGGCCTTGTTCGCCGCCCGGGTCTCAGCGGCCTTCCTCGCGGCGGCCGACCGGCGGGCCTTGGCTTCCGGCCGGTTCCGCCACCGGGTCCGAGCGGCCCGCGCCTCAGTCGCATGCCGGTTGGCCGCGTCGCCGAGCGCCGCGAACAGCACACCCATCGGGTCGACGGCGCGGTGCGGGTCGCGCATCGCCTGATCGAAGTCAGCGATGGCACGGGCGGCCTGCTCACGCGGGGTCAGGTCGCCGCTCACGCCGACTCCTGCAGCAGCGCGATGTCGGTGCGGCAGCGCAGCACCGCCCGGGTCACCACCTGCGCCCCGTACCGGCGTACGGCCTCCTCCTGGCCCAGCTCGGCGACCGCGCGGGCCACCGTCTGCAGCGGCACCGCCTGGGTGACGGTGGCCGCCTCGCCGCGGCGGCGGTTCGTCGCGCAGAACAGGCACGCGCCCCCGGCTGCCGGGTCGGTCGGCGCGTTCGGGTGCTGCGCGCACCTGCGGGCCAGCGAGGCGCGGGCCACCACGAGGAGCCGCCGGGCAGCGTCCATCTCCTCGCGGATCTCGTCCAGGTCCTCCGGAGCGGGCTGCAGGGCGATCAGGTGCTCACCTCGCTCACCCAAGGCGCGCAGCGCCTCGCCCAGCTCGGTCACTTCGGTGCTCATGCGGTGTTTGCCTCCTGGCTCGTGGTGGCGTTCAGGCGGGCTGCGAGGGCTTCGCAGACCGCGATGGCCTCCTGCTTGCAGTCCCGGCACTCGCGGTCTTCCGGCTCGGGCTCGCTGTGCTTCGGGTTGCGGCACAACCGGCACTCCCACCAGGACCGCCCGGTCCGCTGCGACGGCACCGCCACGCCGCCGCGCCGGTTGGCCCTGCGCTCCTGGCAGGCCCGGCAGTCGGCGCCGGTGTCGATCAACTCGCCGTCCTCGCACCCGGCATCCGGGCACTCGCCGGGCCTCAAGAGCGCCTGCAGGACCGCGTACGGGTTCGCGATGCCCTTCCCGGCAAGGAGAGCGCTCTGGTACCGGTGCCGCACCCAGCGGCGGGCCACGCGGTCGGCAAGCTGCTCCGCGGTGCGGTTCTCCAGCTCCCGGGCCACCGCCACCCGCCAGCCGTGCGGGACCTTCTCGCCGTCCAGCAGCTCCAGCAGCGACGGCGGTACCGCCCGCTCCACGACGGCAACGGCCGCAAGCTCGTCGCGGGTCAGCCGGGTCCTGTTCCTCGAGGGCGTGCGCTTTTTCGGCGCGGCGGAGCCGCCTCGAGCGCGCGCGCCACTACCGGTAGAGGCCCTACGGGCGTCACCAGCGCTTCGCGCCGAAGGCGCCAATTCCTCGGATGGTGACTGGGAAGGTGTCTCAGAAGGTTGTGGGACTGCTAGTCCTGGGGGTCGGGACTCGTAGTCCTGGGGGTGGGGACTATCAGTCCCTGGGTCCGCGACGTCGGAAGCATCGGCCTCGGGCTCGCCCCGGGGACTCTCAGTCCCTGGGTCATCACCCGGCTGGTCGTCCTTCTTCGACCGCTTCATGCCCTTGTCGGCGCGGGTCTTCTTGGCAGGTGCCTCGGCGAGCGCAGGCCGGTTCTCGGCGGTCAGCGGGCGGCGGCCGATCGAGGCACGCTGCTCGTTGACCTCGGCGAGCTGGAGAGGGCTCCAGAACTCGGCCGGGATCATGACCTCCCAGACGACGGGACGCTGCTTCTCCGGGATCGCCAGCCAGGCCTGGGAGCGGTACTCCTCCTGCCGCCGCAGGATGCCACGCTTCTCCATCTCGCGGCATCGGCGACCGGCCGTCTTCGCGTCGACGCGCGCGACCTTGGCCAGCGTCGCGTACGACCGGAAGCAGTTGCAGCCGTCGAAGTCGCCCTTCATCACGAGGGCGATCAGGATCGCGCGTTCCTCGGCGTCACGGACGGGGGCGTGCTCTGCAGCCCAAAGGATCGGATACAGGCTCACTCTGCACCTCCCCTCGGTCCCTCATCGATCAAGTCGTTCACGGGCTTTCCAGTGGCTTGTCGGGCGGGCATGACTGGTGGGCTGATCACCGCCCACATCGCGATGATCAAGACTTAGCCAACATAGCATTTGGCCAACCATCATGTTGGCTATGCGGTAGTAGTAGATGGCGCACAAACCCACGAGGCCAAGCCCCCTGTGGCCAAAGCCCTGTGGGAAGATCAGTTCATGCCGGAGGAGACCCCAGTGACCCGCTTGAAGGACGCCGTGGCGGCGAAGGAGGCCGCCGAGAAGAGGGCTGACGACATCCGTAAGGAAGGGGCTGAGATCTTCGCTGCGGCCGTCGTCAAGGCCCTCACAGAGGACGGCATGAAGCCCGGCGAGGTCGCCGAGCACACCGGCGTCAGCTACGAAACCATCCGCCGCATCGCGCGGGCCGCCGAGGTCGAGCGCCTGCGTGAACCCACCGTCACCAGCCGGCGTAAGGCCGACGAGGACTGAGCCGCGCGGAGGCACGCCGAGGCGGGGGCAGCAGACCAGCGCCGTCCCCGCCTCGCGCGTGTGCGCTGTTCTTGCCATCATCCGGCCTGCCGCCCGCCGGCCAGTGCTCCGGCCGCCTCGGTGGCCCGGTTGAGCATGCGCACCCACGCGTCGAACGGCCGGTCCCGGAACAGCACGACCGGGTCGACCACCCGTACGACGACGGCGGCCGTGCACGCGAATGAGACGCCCGGCACCGTGCAGTCCGGGTCAGCCTCCAGCGGCGCGTCCGTCTGGACCTCGTACAGCGATCCGTCCGGCTTGAATGCCGCGTAAACGCGGGCGACGTCCCGGCCGGTCGTCACGTACACGCGGTCGCCTCGGGCGTGTTCGGGGCTGGCGCCGAGGGCCTGCGCGGTGCCGGTCAGCGTGTGCTCGACGCCGGTGACGACCGGCGGGAGGACGAGGGCGCCGGGGCGCAGGCCGGGGACGCCGCCGTGGAACAGGCGGACGCCGGGCGGCGGGGTGGTCACGCGGCTGCTCCGGGGGTGGTGCCGAGGGCGGCGTGTCCGGCGTTGCACAGGCCGGCCGTGTCGGCGACGAGCTGGACGACGCAGCGGACGAGGTGCTCGCCGCCGATCTGCGCGGCGGCCTCGAAGAGGGCTTCGTCGTTGGCGGCGTCGCCGTTGGCGTACGCGGTGATGAACCGCAGCGAGAACATCTGCGCCGGGCTGTCCTCGCCGGACCGGGCCCGGTCGGGCCGCAGTTCGGGCTCCAGCTGGTGCAGGACCCACATGTCGCCGCGTTCGGGGCGCGGGGCCTGGTCGCCGAACATGATCTGCAGGGAGCGGGTGGCGGCGTGTCCTAGGGCGCAGCAGATCCCGTAGATGCGGTTGATGTCGCCGTCGGTGGCGACGGCCTGGATGTGGTCGGCGGCGGTGTCGGCGTCGCCGTCCATGGCTGCGGCGAGGGCCGCGTAGATGCGCCGTGCGGCGGCGTCGGTGTCCATCATGGGGTGCTCCGGGAAGTGCTCGTGAGGGTGGGTCAGCAGCCGTCGAGGTCGATGTCGATGTCTGGTCCGTGGCCGCCGTGGTGGCCGTGGCTGCCCGTGTGCGGCGTCTTCGTGGCGTGCGGGGCCTTCGAGATCCGGGGGGCCGGTCGGCGGGTGGCAGGGGCCTTGGTGGTCTTGGGCGGGGCGGCGGGGACCTTCCGTACCGAGCCGGCCGGGAGGCGGGTTGGCTTCGCCGCGGCGGCCGGGGCGGCGTGCAGCTGCGCGGCGCCCTGGCATCCGCTGTCGTCGTCGCCGAGCTGGCCGCTGCAGGCGGTGCCGATGATGAGCGCGGCGACCGCGGCGGCGGCGAGGCCGACGACGGTTCGGTTCTCCATGAGGTGTCTCCTGGCTGGTCGTTGAAGGGGCCCGGGGCGGCGTTGGCGGGGAAGCAGCCGCCCCGGGCCGGTCGGTGGGGTCAGGCCTGCTTCTTCTTGGGCTTGGCGCCCTTGATGCCGCCACGGCCGCGCAGCGTGGTGCCGACCGACAGCAGGAGGTTGTGCACGGTGCCGTACGAGTAGCCGTAGTGGTCGCGCAGGTTGCGGATGGACGACCCGCGGTAATACCGGTCCCTCATCTCGAGCGCGATCCGTTCGCGCTGGTCGGCGGGGATCTTCGCGTACTTCACTGTTCGCGGAGCCTTTCGTTCTCCCAGGCCTCGGCGTACTCCTCGACCTGTCGGGCGATGGCCTCCTCCGCGCACACCTTGTGCGCGGGTCTCCCGTCGCTGTCTCGCAGCGGGGTGAGGCCGGGGCAGTAGCGGCACTTCCTCTCGACGCCGCCCCAGTGGCCGTGCGTCCAGTCGAGGACGCCGGTCGGTGGCGGCTCTGGCCGCTTGGGCTGTCTAGGCCGCCGGGGCTTGCGTCCGGCCACGGCTGTTCACCAATTCGGTTCGCTCGTCGGGGTCGAGGGCGCCCCAGATCCCGACCGGCTCGCGGCGCTCGAGGGCCCCGTCCAGGCACGGCGTGATGGCCGGGCAGCGGGCGCAGATCTGCTTGGCGACGATCGCTTGCAGCTTCCCGGGGCCGCGCCGCCAGTCCTCGGGGAAGAACTGGCTGGGGTCGTACTCGCGGCACAGTGCGTCGTCACCCCACCAGTCGGGTCGGCTGTGCGTCTTCGGGGCGTCGTAGCTGGTGCGCATCAGCGGCCTCCTCGGGAGTCGTGTCCGAACGTGTCCGGGCTGGTGTCCGCTGACGTGTCCGGACACGTGTCCTTGCAGGTCAGCGGCTTGAAGCGGGGAAGGTGAAGGAGAGGGGCCGACAGTGTCCGGACACGGGTCCGGGCACTGTCCGACAGGGCGAGCCAGGCCAGGGCGAGCAGGACGGCGCAGGCTGCTGCGGGCGGTCCCCACTCGGGCGCGGTGGACACGGCGGCGTCCACGGCCAGGGCGAGGTCGATCCATGCGAGGAACAGGTGCAGGATCACGCCGGGACCCCTTTCTCCCGCCACCGCGAGATCGTGCGCGGGGCACAGCCCAGCCGCGCCGACAGCTCGGCGATGGACAGGTCAGGGTCGGCCTGGCGGAAGGCGTACCGCCGTTCCTTCGGCTTCAGCGGCGGGTATGGCGGTTCGCCGCTCAGCGCGCGCCGGATCGCAACCAGGTCCATGCCGTTCTGCGTGAGCCCGACCGGCAGCTCGGGGGTGGTCTTCCGCATGACGTCGTCCCGCTGGTGTCCGCCCGCCACGCAGCGCTTCCTGGTGCACGTCCCCTCGACGCGGCCCACCGGGTCACGTCCGTGGTGCAGCCGGAACGCGACCCGGTACGCGGACTCGTCACGGCTCGCCATCGGCACGCCGTCCGGGGATGTGCGGCCCAGCCATCGGCGGTGGCCGCCGCGCAGTTGCCGCGTCATCTGGTCGAACCGCTCCTGCGTCCACCGCACCGGGGGCCGCTGGTACTGCGGCAGACCGAGGTCGGCCCGCACCCGTGCGACGAATCGGCGATCTACGCCGAGCCGTACGGCAGCCTCCGTGTTGGAGACGTCCTCGGACTTCAACAGGCGGGCGATCTGCTCCCACAGCGCGGCGCGGACGTCGGCCTTATACGAGGTCATCCAGCGCCTCCCTGTCGGCCCTGGCCTGCTCGCGGCGACGCTCGCGGATGACCCGGTCGGCGAGGTGCTCGCCCGCCAGGCAGTGGTTCACCAGGCAGGTGCCGCGCACCTGCCCTTCGGGCTCCCGGCCGTGGTGCAGCCGGAACGCGACTCGGGCCGCGGTGACGAAGTGGTCGACCAGCGGCACCCCCTCCCGGGTGGTGCGACCCGACCACCGCACATGGCCGTCGATGCCTTCAACGGCCAGCTCCCGGAACCGCTGCTCCTCCGAGGAGGCGGTCGCACTGGGCGGTGCCGGGAAAGCCGGCTGGCCGAGGCTGGCGCGGACCCGGGCCACCAGGTCCGGGCCGCAGTCCAGCCGCTCGGCCAACTCGGCGTCCGAGACCGTCTCCCCTTCCAGGACGGCGGCGATGTTCTCCCAGCTGGCGGTCACCGGCTCACCACCTTCCGGCGGTTGGCCTTGTAGCAGTCCGCGTTGCAGTACACCTGCGCGCCCCGCGACGGCACGAACTGCTCCATGCAGCCGGGGCAGGTGCGGACGTTGTCGGTGCCCCGGCGCATCGTGGAGACGTGTGGGCCGACCACGAGCACAGTGCGAGGGTGCTCGGGGTCGAGCTGGACCTCGCAGTACTTCGCGGTGACCTGCGAGTCGTCCAGCCACACGATGCCGTTACCGGCGTCGCAGACGTGCTTGAGCATGTTGTCGCCGTCGATCAGCTGCATGGACGACCGGAAGAAGACGCAGCCGAGGGCGACGTTCCCGGTCAGCGGCGCCTTCCGCCACCGCTGCCGCAGCCACCACTTCGTCGTTTCCTCGGCCTGCTTGTCCGCCGGGTCCTTGTACGCGCGGCCCTCCTTGTCGAACCGGGGACGCGCCTTGCTGTGGGGCTCGCCGGGGTAGACCGTGCCCCACGTGTCGTCCGTACGGCCGGGCGCCAGGAAGCCCCCAATGTGCTCAGCACGCTCGCGGTCCCCCGGCCGCTCGGCTGCCGAAACGGTCATCCCTCACCCCCGGCCGGCTCGGTGCCCACCGGGGCCACCGGCGCGGTCACGATGCCGCCGGGCTTGTACGGCGGAGCGGGGACCCGCGGGTTGCTGATCCCGAACAGGACTACGTCCTCGTCCCGGGCGGCGGCGGTGTTCGCGTACGCGTGCAGCGTCACGCCCGGCAACTCGTCCACGCCCAGGCCGGTGCCGGGGTTGGCGAGCTGGTACATCGGCACGGACACCGTCGAGTCGGCCACCCGGCGGGCAAGAACGACGCGCGCCAGTCCGGCCTTCTTGTCGACGTCCACGACGGTGACCGCGGTGGCCGCCCACTGCTCGACCCGGGCGTCGAGGTACAGCCGGCCGAACGCGGTCAGCCTCGGCCCGTTCTCGCCCAGCTCGACGTAGCGGCGGACCGTCAGCTGCGGCAGCAGCGTCCCGTCCGGGTCGTTGACCGGCTGCTCGGTGGCGATCTCCCGCAGCAGCGTCTCGGCGGCGGGCAGCAGCGGCTTCGTCTTCGCCGCAGTGACGGCGCGGATCCGCGCCATGTGCCACGCCATCGTGCCGTGCGTCGACTCCGCCGAGCACGGGCAGCCCGCGACCGTCGCGCGGGTCTCGTCGCTGGTGTGGTTCGTACAGCCGGTCACGTCCGCCCGGCCCCGCTCGCACAGGGCGGCGCTGCAGCACGGGCAGTTGGGGCAGTCGGCCTGCTTGGGTCGCACGTACTCGGGGCCGAACGGCTCGTGGAAAGTGCCCTCTTCGTCGTAGCTCATGGGGTGTCCTGCCTGGTGAGGTGGAAGCGGTGAGGGCCGCCGCCCGGGGTGCGCCCCCGGGCGGCGGCAGCGGCCGGTCAGGCCGTGGCGGCGGGGGCCGGGAGAAGCGGCCAATCGAACGGGTCGTCGTCCACCTGGTGGCCGACGCTGGCGAGGTACTCGCGAAACTCGCGGGTCTGCTCCCGCGCCCATGCGGCCTGCATCTCGTGCAGGTCACCCAGCTCCTCGCGGGTCAGCCACGGGTACCGGCGGGCGATCTTCCAGACGACCCCGCAGGCCGCCTTCGCGTCGACCTCGGCGTTGTGCGCGCCGTCGAGCTTGACGCCCCAGAACGAGCAGATCGCGCCCAGGTTCCGCTTGCCCTTGCGGAACTTCGCGACGTGCTTGTCCAGCACGCGCGGGTCCAGGACAACCGGCGTCGAGTCCCACAGGCTCTTGACGCCGTACCGCTCGCACTCGCGCTCCAGCAACGTCAGGTCGAACTGGGCGTTCATGGCCACGATCGGCAGGCCGACCATCGAGTACGCGGACAGCACCTCGGTGACCTCCCGGATGACCTCGGCGGCCGGGCGGCCCTCCGTGCGGGCCCGCTCGGTGCTGATGCCGTGGATCGCGTTCGCCTCGGCCGGGATCTCCATCCCGCCCACATCCGACAGCCAGTTCCGGGGCTCGGTCGGCAGACCGCCGCCCCAGCGGACAACGCAGGCCGACACGATCCGGTCCTCGCGGACGTTCACACCGGAGGTCTCCGTGTCGAACCCGATCAAGGGGAAGTCGAGCCATGTCTTTCGGGTCACTCGTGGTCTCCCTTCGAGAGGAACCGGCCCGTCAGCTCGTCGCGGACCGTGCCGGCGTACGCGACGTCCCGCCGGTTCTTCATCTGGGTGGAGCGGTCGGCCCAGCGGCAGTTGCCGGGCTCGTAGCCGCGGTTGTTGTCGATGCGGTCCAGCTCCAGGCCGGCCGGGCGTTCCCCCATGTCGGCAAGGAAGTTGGCGAAGTCCCGCCAGCGTTCGCACACGGTGATGCCGCGTCCGCCGTAGTCGGCCCACCTCTTGTGCTTGGGGTTGGTGCAGCGGCCGATCACGTCCTGCCAGGTCATGTAGATCGACGTGCCGCTGTGACCGTGCGTGGTACTCCGCTCCACGAGCAGCTCCGTCCGAAGGCAACCGCACGAGTTCGTGCACCGGCCCAGGTCCCGGAAGTTCACGGTCGTCTCGGTGCCGCAGTCACAGCGGACTTGCACCCGCGGCTCACCGGGGCGCCGGTCCCGGGTGACGGTCAGGCGGCCGTACCTCTCGCCTGACCGGATGGTGCGAGGACGAGGGCACACAGCTACCTCCGTCCCTTGCGGCCCGCGCGCGTCGACCGACGGGGCTGGGACCGCTTCTTGAAAGGCCGCGCCTTCGCGGGGGCCGGGCGAACGTCCTGGGACGCCTCCGCCGCGGTGTGGGCCCGCTCCGCCTCGGCGAGGAGCTGGGCGGCCTCGGTGTCGGGCGCGTGCAGGATCTGCACCTCGCCCCGGTCGCCGGCGTCGTCGGCGTTGGCAAGCGCCCGCAGCTCGGCGGACTTGGGCACGACCCGGATCAGGCGGCGGATCGCCGACTTCTCCCACATCCGCAGGAAGAAGCGGTGCCAGTACGAATCGCGGGTCCCGGCTGTCTCGGCCCGCTGGTACGACTCGCTGAACTCGTCGCGGATCTCCTCGGCGTCCTCCCGCGTCAGGAGGATCACCTGCGAGCGGGCGCCGTTCTTGAGCCAGGCGTACGCGTACGCGATGACGACCTCGCCGCGCTCCTTCTGCGACAGTTTGAGGTTCGGCCGGTGCACGAAGTCGTCGGGGTAGCGGGCGGTCGGCACGTAGTCGTACTCGTCGTGCTCGCGGATCACGCCGACGTGCACCGACTGGACCAGGCCCGAGCGGTACATCAGCTCGATGTAGCCCTGGTACATCGGCACGAAGGCGGCCGTCGTGCCCTGCCGGGTGATGGCGGCCTGGTGTCCGTCGGGGACCAGTCCGAACCGGGCGCAAGTGAGCAGCGCCTGCAGCACGGAGGCCGGCGTGCACCGGGCCAGCTCGGGGAGAACCGACCGGACGGCCGCGAAGAACGCGGCCTGGTCGACGCAGGCGGGCAGGGCCTCCTCGAAGTGGCCGCGGTAGACATTCAGCCACTCCATGACCGTCTGGTTCATGGCGGGCTCTACCTGCTCGTGCCCCTGGATGTCGGCGAGTTCGGCCGGGCTGTCCGGCGCCTGGTCGTGCTGCTCGGCCGGGGCGGCGGGGCCGCCCGCCTGACGGGCGGCCCGGATACGGTCCTTGAGCGTGAGCGCGGTCGTCATCAGCGTCCCTTCCCAGGCACGACCAGACGGCGAGCCCTGTACTTGCGGTAGAGGTCCTTCTGCTGCGTCTTCAGCGCGTCGACGTCGAGGACCTGCACGGTGGTCTGGTACTTCGCGGCGATCTCGGGCTGCTCCTCGGCGAACCGCTTCGGCGCGAAGGTGCCGTTCTGCTTGTTCGTCCAGACGACCTGCCCGTTGGCCTTGGCGATCTCGTTCGCGCCGGTCAGCAGCCGCATCTCGTTCTGGATGGTGCGGAGTTCGTCCTGCGCGGCCTTGACCTTCTGGTCGGCCTTCTCCAGCCGGGCGAGGACGTCGGCGGCCTTCGCCGCGTCGATCTCGGCGACCGCCTCGGGCTTGACCTCCCACAGGCGGGCGAGGAGGTTCGCGGTGTCCTCCAGGCCGTCAGGCGGCGGCGGGAAGCCCTCCACGATGTGCTTGTGGAACCAGCTCTCACAGTGCTCGACCAGCTCGCCGATGATCTCCTCGTCGCGCTCCAGCCGGTGCCAGCGGAGCTTGTTGCCGCCAACGAGGGCGGCGACGTAGCCGTGGTCCCAGCCACCGACGGCCATGTACCAGTAGCACTGGATGGCGGGGGCGTCCGGGACGCCGTCCTCCCACTGGTCGATCTGGTACTCGCTGCGGTTCTTGCACTCCAGCGGCGCCACCACGGCGCCGGTCTCGCCGAGGACGTACCGGTCGACGTTGGCGTGCATCCACGGCCGCTCAAGGTTCTGCAGCGTGCCCGGCGGATGGGCGACGCCCAGGCCGGACCGCTTGGAGAACATCGAGGCGATGAAGTCCTCGATCTCCCGGCCGATCTCGGCGGGCTCGGTCTCCTGGAACGTGGGCCGGCCGTGCTTCTCCTCGAAGACGCGGCGCGGGCTGTTGTACTTCCCGGCTAGGCCGAGGATCCCGGCGACGTCCGAGCCGCCGATCCCCTGACGGCGTTTGGCCAGCCAAGCCGCGTAGTAGTCCGGGTCGTTCAGGTCCCCGGCGGGCAGGATGAGCCGGGCGGTCGGGGCCTCGGGCAGGCCCGCCTCGGAAGTGGTGTCCTCGCGGTCGAGCGTTGCGGTAGTCACTGGTTGTCCCCCGTGGTGGTGCTGGTGTTGGTCTGGTCGCCGAGGCATGTCACGGCGGAGTCGAGGGCGCTCAGCTCCTCCTCGTCGCGGTGGTTGAGGTAGAGCACGGCCGACCTGACGGTGGTGTTGCCCGCCGTCAGTGCGCTGCGCAGGTAGGCGGCGATCTCGACGGCCGCCGCCATGTGTCCGGCCTCCTGCAGCAGCGGGACCGCCTTGTGCGCGCTGAGGTTCGGGTTGTCGGCGATCAGGCGGACGAGGTGGTTCACGGCGGCCTCGTGCTGGCCGCCCGGCACGCCCCGAAGCTCAGGCTTGCGCCGGTCTCGGGTCGTCGTGTCGGTGATCCGCCGCCGGGCCTCCACGAGGACCGCCTGATACAGGTCCTTGTGGCCGCACGGGTTGTCCCACGCGTCACGGACGTGGCGCACGCCCTCCCGGACGAACCGGTCCGGGCGGATCTTGCCGCGCGGGCCGCCGCACACCGGGCAGCACGCGGAGATCTGCACCGTGCGCACCTGCATGCCCTCGTAGCCGGGCTGGCTGCCGTAGTCCGGGACCCGGACCGTCAGCGACGCGGGCAGCGGCGTCACGTCGATCCCGGCAACGTGCCGGACCCACACGGCGCCCTCGCCGCTGGTGATCCGTGCCGCGTACGCCTCGAAGGTGCCGCCCGGCCGGTACGCCCGGACCTTGCCCATGCCGATCATGCGGGCGACGCCGTCGGCGGCCTGCATGGTCCGGTAGTTGCCGCAATGCCTCCACTGACCCGGGTGGGTCTGAGCGTCGGCGGCAACGGCCTCGTGGTCCACGACCGTCGGCTCCGCCCAGCCGCTCGGGCGAGGCCTTGCAACTCGCGGTCCCCTGGGGCTCACTTCGTGCCTCCGTTCTCCACTGACCGGCGCGGGCCGATCAGGGCAGCGGCCAACTGGTGGCGGGCGCCGGACTGCGAGGGGTGCCGCATCTGCGCGCACGCAAGGCAGGTCCTCGGGTCGTGCTTGCGGGGGTGCGGGATCTGCGCGCCGTGCGCCGACCGGTCCGTCTCGGTGCGGCCGAAGACGACGGCCACGACCAGGAGCACGAAGCAGGCGGCCATCGCGCCGAGGATCAGTGCGTCCATCACCGGGCACCTCCGCCAGGGAGGCAGACCAGCGCGCCCAGCGGGCGGGCGGCGAAGAGGTCACGCAGGTCGGCGGCGATCAGGCCACGGTTGTCGGGCAGCGGATAGCTGGCCCACACCTCGACGGGCACGCCGGCGTACACGGTGACGAGCTGGGCGACGCCCTGGCGGTCGTCACCACGTCGGCTGCAGCTGGAGCGGGCGACGGTGCCGCCCATCAGGTCGGCGCAGACGTCGATGACCTCGCCGTTGCCGGACTCGGCGATCTGGTGGCCCTTCAGAACTCCCGGCGTCTCGCCGACAGTCCACACCAGCTTGGACAGCTCAGGGCGCTGGCCGAGGAGATGAGCGAGAGCCGCCGCGGCGGCCTGCTCGGGGCTAACATCGTGGTTCACGGATACCTCGATTCACGGGATTGAGGTGGCCTGCGTTTGTGGGGCTGCTGGACCCGGCACGGTCTGGCGGCCCCGCAAGCCGTCACACCTGGGCGACGGCGCGTCCCCGGCCCTTGGCGGGCTTGATGGCGGCCAGCGCCCGGACGGGCGGCGTGGTGGGGGTCTGCTCGGCCGGTTCGACCGGCTCGATGACGGCAAGGGCGTCGGCGGGCAAGACGGCCTGCATCGCCTGGATCACTCGCAGGTCGCACATGCAGAAGACCGCCGGGTTGCCACCGAACTTCTGGTGCGGCAGGCGGCTGATGTTGTCCTCCAGCCATCGGCGCTTGATCTTGAGCGCCGTTGCGGCCTCGTCGTAGTCGAGGTTGCGGACCTCGGTACAGACGCAGTGCTTGCGCGTCCAGGCGGTCATGAGGCACCCGCCCCTGCCGTCTGACGTTTTGCTTCCAAGACGACGACGGGGCAGTTGAGCGCGTCAGCGAATTTGTTCAGAACCCGCGGGGTGGCATTGCGGGCCCCCGACTCGATCTTGCTCACGAGCTGTTGGCTGATGCCGCACCGCTCTGCGAGTTCCTGCTGTGTCAGGCCCGCCTTCTCGCGGGCGTAGATCACGGCACTCGGCTCATGGTTCAGCGGACGCCTACGGCGCCCTCCGGGCGGATGGGTCATGAGATCAAACTAGTCGCCACTAGCGTCTAGTGCAACCACTAGACGTAGTGCCGTGTAGTGGATGTGTAGTGGCGTGTAGTAGCTCAGGGGGGGCGCACGGGGCGTAAACTAGACGGACTAGTGCGCATAGACTTGACGAACTTCACTACAAATTCGCACCGCCCTGGATGGCGGACTAGCGTCTAGTCGTGGGAAGCTGCACAGCATGACTAAGAGCCCGAGCCCCGCCCCTCCGCCTGAGGCCGCGCTCATTAAGGCCGCCTTGAAGCGGAAGCGGATCCGCGTCGAAGACGCCGCGAGACAGGCAGGCATCAGCCGCTCCCGCTGGGGCCAGATCATCGCCGGCTACCAGTCGGTCAGCGGCCAGCGGATCGAGGTGAACGCGCCGGACGACACCCTGGCCCGCATGTGCCTGGCTGTCGGCGTCACCTCCGCACAGCTCGCCGAGACCGGCCGCACCGAGGCCGCCGAGCTCCTGGCGGAACTGGAGGCGCCGACGGGCGCCACCGCGACGCCAGCCGCCACCGGTTACGCGAACGACGCCCACATCGACGCCATCGCGGCACTCCTCGCGACCCTGCCGCCCGAGGCCCAGGACGAAGTCCTCCGCAGGGTCGGCCGCACCGAGCCCGCCAGGGCGGCACAGGGATCAGATGTTCAGCGCCGTCACGCGAGTTGACGCATGTCACAAGAATGTTACGTTTTCACATAACGCACACAACGGCTGACTAAGCGTCACATCATGCCCCAACAGATAGAAAGCTGTTTCCCAGGGGGCATACGTGCAAGACGTCTTACTCGCTGGGGTCCTCGGCGCGGCGGTCCTGGCGATCGTCCTCATCTACCGGGCCCAGCAGAAACACGCGGCGCTGATCAACGAACTGCGTGCCGAGGTCACCGCCCAGAAGATCGCTGCCCTCACGCAGCAACCGCTGGCCACCCAACCCGAGGACGACGAGGAACCGGAGCCGGTTCGACGCAAGCGGCATCTCGCGCTCTACATCGGCAGCGGCGTCGCAGCGGTCCTCACGTCACTCGGTGAACGCTTCCGCTCCCTCTGGCAACGGAAGCGGGCCGCGACCGCCACGGGCACCGTCGTAGTCGTCGCTGCTGCTGGAACCGCCGCCGCGCTGTACCTCACATCCACCGAGAGCGCGCCGGCAGTGCCCGGCCCAGCCACCCCGCCCGCCGCCGCCCCGTCGGCGGCCTCTTCCGGGAACGACGGCGAGGACCAGGTGGCGGCGCAGGACGATGCGGGCTACGTCACCACAGGCGAGAGCGGGAGCCCAAGGCCAACAGACAGCGGCAGAGCCGAGCCGAAGGAAGAGCCGTCGGGCGACGTCGACCCGACCGCCCCAGAGGAGCCCGGCCACACACCGACGCCCGAACAAAGTCCGTCCGCGCCCGCTGCAACCGGCCCGGCCGATCCTGCACCGCCCACCCAGACCCGGCCGTCCTCCACGGACAAGCCGGGCAGGGACCACACACCTCCAGCACACGGAAGGCACGACGGGAAGAACGACGACTGCCGTGGCGTCGGCATCGGCGTCCGACCGGTCCTTGGGCTATGCGCGGAAGTCGCGACGCAGCACGGCCGTTGAAACGAGTCACGACGCACACGACCTCAAGGGGCCCTCGAAGGGCCCCTTGGTCGTCTACTGGGAAAACCGGTCGCGCGACCGGTTCCGGCGCTGCTGCGGTTCATCTCCGACCACGGCCGGGTGGCGGCATCGGAGCCGTCAGGAGACCGGCTCACGCCCGCTCGCAGCCCGGTCCGGGTGCAGCCCGCAGATACGCAGGGCGTCCGCCCGAGCGGACGCGTAGGCGGCCAGGACAGCGCCTTTGTCGGGCCCCCACGCCCGCGCCTCCGTCTCCGCGAGGTCGCCGCGCCGCCACTCCGCCGCACTGTGGGCCGGCTCGTCGGTGAACTCCGGCTCCCAGTCCCACACCCACAGGCCGCGTGCCTCGTGTACGCCCGGAGCCGAGACCATCTCTGTGCCGTCCGCGGCGTACACCGTCGGGCCCACCTCCCAGATGAACGCCCGCGCCGGCAGTTCCGACCGCACCGCCTTCAGCCCGTTGTCGCTGCCGACCTGGCCGCCCTGGATCCGGATCCACCAGTCCGTCGACCACTTCTCCACCAGCACCGGGCCGCCGCGGTCCCGTGCCCACCGCTCCGCGGTCTCCTCGGCGTCTTCCGCCCGCCAGAATCCGAGCGTCTTCGAGCCGACGTGCAGCGCGTACACCGAGCGGCCCGGGTCCTGCACCGGGATGCGCGCCTCGTGCTCCTCGTTCGCGACGTCCACCGTCTGGGCGACCGGCTCGATGCCGAGCGCCCGGTCGATCGTCGCCAACGCGCCCTCGTGGGCCTCCTTGAGCAGGTGCCCGTACTTGTCCGACGTCGTTTTGATCGACTCGTGCCCGAGGCGCCGCTGCACGTACGTCAGGCTGTGCCGGTCCGACAGCAGCGCGGCCACGTGCGAGTGCCGCAGGTCGTGGAACGTCGGGTGCTTCCAGTCCGGCAGCAGGCCGCGCTCCTGGGCCTCGGCGACGGCCGCCACCCACCGGTCGTAGAACGTCGAGTACACCAGCCGCTCGCCCTGGCCGTTGTGGAACAGGAAAGCCTTGCTCGCCATACCGGCCAGGCCGCCATCGAGCAGGACCTGCCACAGGCCCGCGCTGATCGACACGTTGCGCTTCGACGCCTTCGACTTCGGCACGCCCAGCACGAAGCCCTCACCGGGCTTGCGCTTCCACGCACGCGCCACCCGCAGCTCGAACTCGCCGGCCGCCGGGGTGCGGGCGTGCATCTTGGCGAGCGCGGTGATCTCGCCCCACCGCATGCCGGTGCCGTACGCGACGAGGACCAGTCGCTTGTCCTCCGGGCGCTTCAGACACTCCACGATGCCCGCCACTTCGACGGGCGTCATGAACGTCATGTCCTCGCCGTCGCCGTCGTCATCGATCCCGTCGTCATCGAGGCGAGGCAGGCGCATCCCCGCGCACGGGTTGCGCTCCCGCAGCGGCGGCTCCGCGTGGACCGCCTCGTTGAGGATGCTGCTCAACAGGCCGTGCAGGTTCTTCAGCGTCTTGGGCGACATGAGCTTGCGCGTGGACCCGCGCCACACGTACGTCTTGGCCATCTTGTTGACCCAGGCCGAGACCGTCGCCTTCGAGAAGTGCTCGGACGAGCGGATGTCGCAGTTGCCGAACGTCGGCACCAGGTACGTCTCGAGCTCCCGGTAGCAGTCCTCCCGGTAGCGCTCCTCCACGCCCGTCTTGTTCTTGATCACCTCCCGCGCGTACTCGCGGAAGATGAACCGCTCCTCCATGCCGGCCGTCGGATCGATGTACCCCTGACCCTTCACCCACCCGGGCGGCCACTGCTGGCCGTTGTCGTTGACGGCCTGGCAGAAGATCTCTGCCGCCTCCGCGCCGGCCTCGTCGCCGTCGAACCGCTCGGCCTGCCACTCCCCCGTCCGGGCGCCCCCCAGGCGCCAGCGAACGCGATGACTGGTGACCTCGCCGTCCTTGTTCTTCATCGCCTTCACGTATGCCATGCGGGGCAGAGTAAGGGAGCGTGCGCCAGCGGTGCGCCAGTTGTGCGGAAGAGATACGGCGCCCGACCGATGTACTCGCAGGTCAGGCGCCGTACAGGGGAAGGTGCCCGGAACCGGACTTGAACCGGTACGCCCGCGAGGGGCAGCGAGGTTTAAGCTCGCCGTGTCTGCATTCCACCATCCGGGCAGGCCATGGGCTCCGCTACGAGATTCCGAGCCTATCGGGAGGCGTCCCCCGAACAGCGGACGGACGACCCGATGTTGTCTTATTTTATTGACGTCTGAGGGTGCATCAGCCACCGGAACGGGCCATCCGCACTTGCCAATAGCGTTACGCGCGGTGGGTGCACGCGTACCGGGAATGACGGAATTTCACCGTCCGAACAAGGGGGCTCCACCTGTTCTCGACGAGTGGGAACGACCGGTTCCGGGTCACCGGACTGGACAGGGCCTAAGGGTCCGCCGTCATCCCCAGGTATGACACGGCGCACTCCCGGTCCCCCCTTGGTCGCCCTCCGGAACCGGAACTGCGGCTGACTACACGGGCCCGTACGGCCGAGACGATGGTGAGGTCCCCATGAAAGCCGTCGTCCCGACAGGAGCGCCCTTCCGTGTCCACCACACCCATCGCCGACCGGCGGACCACCTCCGTGGCCGCTCGCGCCACGGAGCTGTCCAAGATCTATGGCCAGGGCGAGACCCAGGTGGTCGCCCTGGACCGCGTCACCGTCGAGTTCCGGCAGGCCGAGTTCACCGCGATCATGGGGCCGTCCGGCTCCGGCAAGTCCACGCTGATGCACTGCGTGGCCGGCCTCGACACCTTCTCCTCCGGTTCCGTGCGGATCGGCGACACCGAACTGGGCTCCCTGAAGGACAAGCAGCTCACCAAGTTGCGCCGGGACAAGATCGGGTTCATCTTCCAGGCGTTCAACCTGCTGCCGACGCTGACCGCCCTGGAGAACATCACCCTCCCGATGGACATCGCGGGGCGGAAACCGGACAAGCAGTGGCTCGACAGCGTCATCCAGATGGTCGGTCTGAAGGACCGGCTGAGCCACCGGCCCTCGCAGCTCTCCGGCGGCCAGCAGCAGCGCGTCGCCGTCGCCCGCGCGCTCGCCTCCCGGCCGGACATCATCTTCGGTGACGAGCCGACCGGAAACCTGGACTCCCGCTCCGGCGCCGAGGTGCTGGGCTTCCTGCGCAACTCGGTGCGCGAACTGGGCCAGACGGTGGTCATGGTGACCCACGACCCGGTCGCCGCGGCCTACGCCGACCGGGTCGTCTTCCTCGCCGACGGCCGGATCGTCGACGAGATGTACCGGCCGACGGCCGAAGGCGTCCTCGACTTCATGAAGCAGTTCGACGCGAAGGGCCGTACCAGCTGATGTTCCGCACCGCCCTGCGCAACGTCCTCGCGCACAAGGCCCGGCTGCTGATGACCGTGCTCGCCGTGATGCTCGGCGTGGCCTTCGTCTCCGGCACCCTGGTCTTCACCAACACCATCTCGGACGCCTACCAGAACAGCTCCGCCAAGGGCTTCAAGGGCGTCGACGTCGCCGTCACCGCCGAGTACCAGGACTCCAAGGGCGACCAGGTCGGCAGGACGCCCGACCTCACCCAGGCCATGCTCGACAAGGCCGCGAAGGTCCCCGGGGCGGCCTCCGCCACCGGTGTCGTCTCCGGCTTCACCGCGATCGCGGACAAGCACGGCAAGCTGATCGGCGGCGGCTGGCAGTCCGAGGGCGGCAACTACTGGGGCACCAAGGACGCCCGCTACCCGCTGGTCAGCGGGCACGCGCCGAGCGGCGCGAACGAGGTGCTGATCGACTCCAAGACCGCGGAGCGGGCCGGCTACCAGGTCGGCGACACCGTGCGCGTCTCGGTGAACGGCCCGGTCCTCACGCCCACCGTCGCCGGCGTCTTCACCACCGACGACGGCAATGTCGCGGCCGGCGGCAGCCTCGCCCTGTTCGACACGGCGACCGCGCAGCAGCTGTTCGGCAAGAAAGGCGCGTACGACGAGATCGACGTGACCGCGAAGTCCGGCACCGGCCAGACCGCCCTCAAGTCCCAGCTGGACCAGGCGCTGCCGAAGAAGCTCGTGAAGACCACCACCGGCCACAAGCTCGCCGACGACCAGGCGAAGTCCATCGCCGACGGCATGAGCGGCCTGCGCCAGGGCCTGCTGGTCTTCGCCGGTATCGCCCTGTTCGTCGGCACGTTCATCATCGCCAACACCTTCACCATGCTGGTCGCCCAGCGCACCAAGGAGCTGGCACTGCTGCGGGCGGTGGGCGCCTCCCGCCGCCAGGTCACCCGCTCGGTGCTGATCGAGGCGTTCGTGGTCGGCGCGGTGGCCGGGGTGGCCGGTCTGGTCGCCGGTATCGGCATCGGCGCCGGACTGCGCGCGCTGCTGGGCTCGTTCGGCGCGACCGTCCCGGACGGCCCTCTGGTCGTCAGCCCCGGCACAGTGGCCGCCGCCCTCGCCGTCGGTGTCGTCATCACCATGCTGGCCGCCTGGCTGCCCGGCCGCCGGGCCGCGAAGATCCCGCCGGTCGCCGCGATGAGCGCGCTCCACTCGGCCCCGACCACCAAGTCGCTGGTGCTGCGCAACACGATCGGCGCCCTGTTCTCCGCGGCGGGCGTCGCGGTGATCCTGGCGGCGACGACGATGGCGGGCTCCGACGGCCAGGCGCCGATGGGCCTGGGCGCCGTACTCCTCATCATCGGCGTCTTCGTCCTCACCCCCCTCCTCTCCCGTCCGCTGATCGCGGCCGCCGCCCCGCTGCTGCGCGGGTTCGGTGTCGCCGGCAAGCTCGCCCGGCAGAACTCGGTGCGCAACCCGCGCCGTACCGCCGCGACCGCTTCGGCGCTGATGATCGGCCTGACCCTGATCACCGGTATGACGGTGATGGCGGGCAGTCTGCAGAAGTCGATCGACAAGATGGCGAGCTCGGCGATCCGCGCGGACTACGTCGTATCGATGGCCAACGGCAACGCGCTCTCCCCCGACGTGGCGAGGAAGCTCGCGACCGCCGACGGGGTGAGCGCCAGCAGCCCGCTGCGCAACGCGGCCTCCCGGATCGACGGCGACACCGAGTCGCTCACCGGCGTCAACGGCTCGGCGATCGGCAGGCTGACCGACCTCACGGTCGACAGCGGCTCCTTCAGGGTCGGCGGCTCGGACGTGGCGGTGGACGCCGACACGGCCAAGTCGCACGGCTGGAAGGCCGGTTCGGGCTTCACCGTCCACTACGAGGACGGCAAGGCGCAGAAGCTGACGGTCGCCGGGGTCTACGAGGGCAACGAGATGATCCGCGGGATCATGGTCGACAACGCCACCCTCACCCCGCACGAGACCGACCCCGCCGACATGCAGGTCATGGTCAAGACGGCGGACGGCGCGTCGGGCGCGGCCAAGGACAAGCTGGAGAAGGTCCTCGGCTTCAACCCGGCGATCAAGGTCCAGGACAAACAGGACCTGTCCGACTCCATCGCACAGGCGTTCACACTGATCCTGAACATGGTCTACGGCCTGCTCGCGATGGCGGTGATCGTCGCGGTCCTCGGTGTCATCAACACCCTGGCGATGTCGGTCTTCGAACGCCAGCAGGAGATCGGCATGCTCCGCGCGATCGGCCTGGACCGCAAGGCGGTCAAGCGGATGGTCCGTCTGGAGTCCCTGGTCATCTCACTCTTCGGCGGGGTGCTCGGCCTCGGCCTGGGA
This sequence comes from Streptomyces sp. NPDC111744, assembly GCF_055634995.1. Lineage (NCBI taxonomy): Bacteria > Bacillati > Actinomycetota > Actinomycetes > Kitasatosporales > Streptomycetaceae > Streptomyces > Streptomyces sp. NPDC111744. Next base: position 222,501 of record NZ_JBVKCG010000007.1, read on the forward strand.
GTGTTCTTCGGTTGGGCGGCCGGGCAGCTGGTAGGCGCGAAGATGCCGACCTACGAACTGGTCCTGCCCTGGTCCAGGATGGCGCTCTTCCTGCTGCTGGCCGGCGTGGTCGGCGTCCTGGCGGCCCTGTGGCCGGCCCGGCGCGCGGCGAGGCTGAACATGCTGGCGGCGATCAAGTCCGAGTAAGCAGCCGTACACACGGCGAAGGGGCCCCACACCGTGTGGGGCCCCTTCGCCGTCCTACCGGGTCCAGGTACGGGTACGCAGCGGCAGCCCCGACGCACCCGGCTCCGGGGTCTTGACGGCCAGCACCTGGTTGACGCCGATGCGGTTGCGTTCGAAGGCGAGGGCGGAGGCGGCCATGTACAGCCTCCAGACGCGGGCCCGGCCGGGGCTGGTGAGCCGTACCGCCCGCGCCCAGTCGGCCTCCAGGTTGGCCACCCACCGACGCAGGGTCAGGGCGTAGTGCTCGCGCAGGGACTCCACGTCCCGCACCTCGAACCCGGCCCGCTCCAGCTGGGTGACGGTGGTGCCGATCGGCGCGAGTTCCCCGTCCGGGAAGACATACGCGTCGATGAACTGGTCGACGTGGTAGGCCACCTCGTCGCGCTGCGGCCGCCGCGCGATCTGGTGGTTGAGCAGCCGGCCGCCCGTCTTCAGCAGCGCGTACAGATCACTCGCGTACTTCAGGTACTTCTCCGCGCCCACGTGCTCGGCCATCCCGATCGACGAGATCGCGTCGTACGGCCCGTCCCTGACGTCCCGGTAGTCCTGGACCCTGATCTCCACCCGGTCCGTCAGACCCTCGTCCGCGACCCGTTTACGGGCGTACGCGGCCTGCTCCTGGGAGAGGGTGACCCCGACGACGCTCACGCCGTGCTCGCGGGCCGCGTGGATCGCCATCGAGCCCCAGCCGCAGCCGACGTCGAGCAGCCGCTGACCGGGTTTCAGATCGAGTTTGCGGCAGACGAGTTCGAGCTTGTCGCGCTGGGCGGTCTCCAGGGTGCCGTCGTCCTCCCAGTACGCGCACGAGTAGACCATCGACGGCCCGAGGACGATCTCGTAGAAGTCGTTCCCCACGTCGTAGTGGTGGCTGATGGCCTGCTTGTCGCTGCGGCGGGTGTGCAGATGGCGGCGTCTGCGGACCTCCTCGCGGGGCGGGGTGGGCGGGAGGGGCGGTCCGGCGAGCTTCAGCAGCTCCCGGGCGGCGGCCCGCACCTCGGGGTCGCGCAGGGCCTGGCCGAGGGTACGGCCGTCCTCCCCGCGCTCCCAGATCAGTCCGGACATCACCGCCAGGGCGCTGTACAGGTCGCCCTCGATGTCCAGATCTCCGGCGACCCAGGCCCGGGCCAGGCCCAGTTCACCGGGCTTGAACAGCAGGTAACGCAGGGCACGGCGGTTACGGATCACGAGTGCCGGAGCGTCCGGCGGTCCGGCCTGTGATCCGTCCCAGGCCCGCAGCCGTACCGGGAGCGGAACTCCCAGCACCTGCTCGGCAACACTCCTCAGCCGCGACGCGGCGTCGGCCATGGCGCACACCTCCAAGACGACGATCCCGGATGCCGGTTACCACGTAAACACCGTGAGGGCAGCAGCGCAGTCCCGCAAAGGAGTTACGACTGGGCAAACAGCTGTAGCGGCCACGCAGTTGCGGCTGCTCCCGGGAACGCCGAAGGACCTCCCGCACCACGGATGGCGGGAGGTCCTTCGGGTGGTTCGTCGACCGGTGGCCGAGGCCCGGCCGTGACCGGCAGGCCTTGGCCCAGCAGTCCCCGGCCTAGGAGGCCTTGGCCTTCTCCTCGGCCTTCGGGGCGGCGACCGGAGCCGGCTTGGCGGCCTCGTAGAACTCCTCGCGGGGGTTCTCCATGGCACCGAGGGACACGACCTCGCGCTTGAGGAACATGCCCAGCGTCCAGTCGGCGAAGATACGGATCTTGCGGTTCCAGGTCGGCATCGCCAGACCGTGGTAGCCGCGGTGCATGTACCAGGCGAGACGGCCCTTGAGCTTGATCTTCGTCTTGCCCAGGACGATCATCGCGACGCCCTTGTGCAGACCCAGACCGGCGACCGCGCCCTTGTTGGCGTGGCTGTACTCCTTCTGCGGGAAGCCCCGCATACCGGAGACCACGTTGTCGCCGAGGACCTTGGCCTGACGCAGCGCGTGCTGCGCGTTCGGCGGGCACCAGGCGTTCTCGACGCCGGCCTTGCGGGCGGCGACGTCCGGCACCTGGGCGTTGTCGCCCGCGGCCCAGATGTAGTCGGTGCCCTGCACCTGGAGGGTGGGGGCGGTGTCGACGTGGCCGCGCGGGCCGAGCGGCAGACCGAAGCGGGAGAGCGCCGGGTTCGGCTTGACGCCCGCGGTCCACACGATCGTGTTGGAGTCGACCTCAAGGCCGTTCTTCAGCACGACGTGGCCGTCGACGCAGGAGTCCATCGAGGTGGAGAGGTAGATCTCCACACCGCGGCTCTCCAGGTGCTCCTTGCCGTACAGGCCGAGCTTCGGGCCGACCTCGGGAAGGATCTTGTCGGCAGCGTCGACGAGAACGAAGCGCATGTCCTCGCGGGACACGTTCTTGTAGTACTTCGCCGCGTCGCGGGCCATGTCCTCGACCTCGCCGATGGTCTCCGCGCCCGCGAAGCCACCGCCGATGAAGACGAAGGTGAGCGCCTTGCGGCGGATCTCCTCGTCGGTCGTGGAGTCGGCCTTGTCCAGCTGCTCCAGGACGTGGTTGCGCAGGCCGATGGACTCCTCGATGCCCTTCATGCCGATGCCCTGTTCGGCGAGGCCGGGGATCGGGAACGTACGGGAGACCGCGCCGAGCGCGATGACCAGGTAGTCGAACGGCAGCTCGTACGCCTCGCCCACGAGGGGGGCGATCGTGGCGACCTTGCGGTCCTGGTCGATGGTGGTGACCCGGCCGGTGAGGACCTCCGCCTTCGGCAGCACGCGTCGCAGCGGGACGACGACGTGCCGAGGGGAGATGCTGCCGGCGGCGGCTTCGGGGAGGAAGGGCTGGTAGGTCATGTACGACCGGGGGTCGACGACCGTGACGGTCGCCTCGCCGTAGCGCATCTTCTTGAGAATGCGCCGAGCTGCGTACAGGCCTACGTACCCACCGCCTACTACGAGGATCCTGGGACGCTCCGTGGTGCTCATGGCATCGAGTATCCACCCGCCCAAGGGGGGTCGCTCGTGCGCCCCTTCACAAGGTTCCCCGGGGGTCGTGCTACACTCCGCCGCTCACGTGACGCAGGTCATGGTCAACAGCGGGAACCGACTTCCGATACGACCCGTTGTCAATGCCGCGTGAGCTGCCTCTCCAGGCTTCCGGGGGCACCCCCTGGGCACCGGATGTCACCCGCACGAGCGCCCCGGAAACACCCCCGAAATGCTCTCCTGAGCACGCGCCCGGGGCTGTTGAGCCCCTGAACGGGCCAACGGGGGCCCTTGGACCCCCCACCTGCACCGAATTCCTTGTGAAGAACTTCACGAAGTTTTCCGAGGGGGTGTCGTGACACGGCGTGTCACGGGCCCTCCGGGACGCTCACCCGTCCTCCCGCACGCTCATCCGAGGAGGTCAGGAGGGCGCGGCGAGGCAGCCGGAGAGGCCGGTCGGCCGGGCCGGCGAGGCGGCCGGAAGGGCGGTCGGCCGGGCCGGCGAGGCGGCCGGAAGGGCGGTCGGGGCGGGTCAGGCGATGGACCAGGCGATGCCGTCGAGGATGTCGTGCTCGCTCACCACGACCTCCGCCGCGCCCACCCGCTCCATGATCGACAGCAGTACGAGGGCGCCCGCACCGATGACGTCGACGCGCCCGGGGTGCATGGAGGGGATCGCGGCGCGCTCGGCGTGGGTGGAGTCCAGCAGCCGCTCGGTGATCTCCCGGACCCGGGCACAGGGGATACGGGAGTGGTGGATGGCGGCGGAGTCGTACTCCGGCAGGTCCTGGTGGATGGCGGAGAGGGTGGTGACGGATCCGGCCAGGCCGACCAGCGTGCGCGCCTCGCGCAGCGGCACCGTCTGCTCCGCGAGGTCGAGGGCGCGCTCGATGTCGGCCCGCATGGCGGCGATCTCGGCCTCGGTCGGCGGGTCGCTGACCTGCCCCTCGTGCACCAGGTGCCGCTCGGTCATCCGCACACAGCCGACGTCCACGGACCGGGCGCCCCGCACGTGCTCGTCCCCGACGACGAACTCGGTGGAGCCGCCGCCGATGTCCACGACGAGGAAGGGCTTGGCGAGGTCGTCGCGGCCCGTCAGTTCCTTCGTCGCACCCGTGAAGGAGAACTCGGCCTCCTGGTCGCCGCTGATGACCTCCGGCTCGACACCGAGGATGTCCAGCACCCCGCGCACGAAGTCGTCCCGGTTCTCGGCGTCCCTGGACGCGGAGGTGGCGACGAACCGCAGCCGCTCCGCCCCGTGCTCCTTGATGACCGCCGCGTACTCCCGGCAGGCGGCGAAGGTCCGCTCCAGCGCCTCCGGCGCGAGCCGCCCGGTCCGGTCGACCCCCTGCCCGAGCCGCACGATCACCATCCGCCGGTCCAGATCGACGAGCTCGCCGGTCCCGGGGTCGGCGTCGGCGACGAGCAGCCGGATGGAGTTGGTGCCACAGTCGATGGCGGCGACGCGGGTCATGACTGGTGTTCCTTCTCTGTTCGTGACGTCTCGGCCGGCCCTGTCACCACGCAGGCGCCCTTGAGCCACCACTGGGGCAGCATGGCGATCGCCTCGTCCCCCAGCGGGTTCACGCCGGGCCCCGCCGCCAGCGAGTGCGCGACGAGCACATGGAGGCACTTCACCCGGTCCGGCATCCCGCCGGCGCTCGGGAACCCCGTGAGCTCCTCGATCTCGTCCCGGCGCCGGATGTAGTCCTCGTGCGCGGCCCGGTAGGCCGCCGCCAGCTCCGGATCGCTCTCCAGCCGCGCCGTCATCTCCTTCATCACGCCGTCGGCCTCCAGGGTGCCGATGGCGGACGCGGCCTTGGGGCACGTCAGGTAGTACAGCGTCGGGAACGGCGTGCCGTCCGGCAGCCGCGGCGCGGTCTCCACGACGTCCGGCTGCCCGCAGGGGCACCGGTGCGCGATCGCCCGCAGCCCGCGCGGCGGCCGCCCGAGCTGCTGCTTGAAGGCCTCGACGTCCGCGTCGGTCGGCTCGGTGCGCGGAGTGGAGGGCGGAGGCGTTTCCATGACTGTGTTCTGTGTGGCTTTCTGTCGGTTCACTGGTCGGACGCGTCGGACTTGTCGACGCCGTCCCAGACGTTCGCGTACCAGGGCCGGTCGGCCGCCCCTAGGTTGGCGTGCGCCTGCTTGGCGACGGCGGGGTCGATCACGATGTACCCCGTCTCCCCCGGCATCACATAGTGCAGCCGCTCCCGGATCTGCTGCTCGGCGTACGCGTCGTCCTGCCATCGGGCCTTGACGTCCCGCAGCTGCTCGACCCGCTGCCGGGCCTGCTCCTGCTGCCGTTCCAGGTCGGCGATCTCGGCGCGCTGGGAGACGTACTGCCGCATCGGATAGGCGAGCGCGACGACCATCGTGCAGAGCACGATCGCGAGCAGCGCGGCGCGGCCGGTGAGCCGGGAGCGGCGGGCCTGGCGCCTGGTCTGGGAGCGGTAGACCCGGGCCGCCGTCTGCTCGCCGAGCAACTTCAGCCTGGTCGCGGTGGAGAACCGGTCCCGGTCCTTCGCGGCCATGTCCCCGCCTCCCGTTCACACGCGCGTACGTCCCCGCACACGGTACGGGACCGGTACGGGGACGTACGTACGACTGGCTAAGGCTTGACCCCGTAAGGGTCAGCCCGGTCAGCCCTTGCTGTGCCTACTGGTCCGCGGAGCGGAACCGCGGGAAGGCGCTGCGGCCGGCGTACACCGCGGCGTCGTCGAGGATCTCCTCGATGCGCAGCAGCTGGTTGTACTTGGCGACGCGCTCCGATCGGGCCGGGGCGCCGGTCTTGATCTGGCCGCAGTTGGTGGCGACGGCGAGGTCGGCGATGGTGACGTCCTCGGTCTCGCCGGAGCGGTGGGACATCATGCACTTGAAGCCGTTGCGCTGGGCAAGCTCGACGGCGTCCAGGGTCTCGGTGAGCGAGCCGATCTGGTTCACCTTGACGAGCAGCGCGTTGGCGGCGCCGTCCTCGATGCCGCGGGCCAGGCGCTCCGGGTTGGTGACGAAGAGGTCGTCGCCGACGATCTGGACCTTGTCGCCGAGCTTGTCGGTGAGGACCTTCCAGCCGGCCCAGTCGTCCTCGAACAGCGGGTCCTCGATGGAGACCAGCGGGTACGCGGAGACGAGCTCCTCGTAGTACTCGGTCATCTCGGCGGCCGAGCGGGACTTGCCCTCGAACTCGTACTTGCCGTCCTTGTAGAACTCGGACGCGGCGACGTCGAGCGCCAGCGCGATCTGCTCGCCCGGGACGTAGCCGGCCTGCTTGATCGCCTCGAGGATGAGGTCGAGGGCCGCGCGGTTGGACTCCAGGTTCGGGGCGAAGCCGCCCTCGTCGCCGAGGCCGGTGGACAGGCCCTTGTTCTTCAGGACCTTCTTCAGGGTGTGGTAGACCTCGGCACCCCAGCGCAGCGCCTCGGAGAACGACTCCGCGCCGATCGGGGCGATCATGAACTCCTGGATGTCCACGTTGGAGTCCGCGTGCGAGCCGCCGTTGAGGATGTTCATCATCGGCACCGGCAGCAGGTGCGCGTTGGGGCCGCCCAGGTAGCGGAACAGCGGCAGGTCGCTGGCCTCGGAGGCGGCGTGGGCGACGGCGAGGGAGACGCCGAGGATGGCGTTGGCGCCGAGCGAGCCCTTGTTGTCGGTGGCGTCCAGGTCGAACATGGCCTGGTCGATCAGGCGCTGCTCGGTGGCGTCGTAGCCGACCAGCTCCGGACCGATCTGCTCGATCACGGCGAGGACGGCCTTCTCGACGCCCTTGCCCAGGTAGCGGTTGGGGTCACCGTCGCGGAGCTCGATGGCCTCGAAGGCGCCCGTGGAGGCGCCGGACGGGACGGCGGCACGACCGGTGCTGCCGTCGTCGAGGCCGACCTCGACCTCGACCGTGGGGTTGCCTCGGGAGTCCAGGATTTCCCGGGCTACGACGACGTCGATGGACGGCACGAGCATCTCCTTCTTGGGATGTGACGCTGGTTGTGCGGGCGCACGCGGGCCTTGTCGGCCCTTGCTCAGCCTTGCGACTAGAGCCTAACCGTCCCGGGGCCGTCAGCCAGCCGACCGACCGGCCCGTGGACACACAGACGGTACCCATTGTTCATGCGCGGAACAAAGGGGGGCCCGATGAAGAACGGAAGAAGAGCGGGTCAAGGGGAGGACCGCGCGAGGACGGCAGGCGGACGGCAGGCGGACGGCAATGAGAAACCCCGCCCCGGTGCGTTCGGGGGAAAACGCACCGGAGCGGGGGCTCGTGGGGGACGGGGGTGGCCCGCACGTGCTCCTCACTATGAGGAGCACGGCTGTGCGGGCGCTGTGCTTCAGCCGGCGCCCGCGTATTACTTCGGGCGCTTACTTCAGGTGCAGCTGCTGACCCGGGTAGATGAAGTCGGCGTCGTCGACGATGTCCTTGTTCAGCTTGAACAGCGCCTGCCAGCCGCCCTTGACCTTGTGCTTCTCGGCGATCGAGCTGAGCGTGTCGCCCTTGAGGACCTTGTACTCGCCGTCGCCCTTCTTGACCTTCTTGCCGGTCGGGGTGGTGACGGTCTTCTTGGCGGCGGGACGCTCGGCGGAGCGGGAGGCGGCCTGGGTGTCGGTCGTACGGCTGCTGGTGCCGCTGTTCGACGAGCTGGAGCTGGAGGACGAGCTGCTGCCGGTGTAGGCGGCGCCGGACAGGCCCGTGCCGCAGACCGGCCAGGCGCCCTTGCCCTGCGCGGCGAGGACCTTCTCGGCGATCTCGATCTGCTGCGCCTTGCCGGCCTGGTTGGCCTGCGCGGCGTACTGGGTGCCGCCGTACGCGGCCCAGGTGGAGGCGGAGAACTGCAGGCCGCCGTAGTAGCCGTTGCCGGTGTTGATGGCCCAGTTGCCGCCGGACTCGCACTGGGCGACGGCGTCCCACTCGGAGGCGGTGGCGGCGGAGGCGGTGCCGGACGCCATCAGCGGGGCGGCGATGGCGACACCGGTGACGCCGGCGAGCGCGGCGGCGCGGGTGGCCTTGGACGGACGACGGTGCTTGCCCTTGCCGGAAAACAGCATGGTGGATCCCCTCACCGACGCCTGCGAGGTGAGCTGTCGGGTTCGGGCCGGTTGAGTTGCCCGGCCGCACACCTCGCGGTGCGCGGCTTCACCCCGAGCCGGACACGGCAGCCTCAACTACCGGTCCTGGCACTTACCTTGGGTCCCCCGCTCCTGCCTACGGCGCTTTACGCGACGACTGTTCCCGGGCAGCCGCTGGCAGGACTCGGCGTTGCGACGGCCGGGGCTCGTGGTGACGAGCGGCCTCGACCGTAAACAGGCGATCAGGTGAATTTCAAAGATGATCAGGGCTTCTGAGACTCATCCCACACTTTCGCCAAACCGGACATTTGACTTCTAAGTGGGGCGGTTCGAGAGCGCCAACTCCCGCTAGTCCGCGTTCGTTTCGGTGCCGAGTTTCAGGGTCTGACCGGGGGCGACGTGGTTCGGGTCGGTGCCGATGTCGGCCTTGTTGGCGGCATAGAGCGCGCGCCATCCTCCTTCGAGGCCAAGGGAGTCGGCGATGGAGGCGAGGGTGTCGCCGTCCCGGACGGTGTAGGTGCCGGCGTCACGGGAGGCGTGACGGCCGGAAGAAGTCGCACTCTGACCGTTTGTCACGTTTTCGTCCGCCGTGCCGCCGCGATGCTTGCCACCGCCACTGACGGCTCCCGTGTCGACAAGGCTCCAAGAGCCGCCGGTCTGCCATGAATTGTCCGACTCATCAGCTTCGGACGTGACGGGGTTCTCACTCGCCTTCGAGGTGCCGGAGCCGTTGGATCTCGACTTGTCCGCCTTGGTGGAGTCGGCAGGGGTGCCCGTACCCGAGTCCCCACTCGCGCTCGGGGACGGGGTGGCGGAGCCGGCTCCGGAGTCCGCGGCACCCAAGGAGGGGTTGGACGAGCCGGAATCCGATGAGCCGGATGAACCAGATGAAGAGGACGAATCCGACAACCCGGAGGACGAGTCGGATGTGCCCGACGTGTTGTCCGATCCGCCGAGGCCCGTGTCGACGTTCACCGAGGCGTCGTCCGAGGAGAGGCCGGCGAGTAGGGCACAGGTCCGCCAGGGCTTGGTGCCCTGGTCGGCGAGGATCTTCTCGGCGACGGCGATCTGCTGCGAACGGCTCGCCTGGTCCGGCGTGGTGGCGTACTCCTGGCCGCCGTACTGGTCCCAGTCGTCCTGGGACATCTGCAGGCCGCCGTAGTAGCCGGTGCCGGCGTCCATGCTCCAGGAGCCGCCGCTCTCGCACTCGGCCACCCGGTCCCAGGTGCTGCCGTCGGCCGCGTTGGCGCTCGCCGCCCCGAGGAGCGGGATGGCGATGGCGGAGCCGGTCACGCCGGCCGCGACGAGGATGGCCGGAGCCTGACGGGGGCGACGGTGACGACCGTTCCCGGAGAGCATGCGGAAACCTTTCGAGCGACAGCGGTGACCGGCGACGGGTCCCGCCGGGGCGTCGCACTGATGGGTGAACGTATAGGCAGACGATCACTTGTCACAAGTTAATGCCGCGCAGATCACGTGAAGATCACAGACTTGAACAGTGGTCATCTTTGCCGGTGGGAGGCCGGAGGGAGGCGTGCCGGTGGTGGATGCCGGTGGTGGGCTCATCGGCCGTGGGGGGTGAACTCCACGGGGAGCGTGCGCAGTCCGCGCATGATGAGCCCGCCGCGCCAGCGCAACTCGCTCTCCGCCACCGCGAGTCGCAGGTCGGGGAGGCGGCTGAGGAGGGCGGCGAGCGCGGTCTGTCCTTCCAGGCGGGCGAGCGGGGCGCCCAGGCAGTAGTGGATGCCGTGGCCGTATCCGAGGTGCTGGTTGTCCCGGCGTGCGAGGTCGAGCGTGTCCGGCTCGGCGAACCGCTCCGGGTCCCGGTCCGCGGCGGCGAGTACGACGAGGACCGGGTCGCCTGGCGCGATGCGCTGCCCGCCGATGCCGAGCGGCTCGGTGGCGAATCGCCAGGTGGCCAGCTCCACCGGCCCGTCGTAGCGCAGCAGTTCCTCGACCCCGGTCTCCAGCAGCCCGCGCTCGCCGGCGGCGAGGGAGTCCTGGAGGCGGCGGCGCTGTGCCGGATGGGTGAGCAGGGCGTACGTCCCGTTGCCGATGAGGTTGACCGTGGTCTCGAAGCCGGCGAACAGGAGGATGAACGCCATGGCGGCGGCCTCGTTCTCGGTGAGGTGCTCGCCTTCGTCGGAGGCCCGGATGAGCCCGGAGATGAGGTCCTCACCGGGGGCGGGCTCGGCGGACAGCGCCTCCCGCTTCCGGTGGATCAGCTCGGCCAGATATCCCCGCATCTTCTTCACGGACCGCGCGACCCCGCCTCGCGGCCCTCCCCCGTGTCGGATCATCATCCCCGCCCAGTCCCGGAAGTCGTCCTGGTCCTCACGGGGGACGCCCAGCAGGTCGCAGATGGCGTAGATGGGCAGCGGGAAGGCGAACTCATGGATGAGGTCGGCCTCGCCCCGGTCCGCGAACCCGTCGATGAGCCGGTCGGTCAGCTCCTGCACCCGGGGCGCGAACTCGGCGACCCGGCGCGGTGTGAACGCCTTGCTGACCAGCCGGCGCAGCCGGGTGTGGTCCGGCGGGTCGATGTTCAGCAGATGCGTCATCAGCTCGGCCTTGCGCTCCCCGGGGATCCCGGTCTTCCCCTTGGCGTGCGCGGGCTCGTCGTGATGCGCCGGGTTCTTGGACAGCCGGGGGTCGGCGAGGGCCTGCCTGGCGTCGGCGTAGCGGGTGACCAGCCAGGCCTCGACCCCACTGGGAAGCCGGGTGCGATGCACGGGCGCGTGTTCCCGGAGCCAGGCGTAGGCGGGGTAGGGGTCGGCGGCGAACTCCCAGGTGAAGAGGTCGGGGGCGGTGGGCTGGGGAACCTCTGGGTGAGGGGCGGGCTGGTCGGTCACTCCTCGACGGTAGCCGCAGGGCACGGGACCGTGTCAGTGGCCCTCCGTCTCCCTGATCGCGTCCCGGTAGGCCCGGGCAGCCGCGCGCAGGGCCGCTTCCGGGTCGACCCCTTCCGCCTCGGCCCGCACCGCCAGCGCGAGCAGTTGGTACCCGATGTCCTCCGCCTTGGGCAGCGGTACCTCCATCCCCGCCGTCCGCACCCGGGAGGCGAGTTTCGCCGCCAGGGCGAGACCCGGCTGGGCGAGGGGTATGCCGTCCGTGACCGACTCGCGCCGCTTCTCGATCGCCTTCGTGCGCAGCCAGTGCTCCTTGACCTCCTCCGGTGTCGAGGCGGTCTCGTCGCCGAAGACATGCGGGTGGCGGTGGATGAGTTTCGCGACGATGCCCCCTGCCACGTCGTCGACGGAGAAGGGGGCGTCCGGGTCCTCCTGGGCGATGCGCGCGTGGAAGACGACCTGGAGGAGCACGTCGCCCAGCTCCTCCCGCAGTTCGTCGCGGTCGCCGGCCTCGATCGCCTCGACGAGTTCGTACGCCTCCTCGATGGCGTACTTCGCCAGGCCCTCATGGGTCTTCTGGGACGACCAGGGGCACTCCGTGCGGATGCGGTCCATGACCTGGACGAGGTCGAGGAGGCGGGCGCCGGGCAGGTCGTAGGAGGCGGGGAGCAGCTCCAGCTGGGGCATCGGGACCCGGCCGGAGCCGGCGAGGCGGGCCAGGCCGTCGGTGAGGGCGGGCTCGCCCTCACCCGTCGCCACGACCACCACCGTCCGCCCGCCGGCGCAGGCGTCGACCAGCTCCTGGGCGGTGGGGGCGGCCTCGTCCACGGTCGTCCCGGCCTCGCGCAGATACGGCAGCTGCGGATGCGCGCCGTCCGCGCACAGCACACGGTCCGCCGAGCGCAGCGCCTGCCAGGCGGGCCAGGACAGCAGGCCGGGGGCGACGCGGTGGCTGGTGGTGAGCAGGACGATCCGGCCGGTGTCGGGGACGGTGGGAGCAGAGGGTTCCGGGCTGGTGGTGTTCACGATCCGAACGTAACGCACCCGCGCCGCCGGCCTCGGGCGTTGTCCACAGGATGGGGATGATCAAGCGATCGTATGACCGCTTCCGTCGGCCCCGCCTACGCCGTCACCCGCGTCCCCGACGACGTGACCTCCCGTACCCACGGCGTCCTGGCGTCCACCCGGCTGCTCTTCCCGACGTCCCAGGCGCCGTAGCGCGGATTGAGGTCGATGTGGAGTTCCTGGGACGCCTTGGACAGTGCCTTCCAGAAGGCGGGCTGGGTGGTGTCGGTGCCGAGGAGCTGGGCGAGTTTCTGGGCCTCCAGCTGGAGGCGGAGGTTGTCGTCCAGGCGCTTGGGGGCGATGCCGTACTTCTGGAGCCAGGCGTTCTGGAGCGCCTTGGAGCCGCCGGCCTGCTGTTCGAGGCCGGTGCGCATCCGCTGGATCTCCTTGCGGGTGACGCTGATGCCCGCGTCCTGGGCGGCCCGGTGCAGCACCTGGTCGAGAACCATGTTGTGCAGGGTGTCCCGGGTGAGGCTGCTGGTGGCGGCGAGTACCTGCTGGTACTGCCGCTCGTCGGGCACCGCCGCGCGCTGGGCCTGGCGGACCTCGTTCACGCGGGTCTGCAGCTGGGCGACGCTGATCCGCTGGCCGCCGACGACGGCCGCCGCGCCCGGGTGCGCGTCGCTTCCGCAGGCGGTGAGGAGGGGGGCCGCGGTGACGATCGCGGCGGAGAGGAGGAGCGCGGTGCGACGGCGGCGGTGCAAGGGAACCTCCCGAGGAGATTGTGCGACGGTGCACAAAGTCTTGCGGTGATCGATGGTAGGCAGTCGGCAAGCTCTGGCCAACCCATTCGACCAACGATTCACTCGCGCATCCGGCACCGCCGCGCCACTCCCCGGAAGGGTTTGCGGTACGGACGGGCTCAGCCCGTGATCGCCACCGGCGCGTCCCACGCGTCACGGTCCACGGTGATCGTGAAACCGCCGCGCGTCTCCTTGCTGTTCACCATGTACTGGTGCGCCCGGCTGTGCCCGGTGAACTGGGTCGCGCCGAACGGCCAGTCCGCCGTGGTGGTGTTGTTCTTGTCCCACAGTGCGTACCAGAGGTTGCCCGGCAGGTCCGTCTTGTCGGTGGCGTTCGCGATCGCCTTGGCGCTGGAGCTGGTGAAGCCGTAGAAGCCCGCGCGGTAGGTCTTCGCGTGCAGTTGCTTGTCGAAGGCGCGCACATAGGTGAGCACGGCGTTGTTGCACGACGTGTTCGTCGTGTCGTACGCCTCCATGTCGAGGTAGATCGGGCTGCCCGCCTTCATGCCGAGGGCGGCGGCCTTGGCGACCGCGTCGGTGGCGTCGCTGGTGCCGAGGGAGGCAGCGTTGGCGGTGGTCATCTTCTCCGGGTTGGAGCCGCTCTGGCAGGACGGCTGGGCGCCGACGTAGAGCGGGATGAGCTTCCAGCCGCCCGCGGAGACGGACTTGACCCAGGAGGCGGTCAGGTTGGGCTGGGCGCAGCCGCGGTTCTTGCCGCCTATGTAGACGGCGGCGGCGCCGTAGAGGCCGCCGTGCCAGGCGTTCATCGCGCCGAGCGAGGGCGCGGTGCAGGTGTCGAAGGCGCGGCCGGTGTACGTCTTCTGGGCGGGCCAGGTGGTGGCCGCCATGGATGTCTGCGCCGCTATCCCGGCCCCGGCGACGACCGCGGCTCCCGCCACGCCCCAGGTGATGTATCTGCGCTTCTTCGACTGCCGATGGCTGGACATGCCGTAACCCCACCCCTGTATGTGCACTGTGCAAGGAGGATCATTGTGCAAGAAGAGTCAAGGCACCCGGCCCGCGGGGCCCCTGTCGCGCGTGCCAGATCCGACCGGGCCTAGCCCCGCACCTGTCCCAGCCACTGGAGCGTCCGCCGGATCTCGCCCGCCACGGGGTGGCCGGGTCCGTGCAGCCTTTCCACGTCGAACAGCAGCCGGGTGAGCGTGTCCTGGGCGGCCGGCCGGTCGCCGAGCGCGAGCAGCAGATGCCCGATCCGGCGGCGCACGTCGTGCGCGAGCTGTGGATCGCCGGCCACGTACTGGTTCTCGTAGTACGGCAGCAGCGCACGGTACTCGGCGAGCGCCGCCGCCGGTTCGCCCAGCTGTTCCAGGCACTGGGCGGTCTCGTAGCGGAAGCGCAGGGACTGCGGGTCGGCCTGGCCGGCCTCGGCGGCGCGTTCGTCGGCGAGCCGGCGCAGTTCGGGCAGCGCGCGCCGGTACTGGCCGTCGTCCATCAGGGTGGCCGCGTACTGCTTGCGCAGGGTGCGTACGACCGTGGAACGCTCGCCGTGCTGGTCGGCGGCGACCGGCAGGATCGCGCCCAGGATGTCGACGGCCTGGGTGATGCGCCCCTCCCCGAGCAGCCGCTTGACCTCGTCGACGGCGGCGGCGACATCGGGTCTTGCGGGTACGGCGGCCACGGGGGCGGCGGGCTGGGGCGCGGGCGTCCGCGCGCGGTCCGGCCAGGGAGCGTGCGGGCGCAGGAAGGGGCGCGTGGGGTCCAGGGGCGCCCCGGTATGCATGCCGCGCGCGGGCAGGAGCGGGACGAGGTTCTCGTACACCTCCTGGGCGGAGCCGGGCCGGTGCTGGGGGTCCTTGGCGAGCAGCCGCAGCACCAGCGCCTCCAGCGGCTCGGGCACCTCGGGGCGCAGCCGGCGCACCGGCACCGGCTGCTCGTACAGATGCCGGTGCAGCACGCCGAGCGAGGTGGAGCCGGCGAACGGCACCTCCCCGCTGAGCAGTTCGTGCAGCAGCACCCCGAGCGCGTACAGGTCCGTGTACGGACCGACCGCGCCGCCCATCGCCTGCTCGGGCGCCATGTAGGCGGGCGAGCCGATGGGGGTGCCGGTGTGGGTGAGGCGGGTGGTGTCGGTGTCCATCACGGAGGCGACACCGAGGTCCAGGACGGTGATGGTGCCGTCCTGCTTGACCATCAGGTTGCGCGGCTTGAGGTCGCGGTGGACGATCGGCACGGCGTGCACGGCGCTCAGCACCGCGCACAGTTGCGCGGCCACCGCGACCGCCCACGGCCAGGGGTAGGGATCGTGCTCCGCGAGGTGCCCGGCGAGGTCGGTGCCGTCCACGTACTGCATGACGAGGAACAGCTCGTCGCCCTCGGTGCCCGCGTCGTGCACGGTGACCAGGCCGGGATGGTCGACCTGCGCGGTCACCCGGCACTCCCGCAGGAAGCGGCGGCGCAGTTCGTCGGCGTCCGCGCCCGCCACCTTGTCGGGGCGCAGCAGCTTCACCGCCACGCGCCGGTCGAGCCGCTGGTCGTACGCAGTCCAGACCTGGCCCATGCCGCCCTGCCCGATGAGCGTGGACAGCTCGTAGCGGTCGGCGACGGTCCGCCCGGTCGCCACGGTCACCTTCCGCCCTCGTTACGGCTGTCGTGCTTGCGCAGATAGTCACTGAGCTCGTCGAGCTCGGCACGCACCTGGTCGATCCGCGCGGGCGCCGGGCGCTGGGGCGGCGTGGGTATCGGGGGCTGGGGCGGCGCGGGTACCGGGGGCACGGTGTGCGGGGGCGGGGTGTGCGGCGGCTGCGCGCGCAGGGGCGTCGTCGTGGTGTACGGCGAGGCGGGGGGCGCGTAACCGTACGTCTGCGCCGCGTACGCCTCGCGCTGCCGCTGGAAGTGGCGTACGTCGGCGGCGAGGTAGTAGATGGTCGTGACCAGGAGCGTGCCGAACAGCAGCGTGATCCCCAGGTAGCCGCCGACCGTGTGCACGTCGTCGCCGGGCTCGGTGGCCAGCAGCACGATGCTGAGGAGGTCGGCCGCGGCCACCGCCACCAGCAGGCCGAACTCCGCCGGCCTGCGGGTCACCACGGCCAGCCGCAGCATCATCACCCAGGCCAGGAAGCCGGCGCTGAACACCCCCATCGCCACGAACACCACGCGCAACAGGACCAGTACCGCGTCGTGCGGCGGCCGCTGCACCGGCTGCGCATGGCCCTGGCCTTGCATGATCGCTCCTGTATTGCCTGGAATAGGGCGTACGTGCCCGTCCGGTGCATCCGTTTACGGACAACACCGGTCGCGCGGTGGTCGCTCCGAGCATATGGCCCGATGCCGACGTGCGGTCCGGGTTGTATCGAACCGTTGTGTGCCGGGCGCCGGGCGGTCCCGTCCACGCCCCCGGCGCGGGCCGATGCGCGAGCCGTCGCGTCAGTGTGCCTTGAAGCGCGACGGTGCCTTGGTCGGGTTTCCGCCCGCGGGAAGCTTCTGACCGGGGCAGGTGGCGAGGACCTTCTTCATCGCGGTCTTCTCGGCGGCGGTGACCCACAGGCCGTCGGAGCGGAACTGGATGACGCCGACCGCCGTCAGTTGGTCGAGCGGAACCAGCAGTTGGAACAGCGAAACACGGACCTTGATCGCGAACTGTCGGACACGCGCAATCGCCTGATCGCCCTGGAGCGGCGCTCGCAGGAGTCGGAAGACGACCTCACCGCCGCCAGAGCAAGTCTTCGTCGTGCGATGCGGGCGGTGCCTTCGAAGTGACGCGCGGCGTGAGCCGGCATCAGGGCCGCCGTTGGCCACGTTGTGGTAGGCAGGTTTCGTGATCGGCCGACTCCCTCTCGATGAGCAACTCGAGCACCTACGTGCGGCGCTGTCCCGGAACGAGGTGTTGACGGAGGTACTGGCACGCACCGCGACGTTGGGCCTGCCCGGGTGGTACGTGACGGCCGGGTGCCTGTTCCAGACCGTATGGAACGTGGTCACGGACAGACCGCCGACCAGAGGCATCAAGGACTATGACGTCTTCTACTTCGACGCCGGCGATCTGTCCTGGGAGGCGGAGGACGCTGCGATCAAGGCCGGCCGGGATGTCTTCTCCGGCCTGCCCGCAGAGGTTGAGATCCGGAACGAGGCGCGGGTGCACCTCTGGTACGAGGACAAGTTCGGGGTGGCGTGTCCTCCGTACGAGTCCACCGAGGCGGCGATCGACAGCTTTGCCGCAACCACTTGCTGTCTGGGCGTACGTGCCGAGGCGGACAGCACGTGGCGTGTATATGCGCCACATGGGCTGTCGGATGTGTTCAACCTCATCGTCCGACCGAACCCGGTGCTCGCGCCGCGGTCGGTCTACGAGGCCAAGACGGCACGGTGGCGCGAGCAATGGCCTGAGCTGACCGTTCTGGAATGGCCCTCCACGAGCACCGCGGCTCCCTCGGCCCGCGGCTGATACCCACCGCGTCGGCTTTGTCAGCCGCCGCACTGGGTCAGCATCATCCGCTTGTCCGCGACCGTCACCGGAAGGTCGTACTTCAACGACACCTGGGCGAAGCGCACCACGTAGGAGCAGCGGATCTGCTTGTTGGGGGGCAGCCACGTCGCGGGCCCCGAGTCGCTCTTGGCGCCGTTGGCGGGGCCGTCCACGGGAATCAGGTTGAGCGGGTCGTTGGCGATGTCCTCCCGCTTGTCCTTCGTCCAACGGGACGCACCCATCTGCCAGTCGTACGACAGCGGCATGACGTGGTCTATCTGCACCGTCGTGGCGTGGGACTTGATCCACTCGATGGTCCTACCGGTGTACGGGTCGTGCAGCGTCATGGAGGCGACGACGCAGTCGGAGCCGGCCCGGAAGCGGACTTTCTCGCCATCTCGTTTCAAGAGATCGTTTCGCGAGTCACAGCCGTTGTGTGCAAAGGGTATGCCGCCTGGAGCCGAGTCCATCCAGGCATAGCCGAACTTGTCCCTCGCATACCCCGTCTTCGGCCCACGTCCCTTCGTCGCCACTTTTTCGATCACCGACCGCGCCTTCGCCCTGTCCGCGGTGGACGTGATCGCCCCCAGCCCCGGTTTCGTGCCGTCCGGATTGTCCAGCGGGTTCACGGCCCGGTCGTCACCGGCGGTCGAGACGGATGAACCGGAGGATCCGCTGCCCGCAGGTGGGGCAATGTCCTTGCAGCCTGTGATCAGGAGTCCGGTGGCCGCCAGCGCGGCGGATGCCAGAACAACGCGCCGACCCCCGACACTGTGCCTCATGCGCCTCTCAGTACGCATAGCGCACCATCCCCTGAATGAGCTGCGAAAACCCTGCGATCACGTTGTGCAGCATAGAGACAACCCGCGTATCGCAGGAGTTGGAGTCGGTGTCCGCCCAGGGGGAGCCGAACTTCTCCCGGGTGAAACCGGTCTTCGGCGCCCGGCCCTTGACGGTCAGCGCGTCGGCGGCGGTAAGCGCCGCTCCCCCGCCGCCGCCCGTGCCCGGGGCTCCCGGGCTCCCCTTGTCCTGCAGGTCCTTACAGCCGGCCACGGCGAAGATCACGACGACAGCGATGACCGCCCCGCCCCTCAGACGCGTCACGTGCGCCCCCTCTTCCTTCCCTGTTTCCGCCTCCACGCGGGCGGATCTCTCCCGGCCCACGGTAGCCGCAGCGCGGTTCGCGTCGAACAGGACCTAAAGGGGCGGAAAGTGACTAACTCCCTCTTATCGGAACCGCTTTGACGCTCCGGAAGAAGCCCGGGCGGTACCCCTTCACGCCCGCTCACACCACGCCGCGGTCACACACCACACCGCACGCCTTGCCGACGATCGAGACGTCGAACTGACAGTTCCGTACGTCGGCCGGGCCGTCGCAGGCCGCGCCGGCGGGCACCCCGTCCACGGTGACGTTCCGGTCGGACGCGTCCACGATGGCGACCGTGAGGTGGACGCATCCGGTGCCGGTCAGGGGGGCGGCCGTGGCGGTGTTCTTCCCGGCGTGACCTTCAGCCCGCCGCCCGCAGGACCCGTCCTGGGCAGTGGGAACCCGAGGGCCACCGCTTCACCCCGGGTCCTCGACCGGTTCGACGTGCACCAGGGAAAGTCCTGCGCGGACGGGCTGACGAGGGGCGCGGCGAGCGTCAGAGGCGTACCGCCGTTGCCCGAAGTCGTCCGGCGCCCCGGGCCGGGCGGGCGCGGAAGCAGCCCGGTGACGCGGGCGCCGTACCGGGACGGGCGGGGGCGCGGCCAGTGTCAAGGAAACCGGTACCAGCCGCGCCTCGCCCGTTCTACGACCCGAGAACCGATGCCAGGAACTCGCCGACCCAGCCCAGCAACTCCCGCCCCACCAGCGGCTTTCCACCCACCTTGGCGGTCTTCGGGCGGGGCACCAGCAGCTGGTGGGCGGTCGGCTTGATGACGGTCCCCGGGTACAGCCGCTTGACCCGCAGCTCCTGCGATTCGCGCAACTCGACCGGAGCGAAGCGGATGTTGGTGCCCTGGAGAACGATCTCGCCGACCCCGCAGGCGCGGGCGAGCATCCGCAGTCCGGCGACCAGGAGCAGGTTCTCCACCGGCTCGGGCAGCTTGCCGTAGCGGTCGGTGAGTTCCTCGCGGACCGCCTTGATGTCCTCCTCCGAGTCGGCGGCGGCGATGGACCGGTACGCCTGGAGGCGCAACCGCTCGCCGGGCGCGTAGTCGTGCGGGACGTGCGCGTCGACGGGTACCTCGATCTTGACCTCCAGCGGCGGCTCCTCCTCGATCTCCCCGGTCTCCAGCTGCCGCCGGTAGTCCGCGACCGCCTCGCCCACCATCCGGACGTACAGGTCGAAGCCGACGCCCGCGATGTGCCCGGACTGCTCGCCGCCGAGCAGGTTGCCGGCGCCGCGGATCTCCAGGTCCTTCATCGCCACGTACATGCCGGCACCCATCTCGGTGTGCTGGGCGATGGTGGCGAGCCGTTCGTGCGCGGTCTCGGTGAGCGGCTTCTCCGGCGGGTACAGGAAGTACGCGTACCCGCGCTCACGCCCCCGGCCGACCCGGCCGCGCAGCTGGTGCAGCTGGGACAGGCCGAAGGTGTCGCCGCGTTCGACGATGAGGGTGTTGGCGTTGGAGATGTCGATGCCGGACTCGACGATCGTCGTGGAGACGAGGACGTCGAACTTCTTCTCCCAGAAGTCGACGACGACCTGTTCCAGCGCCGACTCCGACATCTGGCCGTGGGCGATGGCGATGCGTGCCTCGGGGACGATCTCACGGAGGCGGGAGGCCGCGCGGTCGATGGACTCGACCCGGTTGTGGATGTAGAAGACCTGGCCCTCGCGCAGCAGTTCGCGGCGGATGGCGGCGCCGATCTGCTTCTCCTCGTACGGGCCGACGAAGGTGAGCACCGGGTGCCGCTCCTCCGGCGGGGTGGTGATCGTGGACATCTCGCGGATGCCGGTGACCGCCATCTCCAGGGTGCGGGGGATCGGGGTCGCCGACATGGTCAGCACGTCGACGTTGGCGCGGAGCTTCTTCAGCTGCTCCTTGTGCTCGACGCCGAAGCGCTGCTCCTCATCGACGATGACCAGGCCGAGGTCCTTGAACTTGGTCTCCGAGGAGAACAGCCGGTGGGTGCCGATGACGATGTCGACCGCGCCCTCCCTGAGGGCCTCAAGGGTCGTCTTCGCCTCGGTGTCGGTCTGGAAGCGGGAGAGCGCCTTCACGCTCACCGGGAACTGCGAGTACCGCTCGGAGAACGTGCCGAAGTGCTGCTGCACCAGCAGGGTGGTGGGCACGAGGACGGCGACCTGCTTGCCGTCCTGTACGGCCTTGAAGGCGGCCCGGACCGCGATCTCGGTCTTGCCGTAGCCGACGTCGCCGCAGACCAGGCGGTCCATGGGGATCGACTTCTCCATGTCCTCCTTGACCTCGGCGATGGTGGTCAGCTGGTCGGGGGTCTCCGCGTACGGGAAGGCGTCCTCCAGCTCGCGCTGCCACGGTGTG
This sequence comes from Streptomyces sp. NPDC111744, assembly GCF_055634995.1. Taxonomy (NCBI): domain Bacteria; kingdom Bacillati; phylum Actinomycetota; class Actinomycetes; order Kitasatosporales; family Streptomycetaceae; genus Streptomyces; species Streptomyces sp. NPDC111744. The sequence continues at coordinate 243,279 of NZ_JBVKCG010000007.1, forward strand.
TCCGTGCCGAACGCGTGCCCGGGGGCGGCCATCCGCGCGCTGTACAGCTTGATCAGGTCGGCCGCGATCTCCTTGACGGCCTTCTTGGCGCGCGCCTTGGTCTTCGTCCAGTCCGCGCCGCCGAGCCGGTGCAGGGTGGGTGACTCGCCGCCGACGTACTTGGTGATCTGCTCCAGCTGGTCGGTGGGGATGTACAGGCGGTCGCCCGGCTGGCCGCGCTTGGCGGGGGCGTACTCGACGACCAGGTACTCGCGGGTGGCGCCCTGGACGGTGCGCTGCACCATCTCGATGTAGCGGCCGACGCCGTGCTGCTCGTGGACGATGTAGTCGCCCGGCTCCAGGGTGAGCGGGTCGATGGTCTTGCGGCGCCGCGCGGGCATGCGGGCGCCGTCCCGGCCGGCCGCCTTCTGCCCGGACAGGTCGGTCTCGGTGAGCACGGCCAGCCTGAGCGCCGGGTCGACGAAGCCGTAGTCGATCGAACCGCAGGACACATGCACGACCGAGGGGCTCAGCTCGCCCAGGTCGACGTCCAGACGGGCCGCGATGCCCTCGCCGCCGAGCACCTCGACGGTGCGGGAGGCGGGGCCGTGGCCCTCGGTCACGTACACCGTCCGCCAGCCGTCGGCCAGCCAGCCCTTGGTGTCGGCTAGAGCCTTGGCGGTGTCGCCGCGGTAGGTCTCCGGGGCGTGCATGCCGAGCTTGAGGGTGTCGGCGGACAGCTCCTCGTCGGCGGCGAACGGCGACACCGACCACCACATCATGTCCCGCTCGCGCGCGCGGTCGCGGACGTCCGCGATCGACCACAGGGAGGCCGCGCCGACGTCGATGGGCGCCTCGCCGCCGCCCGCGGTGGCCGCCCAGGAGGCCTGCAGGAACTCCTGGCTGGTGGCAACTAGGTCGGCGGCACGTGTGCGGACCCGCTCCGGGTCGCACACGACGGCCATCGCGCCCTTGGGCAGCACGTCGAGCAGCAGTTCCATGTCGTCGACCAGGACCGGGGCGAGCGACTCCATGCCCTCGACCGCGATCCCCTCGGCGATCTTGTTCAGCAGCTCGCCCAGCTCCGGGTGCTGTTCGGCGAGGGCACGCGCGCGTGCGCGGACCTCGTCGGTCAGCAGCAGCTCGCGGCAGGGCGGCGCCCACAGGCCGTGCTCGGCGACCTCGAGGGAGCGCTGGTCGGCGACCTTGAAGTAGCGGATCTCCTCGACGTCGTCGCCCCAGAACTCGACGCGCAGGGGATGTTCCTCGGTGGGCGGGAACACGTCCAGGATGCCGCCGCGCACGGCGAACTCGCCGCGCTTCTCGACGAGCTCCACGCGCGCGTAGGCGGCGGCCGCGAGGGCTTCCACGATGTCGTTCAGATCGGCGCTCTGGCCGGTGCGCAGAGCCACCGGCTCCAGGTCGCCGAGGCCCTTGACCTGCGGCTGCAGCACGGACCGTACGGGCGAGACGACGACGGAGACCGGGCCGGTCTCGGGGTCGTCGGAGCTGGGGTGGGCGAGCCGGCGCAGGACGGCGAGGCGGCGGCCGACGGTGTCGCTGCGGGGGCTGAGCCGCTCGTGCGGGAGCGTCTCCCAGGAGGGGTACTCCACGACGCCCTCGGACGGCAGCAGCGTGCGCAGGGCGGCGGCCAGGTCCTCGGCCTCGCGGCCGGTGGCGGTGACCGCGAGCACGGGGCGGCCGGTCTCGCGGGCCAGGGCGGCGACCGCGAAGGGGCGGGCCGCAGGGGGGCCGACCAGGTCGACGTGCATGCGGTTGCCGTCCGCGGCCGCCTTGATCGCTTCCGCGAGTGCGGCGTCCTTGACGACGGCGTCGAGCAGACCGTGCAGGCTCATTCAGGGCGGCTTTCGTCCGGGGGTGGGCAACGCGAAGTGCCCGGCGCGGGCTGCGACCGGGGGGTCTCCAGCCTACGTCGCCGCGTGGGCGTGCGCCGGGGGCTGTGGACAACCCGCCTGTGGACACCCTGCGCGGCGTCTCGCGCGCCCCGGGGAGTCTCGCACGGGACACATGTGCCCGGCGCCGGAGAGTCTCCAGGACTCCCCGGCGCCGGGCCTTCCCCCGCAACCCCCGTATGCGGTGGTCTCGGAGTCGGGTTGTCGGACCTGTCGGACCTGTCGGTCAGACCTGTCGCTCCAGTCGGTCCCGTCAGTCCGTGGCGATCGCGTTCAGGACGTTCATGCGGCCCGCCCGGAACGCCGGGACCAGTGCGGCGAACAGGCCCACGAAGGCCGAGCCGACGAAGACCCCGATGATCGTCGGCCAGGGGATGTCCAGGACCTTCAGGCCCTGCAGGGCGAGCAGCTTCTGGGCCGTCGCACCCCAGCCCATGCCCAGCCCCAGGCCCAGCAGGGCGCCGAAGAGGGCGATGACCACGGACTCCATGCGGATCATGCGGCGCAGCTGGCGGCGGGAGAGGCCGATGGCCCGCATCAGGCCGATCTCCCTCGTCCGCTCGACCACCGAGAGCGCCAGGGTGTTCACGACACCGAGGATCGCGACGATGATCGCCAGGGCGAGGAGCCCGTAGATCAGGTTCAGCAGCTGGCCGATCTGGTCCTTCAGCGCCTGCTTGTAGTCGGTCTGGTCGCGCACGGTGTACTGCGGGTAGTCGTGCAGCTCGCTCTTGAGCGTCTTGTACGCGCTGTCCTGCTGCCCGTCCTTGGCGGTGGCGAAGACTATGTCGTCGAGCGGCATCTTGTCGGCCGGCACGTACTTGGCGAGCGTGGCGATCGACATGTACTTGGCTCCGGCGTCGATGAGGCCGTCGCTGCTGGTGATCGCCCGGACCGTCAGCCGGGCCGTCCGCCCCTCCTTGAACCTGAGGGTGATCTTCGAGCCGAGGTGGATGCCGTGCGCCTTGGCGAACTTCTCGTGCACGGACATCGAGTCCGGCAGGTAGGCGTCCTTGAGGTCACCGGCGACGGTCTTGGTCCGCAGGTCGATCGCGTACGTCGGGTCGGCCGCCGTGATGTCGGTGTCCTTGAGCGTCTTGCCGTCGGGGGTGGTGTAGTCGGCCTCGGTGACCCGGTACTCGGTGACCCGCGCGAGCCCCGACGTGTCCTTGATCGCCTTGACGGCCTGCGGGGTGATCCGCTGGCCGCTGTCGGACTGGATGATGAAGTCCGTGCCGACGGTCTTGTCGAGCTGGTCGGTGGCGGAGGCGACCATGGAGGAGCCGACCACCGAGAGGCAGGCGACCAGCGCGAGCCCGATCATCAGGGCGGCGCCCGTGGCACCGGTACGGCGAGGGTTGCGCAGCGCGTTGCGTTCGGCCATGCGTCCGACGGGGCCGAACATCCGCAGCAGGACGGCGCCCAGGACCCGTACCACGGCGCCCGCGAGCAGCGGGCCGATGACGACGAACCCGATCAGCGAGAGCACGATGCCGAGGCCCAGCCAGGCGGCGCCCTCCGACGCCTTGTCGGAGCCCGCGGCCAGGTGGAGGCCGTAGCCGCCGCCGGCGGTCAGGAGAAGGCCCAGCAGGGCGCGTACGACGCCTGCCCTGGCGTCGGCGGGGGCGCCCGCGTCGCGCAGCGCGGCCATCGGGGAGACCTTGCCGGCCCGCCGGGCGGGCAGGTAGGCGGCGAGGACGGTGACGACGACGCCGAGGACCAGACCGAGTGCGGGCGTCGTCCAGGCAACCGTCAGATCGCTGGTCGACAGGTGCATGCCCATCGAGCCCATGAGCTTCATCAGCCCGACCGCGATGCCGACGCCCGCGCCGACGCCGAGGACCGAGCCGACCACGCCGAGCAGCAGCGCCTCGACGAGCACGGACCGGTTGACCTGGCGGCGGCCGGCGCCGATGGCCCGCATCAGGCCGATCTCCCGGGTGCGCTGGGCGACCAGCATCGAGAAGGTGTTGATGATCAGGAAGATGCCGACCAGGAAGGCGATCCCGGCGAAGCCGAGCATCGCGTACTTCATGACGTCCATGAAGCTCGCGACGTCCTTCTGGTTGGCGTCGGCGGTCTCCTTGGCGGTCTGCACCCGGTAGCCGGCGCCGAGTTCGCCGATCACGTTCTTCTTCAGCTGCGCGTCGGTGACACCGGAGGCGGCCGTCACGTTGACGTTCGTGAAGACACCGCTTCGCCCGACGAGGGTGCGCTGCGCGGTCCTGGTGTCCAGGTAGAAGATCGCGGCACCGGGGTTGGTGACGGTGAAGTCGGCGATGCCGGAGATCTTCGCGGTGTGCGTGCCGACCGCGCTGATCACGCCGATCTCGTCGCCGAGCTTCAGGTGGTGCTTGTCGGCGGTGTCGGCGTCCACCATGACCTGGCCGGAGTTCTTCGGCGCCGCGCCGGAGGTGATCTTCATGGTGCGGGCGTCGTTGGAGTTCCAGCTGCCGACGATGGTCGGTGCCCCGCTGGACGGCGACAGGCTGTCCTTCTTGGCGTCGACGACGGTCACGGACGTCGAGAAGACCGTTCCCTCGGCCGCCTCGACGCCGTCCGCCGCACGGACCCGGGCGACCACCGAGGCCGGCATGACGGGCGGCCTGCCGTTGTCGGAGGTCGTCGCACCGGTGTCGGAGGCGCCCTTGGCGCTGACCGTCACATCGGACGAGGTCGCCGCGAACAGCTTGTCGAACGTCGTGTTCATCGTGTCGGTGAACACCAGCGTGCCGCACACGAACGCCACCGACAGCAGCACGGCGACGGCCGACAGGGCCATGCGTCCCTTGTGCGCGACGAAGCTGCGCATCGAGGTCTTCAGGACGGTCATGACGTACGCCCCCGCGCGTCGAAGTCCTTCATGCGGTCCAGGACGGTCTCCGCGGTCGGCTTGAACATCTCGTCGACTATCCGGCCGTCGGCGAGGTAGAGCACACGGTCCGCGTAGGAGGCGGCCACCGGGTCGTGCGTGACCATCACGATGGTCTGCCCCAGTTCGTCGACGGAGCGGCGCAGGAAGCCGAGAACCTCCGCGCCCGCGCGGGAGTCGAGGTTTCCGGTCGGCTCGTCACCGAAGATGATCTCGGGGCGCGCGGCGAGGGCGCGCGCCACGGCCACGCGCTGCTGCTGACCGCCCGAGAGCTGCGTGGGACGGTGCTTGAGCCGCCCCGCGAGCCCCACGGTGTCGACCACGCGCCCCAGCCACTCCCTGTCGGGCTTGCGCCCGGCGATGTCCATGGGCAGCGTGATGTTCTCCAGCGCGTTCAGCGTCGGCAGCAGATTGAACGCCTGGAAGATGAACCCGATCCGGTCCCGGCGCAGCTTCGTGAGCTTCTTGTCCTTCAGGCCGGTGATCTCGGTCTCGTCCAGGTAGATCTGACCGCTCGTCACGGTGTCGAGCCCGGCGAGGCAGTGCATCAGGGTGGACTTACCGGACCCCGAGGGGCCCATGATCGCGGTGAACTGCCCCCGCGCGATGTCCACGTCGACGTGGTCGAGAGCGACGACACGGGTCTCCCCGGACCCGTACGCCTTGACGACCTGCCGCGCCCGCGCGGCAACGGCCGTACGCCCTCCAGTGCCCCCGTGCCTGGGAATGGTCACAGCCGATGTCACGGTATGTCTCCTAAGTCGGTCAGCGAACGGGCGGCGCGATGCCGCGCCTTGCTGTGCAGCGATTGGTACGACGATGAGTCTCGCGGTGCGCGGGGTCCCTCCGCGCTGGTGCGAAGCCCCGTCTTTCCCGGGGGAAAACCCCACCCCCGCCGGTTCGGTCAACCGCCCCCCGGCGGCCTGAAGCCAGATTAAGGACGGCAGGGGTGCCGTCTCCTCCTCCGGCGGTACGAACCCTCCCCGAGCCGTTGTACGGAGGACCCCCTAGGGGAAGTCCACCGAAGGGTGGAGCCCTTCTCCGGGTCCGGCTCCACCCTTCGGTGCAGGCAGCCTCCCCCTCTCCTCGCGGGAGGGTCACGTGGGTGCGCACTCCCGCCAGGTCGGACGACGGAACCGCCCCCGAGTCCACCCGCCACGCGATCGCGGACGCGGTCCACGCCGTGTACCTCGGAGCCGCGTGCGCGGCGGCACTGGCGTTCCTGGTCCTGCTGTTCGTGGCACCACGACGCTTCCCGGTCCTCAAGGACTGACGTCAACCCGGGCCCTCGACGACTGACTCCCGCCTCAGAGTTAACGCGGGTAACACCCGAGGTCAGACGCGCTCTCCCCCAGTAAGCGCATACCGGTCGGCCAGTTGACGGAAAACGCCGCGAGCCCCGGCTACTTGCGAGTAGCGTGCGTGGCCCCGCTCCCTCCTCTCCCTGCGGTCCGCCGCCACGGACCCGAGCCACGCAAGGAGCACCGGGATGTCCTACGACGCTTCCCCGCGCGAGCCGTCACATCTCACCTATCCCTGGCAGCCGCTGCCGCCGGAGCCGCCCCGGCCCCGCCATGTGCCGCACCGGGAGCCGGTCGGCCACCACAGCGACCTGCGGATGCTGCGCGGCGCCTACCGCCTCCAGCGGCGCACCGCGACCCTCACCGCGCTCGGCTACTTCACCCTCTTCCTGGTGCTGTCCGCGTTCGCCCCGCGCGTGATGACGAGCACGGTCGCCGACGGCGTACCCGCCGGCCTGCTCCTCGCCCTCCTCCAACTGCCCGTCACCTGGCTGGCGATCGCCCTGTACGAGCACACCGCGCGCCGCCACGTCGACCCGCTCGCCGACCGCATCCGCAGAACGGCGGAACTCGACGAAAGGCGGGGAGCGGTACGGTGACCGGCTTCAGCGACTCCGCGCAGTCCATGTCCCTGGTCGCCTTCACCGCCGTCGCCACGCTCACCCTCCTGCTGTGCGTGCTGACCGGCCCGGACCGCGACGACCTCGACGCGTTCTACACCGGCTACGGCTCCCTCTCCCCCCTGCGCAACGGCCTGGCCATCGCCGGCGACTACATCTCCGCCGCCACCGTCCTCGGCACCGGCGGCGTGATCGCCCTGTGCGGCTACGACGGCGTCGTCCTCGCCCTCAGCACGGCACTGTCGCTGATGCTGCTGATGTTCCTGCTGGCCGAACCGCTGCGCAACGCGGGCCTGTTCACCATGGGCGACGCGCTGGCCCGCCGGATGCCCGGCCGGTGCGTACGGATCACGGCCTGCGCGGTGACCATCGCCGCCCTGCTGCCGCTGATGCTGGTCCAGCTGGCCGGCGCGGGCCAGCTGATGGCCTTCATCCTCGGCTTCTCCGACGAGTCCGTGCAGACCGGCTGTGTCATCGGCCTCGGCGCGCTGATGATCAGCTACGCGGCCATCGGCGGCATGAAGGGCACCGCCCTCATCCAGATCCTGAAGATCGTGATGCTGCTCGGTTCCGGAACGGTGGTCGCCCTGCTGATCCTGCGCCGCTTCGACTGGGACCCCGGCGCCCTGCTCGCCGCGGCGGCCCGGGGCAGCGGCGCCGGCACCGCCTACCTGCACTCCGGCCTCCAGTTCACCGGAGGGCCCAACCCGCGTCTGGACATGATCAGTTCGGAGCTGACCATCGTCCTCGGCGGCGCCTGCCTGCCGCACATCACCATGCGCATGTACACCGCCGCCGGCGCCCGCCAGGTCCGCCGCTCGATGTCCTGGGCCGTCTCGGGCGTCGCCCTGTTCGTCCTGATCATCAGCGTCGTCGGCTTCGGCGCCACCGCGCTGGTCGGCCGTACCGCCATCACCGCCGCCGACCCGCAGGGCAACACGGCCTATCTGCTGGGCTCCCGCGCGGCGTTCGGGACCGACGTGTCGACGGCGGGCACCCTGCTCTTCACCACCGTCACCACGGCGATCTTCCTCACCCTGCTCGCCTCCGTCGCCGGCATGATCCTCGCCTGCGCCAACTCCCTCGCCCACGACGTCTTCGCGACCCGCGTCCAGGAGATCCCGGCCCGCCGCGAGATGACCCTCGCCCGCGTCTGCGCGCTCGCCACAGGAGTCCCCACGATCCTTCTGGCGACCCTGGTCCAGCACCACAGCCTGCAGCCCCTGGCCACCCTCTCCTTCTGCCTCGGCGCCTCGGCCCTCGCCCCCGCCCTGGTCTACGGCCTCTTCTGGCGCCGTTACACCCGCACCGGCCTGATGTGCACCCTCCTCGGCGGCACCCTCACCGTGCTCCTCCTGATGCCGGGCACGAACCTGGTCTCCGGCTCACCGGGTGCCGCCTTCCCGCACACCGACTTCAACTGGTTCCCCTTCACCACCACCGGCATCGTCTCCATCCCGGCCGGCTTCCTCCTGGGATGGCTGGGGACGGTCGTCTCCAGTCGGCGCGGGGCGGCGGAACAGCGACGGCAGTACGAGGCGGTGGAGGGCTGGATCCTCGCGGGAGCCGGGCGCCGGGGAGCTTGAGCGGAGCGGGTGGTGCGCCGGGGGAGCGGGGGTGGGCGGCGGGGCGCTATTCGGTCGCCACACGCCCCGTCAGGGTCATGAGGCTGTCGCGCATGTGGTCCATGTGCGCCTGTACGTCGTCCCAGGTCTCCCCGTGCTCGCGCAGCACCCGCTCGGTCTCCCGCGCGATGCGCTCCTCCCGGACCCGCGCCTCCGCGAGAATCTCGTCGGCACGCACACGCGCCGCCTCCTGGGAACGGTGCTCCCACTCCTCCGCGTCGCCCAGGGCACGCTTCGCCTCGGACAGAGCGGCCTCCGCGCGGGCGATGCGCTCGGCGTTCTGCGCGTCGACCGCGGCCGCGCGCGCGGCCTCCTCGCGCTCCACCTCGTTCCAGCGCTCGGCGTGCTCCTTGGCCTGCTCGGCGAGCATCCCGGTGGTGCGCTGCCGCACCTCGCGCAACGCCGCGAGGGCCTCAGAGCGCATCTCCTTCACCTCCAGCCGGGCGCCGATGCGGATCTCGTCGGCCTCGGCGCGCGCGGCGAGAAGCAGCTGGCGGGCGCGTTCCTCGGTGTCCGCGCGGAGCGCGTCCGCTTCTTCGCGCGCCACACAGAGCGCGTTCTCGGCGCCCGTCTCGGCCTGCACAACCCCGTCGGTCAACGCGCGCCGGGCGTTGTTGCGTACGGCCGACGCCTCCTCCAGCACGAGCCGGAACACACGGTGCGCGCGGTCCCCGAGCGTCTCGTAGGTCTGGGGCGGGAGCTCGGCGACGACGGCACGCAGCCGCACGGCCTCCGCCTCCATGTCCTTGGCGAGCACGGTGAGCCGCGCGGCACGCTCCCACGCGGCGTCCCTGTCCTGCGAGAGCGCCACCAGGAACGCGTCGACCTGCTCGGGGCGGTAACCACGCCCCCGGACGGTCACGAAGCCGTACGGCGACATCGATGCGCTGCTCACCCTGGAACCCCTCTCCGCCGGACCCGCACGAAATGATGATTTCGCGCACATCTTGATGGATCGGGTGTAAGTGTTCATAACGCGACACTCCGCAGAGATGTCACGGCCGAAGCACCGCATGCCACACCCGGGCCCACGAGAGCACCAGGGGGCGCGAACGCAGGGGTCGTGCGCCCCCGCGCTACCAGCTCAGCACCGCGGCCCCGCCACGGCCCCGGGAACAAAGGCGTGCACGCGCGCGTGGGGGCCGGTCCGGTCACCCGACCGGACCGGCCCCCACCGGCCGTTCTTCCTACCGCCGCGCTACAACAGGCCGTCCCACATCTGCTCCAGCAGCACCGACCACCAGCTCTCCGGCGAACCGAGCGCCGCCGCGTCCAGGGAGGCCAACTGGGCCTGGAAGTCGACGGTCCAGCGGCCCGCCTGCTCCTGGTTCAGGCCGAACCTGAGCCGCCACATCCGGCCCAGCAGCGCCAGGCAGCGTGCGAACTCCGGCAGCCCGGTGTTGACGAACTGCGGCGGCACGGACGCCCCGCCCGGCCCCGCCTCCACGGGCACGGCCACGATGTTCGCGGTGCCGTACTGCACACAGACCGCCTTGCCGAAGTCGGTGCCCATCACGAGGTACGACCCCGCGTCCGGCGCCGGCTGCACCCCGCGCTCCTGCGCCAGCTCCGCCAGCGTCGGCACCGGACGGCCCGGCTGGGCCTGCGCCCAGAAGAACGGCCCCATGTCCAGCGGCAGCCCCGCCGCGACCAGGGTGTGCGCCACGATCGGCGGCACGCCCTGCCGCGACACCGCCGCCTGCTCGCACCGGAACACGCCAGGACCGAACGCCGCCCCCAGCTCCTGCGCGATCGCCTCCGGCGGGATCGGCGGCGCCGCCTGCACCTGCGGCAACGGCGCCCGCACCGGCGCGGGCCGCGCGGGACCCGCCGCCACCTGGTGCAGCTCGCCCTGGTGCGCCAGCAACTGCCGCATCCCCTGCTGCCGGCTGGCGTGATCCGTCCCGTACGGCGCGATGCTCGCGAGCCGCGCCTGCGGCCACTGCTCCCGGATCATCCGCGCGCAGTAGGCACCCGGCAGCTCGCACGGCTCCAGCTCCGTGTGCAGCTCCAGCACCTGGTCCGGCGGCACGTTCATCGCCCGCAGTTCGTGGTAGATCTGCCACTCCGGGTGAGGCGTACCCGGCGCCGAACGCCGGATCAGCTGCTGCTCCGAACCGTCCTGCGCACGGTAGCGCAGCACCGCCTGGTAGCCGGGGCCCACTGTCGGCTGACCCTGCTGCGGGTAGCCGTACGCCTGCGGCGGCTGCCCCGGCACAGGCTGCCCGGGCGGCGGCGGCATCGCACCGGCCGGCATCGGCGGCGGCATCGCACCGGCCGGCATCGGCGGCGGCATCGCACCGGCCTGCATCGGCGGCGGCATCGCACCGGCCGGCATCGGCGGCGGCATCTGCGGGGCACCCGGAGGCATACCGGGGACGCCCGGTGCCGCGGGTACGCCAGGGGCGGCCGGGGGCAACGGCGCGCCCGGGGCACCCACCAAAGGCGCGGCCAGCACGGTCTCCGCGTGGTGAACCGCCCCACGCGCACCACCAGCAGAGCCCTGCGCGCCAGCCGCGGGAGGCATGCCGGGGGCGCCAGGGGGCTGCGGGGCACCAGGGGCGCCCGGGGCTTGCGGGGCACCTGGCGTGAAAGGCGCGCCCGGGGCATGCGACGGCGGTGTCGCGCCGGGCGCAGGGGGTACGCCCGGGGCACCTGGGGCTCCCGGAGGCTGAGGCGCGCCCCCTCCCATCACGCTCGGGCCGGCCGGCATCGAGGCCGAACGATGGACATCTCCGGGGGGCGTGCCACCCGGAGTGCCCGGCGCACCGGGCGAGTTGGGGGCGCCCGACGGAGTCGGCACGCCCGGCGCCTGCGCCGCACCCGCCGGACCCCCAGGTCCCTCGGGACCCAACGCCGACACCATCTGCGTCGGCACATACCCGCCCGCCGGCGCACCCGGCGCGGGCGGCTGAGGCGCACCCCCGGGGCGTGCACCCGGAGTTCCCGGGGCGCCCGGCGGCGGAGGCGGCGCACCGGCCGCACCGCGCGCCCTGCGCGGAGGAGGTGCGGCCCTGCTCGTCGCGGCGTCCGCTATGTCACCGGCGTTCGGCGCCGGCGGGCGGCCCGGAGCGGCCGGACCCGCCGGCGGCCGGGGCACGCCCGGAGCACCGGCCGGCGCCTGCGGGTAGCCGTAGCTCGGGGCGGCGGGGGCCTGCGTATAGCCGTAGGAAGACGCGGGCGGAGCCGCGGGCGCCGGCGGATCGGCGGGCGCGCCTGGCGGGGGCGTCCCCGGGGCCGCCGGCCCCTGCGGGTAGCCGTATGTCGGGGCGCCCGGCGGAGGCAGCGGGGGCGTGCTGCCCTGCGGAGCGCCGGGCGCCCCACCCTGCACGCCCTGCACGCTCGCGTCGTCGAGAGCCGGAGACACCGCCGTGCGCGGCAGTTGACTGCCCCCCGACATCAGCGCCGTCTCGGCGTCCCCCAGCCCGCCGTCGCCGGAGTCGCTCAGCGGCGGCGCGAACACCGTCGCGGGCAACGGCACGGAACGGTCCTCACCGGCATCGGCGTTCGTGTCGGTACCCGACCAAGGGGTCGCGCCGACAGGCACGTTGGGCACGCCCAGCCCACCCTGCGCCCCGACAGACGCCCTCTCGCCCGTACCCACTCCGGCGCCATCCGCACCGCTCGCACCACCCGCGGCCGCCGGCCAAGAAGCCCCACCGGCACCCGCCGGCACCCCCGCCCGCGTCTCCGCAAGTCCACCGGCCCCAGTACCGGCCCCGCCGGCCGCCCCCTCCGCCGACACCCCGTCAGCCCCCGACCGCCGATCCGGAATACCCAGCTTGTCCGCCGCCTCCTGGAGCCACTCCGGGGGGCTCAACAGGAACGAGGTCTGGTTCAGGTCGACCCGCGCCGCGGGCGCCGGCACCGCGTCGGCGATCTCCGCCTCACGGCCGTACTCCTCCTCGTACCGGCGGACCACCTCGCCCACGGGCAGCGCCGGCCACAGCGTCGCGTCGCCACTGTCCCGGGCGATCACCAGCCGCTGCCCGCCCGCGTCGGAACGCGGACCCTCCGCGCGATCCTCGCCCCACACCACGAACCCGAGGCCGAACTCCCGTACCCGCACCTCACGGTGCTGATACGCCGGCACGTCCCCGTTGATCCACTCCTCCGCGCGCTCCTGCGCCTGCGCGAACGTCACCATGCCGAAACTCACTCCCCCGGGCCAGCAGAGACGACACGTGCGAAACCGCCGTCCACCATCAGGTTCGCCACCGTCTCCAGCTCCGGCGGGGAACCCGCCAGCCGCGACAGGAACACGTCGAAGTCCTCACCGCAGGGCAGCAGCAGCCGCTCCACCCGCTCCGCCGGCGACCACGACGGATCCACGTCGCGCACATCGTCGTACGCGCAGAACCACACCGAGCCGAGCCGGTCGCCCTTCACCTTCACGGCCAGCAGACCGCCCTGCACGAAACACACGCCCAGGTAGTCCTTGGTCAGGTGGTCCCGCAGGCACTTGTTGACGTACACGAGGTCGTTGACCGCGGCCTCGTCGCGGACCGTGAAGAACGGCTGGTCCAGCAGCAGACCGAGTTCGGCGTCCAGCGCCGTACCCACCAGCGCGCACCCGCCCGCCGCCTTCAGAAAGGAGCGGTACGCACCCGGCAGCCGGTACCCCAGGTCCTCCTCGACCCCCTGCACCTGTGACTCCGACACCGCCAGACCCGACTTCGGCAGCCCCACATGCGCCGGACGCGTCTCCTGCAACGGCCGCGTGCCCCGCTTGCCCTGGTCCACCTGTGCCGTCGCCACCCCGCCGTGATGCCGCAGCAACGCCTTCACCTCGACCGGGACCAGCTCCAGCCGCCGCGACCCGGCCACGTGATGCCACGTCCAGCCGTGCGGTGTCGCCACCGCCGGCACCGTGTCCCACAGCTCATGACCCGAAGCGGACAGCACCGCGTTCGCCGACACGTAGTCCGTCAGCCGCAACTCGTCGACCCCGAAGCCCTCCGGCGGGTCCGCGATCTCCGCCGCCGCACGCGCGTAGGGCGAGAAGTCGGGGTAGCCATGCTCGTCGACACGTACCCCTCTCGGGTGACGTGCCGCCCGGACCGGATCCGGGAAATGCACGACCTGCCCGGCATAGGCCGCGTTCGGCGGCGCGGCCTGTTGCCCGAGCCGACCTGTCGTCATGGCGGTTGCCCCCTGCGGCACTCTGTACGAACCGAGACCGCACCCCAAAGCACGCCACGGCCCGTATCCGGCTGTCTCTCCCACGTCCCAGACGCGTCGACCGCGCCCATCGCGGTGCCGACAGCCTATGCGGTACGCGAACCCCGGTCACCGGGCCTCCGCTTCCGTGACCAGCCGTCACCCCGCGTGACAGCCTGCCCAAACGCGGGCGTGTCGCACCGCCCCAGCTTCCCCACCCGCCACGGGATTTGGCAGTCTGTAACTTTCGGGGGATGCCCGGGAGGGGAAGACGATCATGAACGCCACACAGACGGGACCGCACACCGCCATGCCCGGCGCCACTCACAGCGCCACCACCGGCGACCCCCGCATCGGCTGGAGCAGCACCGAAATACCGCCCGCTCCCACCCTCCGGCACCGCCGCGACGGCATTCTGCCCACCGTCGCCGCCGCCCTCTCCGTCCGCGGCGCCACCCTCACCGGCACCGCTGCCCGCGGCGACCAGCCGCCCCCGCTGCACCCGCTGGTCCAGGAGTTCCTCGACACCCTGCCCAGCGGACAACGCGACCGGTTCACCGGCCGCTGCGCCGAGGCCATCCTCATCTCACGGCACATCGCCACGGCCGACAGCGCCCGCAGCAAACGCGCCGCCCGCAAACCCATGACCAACGGCGAAGCCCGCAAAGCCCTCAAGCAGGCCAAGCTCACCGCCCGCCGCATACGCGAGGACGGCGACCCCCTGCACGGCAGCTTCGCCGCCCCCTGCCGGGCCTGCGCCGCCCTCACGGCCCACTTCGGCGTCCGCATCGTCGACCCCACCGCCACCGACGACTGACGCACACCCCCACCCACGCAACACCCGCCGCAGCAGGCGGCACCCAACTCCCCGTACCCGCACCCGCACCAAACACGAACGAAGGGCAGATGCACCCCGACCGCACCTCCACCACCCGCTTCTCCGTGCCCGTCGACGCAGCTCTGCGCGCCGCCGGCTGGCAACCCGGACGCTGGGACATAAAACAGGCCGAGGTCTGGGCCGACGCCCTCCGCGAACACACCTCGCCCGCCGGACACCGGCACGCCGTCTTCCCCGCCGCCGTGGAAGCCTGGGCCGAATTCGGCGGCCTGCACATCAACCCCACCGGCCCCGGCCGCCAGATCGCCCCCGCAACCCTCCACCTCGACCCCCTGCACGGCCTCCACCTCGCCCGCACCCTCGGCGACCTCGGCCGCGCCCTCGACACAGAGGTCTGCCCCCTGGGCGAGGAGAGCGACACCCGCTCCCTCCTCGCCATCGACGCCGAAGGCCGCGTCTACACCCTCGACCACACCGGCGACTGGTACGTCGGCCCCGACATCGACCACGCCCTGACCACCCTCATCGCAGGCGTCGAACCCCGACGCCTCACCGCCCACTCCTAGCCAGGCCCTGCCGGTCAGACCGCCGGAATGACCGCCGACACCCGGAAACCCCCGGCATCCGTCGGCCCCGACACGAACACCCCACCCAGCCCCAGCACCCGCTCACGCATCCCCACCAGACCGTTCCCACCCGACGGCAGACCCGCCGACGCCGCCGACGCCGGCTCCGGCGGCGGCTCGTTCTCCACCTGCATCGCGATCTCCGCCACCCGGTGCGCCAACCGCACATGCGTCTTCGCACCCGCCGCATGCTTGTGCACGTTCGTCAGCGCCTCCTGCACCACCCGGAACGCCGTCTGCTCGATCACCGCCGCGTACGACCGCGCATCCCCCTCGACGGACAGGTCCACCACCATCCCCGCCGCCGCCGACTGCCCCACCAGCACCTCCAGCTCCGACAGCCACGGCCCCTCCTCCTCCGCCGCCACCCGCGAAGCCGCCGCAGCGGCCGCCACCCCCACCGCCGCCAACGGCACCGAAACCGACGCCGAGGCCGAAGCGGCAGCCGCAGCCGAACGCCGCTGAGCCGCCTCCCCCGAACGCAACACCCCCAACATCTCCCGCAACTCCGTCAACGCCTGGCGCCCCATGTCCCCCACCAGCGCCGCGTTCTTCACCGCCTTCTCCGGGTCCTTCCGCGCCACCGCCTGCAACGCCGCCGCATGCACCACCATCAGACTCACCCGATGCGCGACCACGTCATGCATCTCCCGCGCGATCCGCGTCCGTTCCTCACCCCGCGCCCACTCCGCACGCTCCTCCGCGCGCTCCGCGAGCAACTGGAGCTCCCGCTCCAGGCTGTCCGCCCGCTCCCGCAGGCTCTCCATCAGCCGCCGCCGCGCACCCACGTACAGGCCCAGCAACACCGGAGGCGCGGTCAACCCCAGCGAGGTCGCCAGCGCCGCGAACGGGACGAACCAGTCCCCCATCGTCAGATCCCCGCGCGCCATGCTCTGCCGCACCCGCACGAACGTCACGATCAACGTCCCCAGAAACGTCATCCCCGACAACGCCACGATGATCCGACGCGGCAGCTCCGCCGCGGCCAGCGTGTACAGGCCGACGATGCCCATCAGGAAACCCATCTGGGCCGGCGTGATCGCGATCGCGACCAGCACCACGGCTATCGGCCACTTCCGGCGCAGCACCAGCACGGAACCGGCCAGCAGACCGAACACGATCCCCGCCGGCACCGGGATCCCCGCGTCCCGCGCGAACGGCATCCCCTCCGCGGCGCACTCCAGCGCCGACACCAGCGCGACCCCCACGTCCAGCACCGCACTACGCCACCGCGACCACCACCACGGCCCGGTCAAGGCCGTCGCGTGGTCTGCCCCCGTCGTGGTCATGGCTCCAGCCTACGGGCGCGAGGGTGGGCTTTTCCGGCGAGTTTCGTCTACTCGCTTACACCACACTCCGTAACCGAACAACACCGAAACCCACTGGAATGACGACCTGCGGGCCAGGGCTCGGGAGCTGCGGCTGCAGGGCTGGACGTACGACCGGATCGAGGCGGAGCTGGGGTGTTCGAGGAGCTCGGTTTCACTGTGGGTCCGGGATCTGCCGCGCCCCGAGCCCCGGTACACACCGGAAGAAAGAGCAAACCGTACGACCGACGAGAGCGGGCAATCTTCGTCAACAGCGACCCGGGGGTGATCCGCGTCTACCTCGCCTGGCTCGACCTCCTGGAGGTGGACCGCGAGCGGCGGGGCTTCAGGCTGCTCATCCACGAATCAGCCGACACCGAGGCGGCGCACCGGTTCTGGGCAGGTATCGCAGACGTCGACCCGTCGGTCTTCGCCAAGCCGACGCTGAAGAAGCACAACCCGAAGACCGTCCGCAAGAACACTGGCGACGACTACCACGGTTGCCTCGTCATCGGTGTGGCCCGCAGCGCCCACTTGGACAACCGGATCGAGGGCTGGTGGAACGGAATCGTGGCTCAGGCCGAGGCACGTCTCCGGTAAGGTCTGGAGCGCTGTCCCCCGTGGTGTAACTGGCAGCACACTGGTTTTTGGTACCAGCAGGACAAGGTTCGAATCCTTGCGGGGGAGCCACAGCACACAAGGCCTCGGTTCGGGCCCTGACAGCACCGTCAGTGCCCGCTCTCATGTCCCCCGCGAAACGCCCCGGTATCCTGCGGATGTCACCCCCACCCATCCCAAAAAGCCGAAGGGCAACTCCGTGAGCGCCATTCGCCCGGCAGCCGTCGTCGTTCTCGCAGCGGGTGAGGGCACCCGTATGAAGTCGGCCACACCCAAGGTCCTGCACGAGATCTGTGGCCGTTCCCTGGTGGGCCATGTGCTCGCCGCCTCCCGCGAGTTGGACCCCGAGAACCTGGTCGTCGTCGTCGGGCACGCCCGTGAGCAGGTCGGCGCGCATCTCGGGGCGGTCGACCCCGCTGTCCGTACGGCAGTGCAGGAGCGGCAGAACGGCACCGGGCACGCCGTGCGGATGGCGTTGGAGGAGCTGGGCGGCGCGGTCGACGGGACCGTGGTGGTCGTCTGCGGGGACACCCCGCTGCTGACCGGTGCGACCCTCACCCGGCTCGCCGAGACCCATCACGCCGACGGCAACGCCGTGACCGTACTGACCGCGGAGGTCCCGGACGCGACGGGTTACGGCCGGATCGTGCGCGACGGCGCGTCCGGTGCGGTGACGGGCATCGTCGAGCACAAGGACGCCTCCGAGTCGCAGCGGGCGATCCGGGAGATCAACTCGGGTGTGTTCGCGTTCGACGGGCAGTTGCTCGCGGATGCGCTGGGGAAGGTGCGGACGGACAACAGTCAGGGCGAGGAGTACCTGACGGACGTGTTGGGGATCCTGCGTGAGGCCGGGCACCGGGTCGGTGCGTCGGTGGCCGGCGATCACCGGGAGATCGCGGGGATCAACAACCGGGTGCAGTTGGCGGAGGCTCGTCGGATTCTCAACGACCGGTTGCTGGAGCGGGCGATGCTGGCCGGTGTGACGGTGGTGGACCCGGCGACCACGTGGGTCGATGTGACGGTCACCTTCGAGCGGGATGCCGTGGTCCATCCGGGGACGCAGCTGCAGGGCTCCACGCATCTCGGTGAGGGTGCCGAGGTCGGGCCGAACAGCCGGCTGAAGGACACGCGGGTCGGCGCGGGGGCCCGGGTGGACAACACGGTGGCCGATTCCGCTCATGTCGGTCCGAACGCGACTGTGGGACCGTATGCCTATCTGCGGGCGGGGACGCGGTTGGGGGCGAAGGGCAAGATCGGCACGTATGTGGAGACCAAGAACGCCTCCATCGGGGAGGGGACCAAGGTTCCGCATCTCTCCTATGTCGGTGACGCGACGATCGGTGAGTACACGAACATCGGTGCGGCGAGTGTGTTCGTGAACTACGACGGTGAGAACAAGCACCACACCACGGTCGGGTCGCACTGCAAGACAGGTTCGGACAACATGTTTGTGGCGCCTGTCACGGTGGGGGACGGTGCGTACACCGCTGCCGGGTCTGTGATCACGAAGGATGTGCCACCCGGTTCGCTGGCCGTGGCCCGCGGTCAGCAGCGGAATATCGAGGGTTGGGTGGCCCGGAAGCGTCCGGGGAGTGCGGCGGCGAAGGCTGCCGAGGCGGCTTCCCGGCGGGGCGTGAGCGAGGACTGACCGGAAACAGGTGCGCCGAAGACGTCGTACCGTGATAAGTGCACACCCGCACCTAACCAGCTGTTTCGGCCTCCCGCGTCACGGCGCGGAGGTCGCTGGACATCCAGCTGTACGGCTGAGACACCTCTGAGGAGACAGTGCTGTGACCGGGATCAAGACGACCGGCGAGAAGAAGCTGATGTTCTTCTCCGGCCGCGCCCACCCCGAGCTTGCCGAGGAGGTCGCCCACGAGCTGGGTGTCGGGGTCGTCCCGACGAAGGCCTTCGACTTCGCGAACGGTGAGATCTACGTCCGTTACCATGAGTCGGCGCGTGGTGCCGACTGCTTCGTGATCCAGAGCCACACGGCTCCGATCAATCAGTGGATCATGGAGCAGTTGATCATGATCGACGCGCTGAAGCGCGCGTCGGCGCGTTCCATCACGGTGATTGTGCCGTTCTACGGTTACGCGCGGCAGGACAAGAAGCACCGGGGTCGTGAACCGATTTCGGCGCGGCTGGTCGCCGATCTGATGAAGACGGCGGGTGCGGACCGGATTCTGACCATGGATCTGCACACGGACCAGATCCAGGGGTTCTTCGACGGTCCGGTGGATCATCTGTTCGCTCTTCCGATGCTCGCGGACTACGTGGGGCGGAAGGTGGACCGGAACAAGCTGACGGTGGTGTCTCCGGACGCCGGCCGGGTGCGGGTCGCGGACCGCTGGTGCGACCGGCTCGGTGCGCCGCTGGCCATCGTGCACAAGCGCCGGGACAAGGATGTGGCGAACCAGGTGACCGTCCACGAGGTCGTGGGCGAGGTCAGGGGCCGGGTGTGTGTCCTGGTCGACGACATGATCGACACGGGCGGCACGATCTGTGCGGCGGCGGACGCGCTGTTCGCGCACGGTGCCGAGGACGTGATCGTGACGGCGACGCACGGTGTGCTGTCGGGTCCGGCTGCGGACCGGTTGAAGAACTCGCGGGTGAGTGAGTTCGTGCTGACGAACACGCTGCCGACGCCGGGTGAGCTGAGCCGGGATCTGGACAAGATCACGGTGCTGTCGGTCGCGCCGACGATCGCGAGTGCGGTGCGTGAGGTGTTCGAGGACGGTTCGGTGACGAGCCTCTTCGACGAGCAGTGAGCGGCGCGGTGTAAGGACCTTGCAGTGAGGTTTCTGCACAGCAACTGAAGATCCTTTTGGTACGGCCTCCCCCTCCGAGTAGACTGCTCGAGTTGCTCGGCGAGGGAGGCCGTACCTGTTCCGTACAGGTGTCGGTGCTCCGTTATCGACGCGCTCTTCGTAGCAGGCCGTTCGTGGCCGGGTGACCACGTCCGTATCTACCTCTACGAGGAGTGATCACCATGTCCGAGGTGAAGATCGCCGCGCAGTCGCGCACCGAGTTCGGCAAGGGTGCCGCGCGCCGTATCCGTCGCGACAGCAAGGTCCCCGGTGTCCTGTACGGCCACGGTTCGGACCCGATCCACCTGACCCTCCCGGGTCATGAGCTGCTGCTCGCGCTGCGTACGCCGAACGTCCTGATCTCCCTGGACATCGACGGCAAGTCCAACGAGCTGGCGATCCCGAAGTCCGTGCAGCGCGACCCGATCAAGGGCTTCCTGGAGCACGTCGACCTCCAGCTGGTCAAGCGCGGCGAGAAGGTCACGGTCGAGATCCCGGTGCACACCGAGGGCGAGCTGGCCCCGGGCGGCAACCTGCTGGAGCACGTGCTGAACGCGCTTCCGGTCGAGGCCGAGGCCACCCACATCCCGGAGTCCGTCACGGTCTCCGTCGAGGGCCTGGAGGCCGGCGCCTCCATCCTCGCCAAGGACATCCCCCTGCCGTCCGGCACGACCCTGGCCGTCGAGGACGACGCGGTCGTCCTGCAGGTCCTGGCCGCGCAGGCCGAGGAGGCCGCGGAGGGTGAAGAGGGCGAGGCGGCCGGGGAAGTCGCCGAGGCCTGATCCTCACCTTCGTTTCATCGTCCGTCAGCCGCTGCTTCCTCCCGGGAGCGGCGGCTGGCGCGTATCAAGGAGACATGGACGTGACCACCCCCGCAGGCGCCTCCCCTGCCAACGCTCCCTGGCTGATCGTCGGCCTCGGCAACCCCGGACCGGAGTACGCGATGAACCGGCACAACGTCGGTTTCATGGTCGCGGACCTGCTCGCCGGGCGGATCGGGGGGAAGTTCAAGCGGGCCGGCAAGGCGCAGGCGCAGGTCGTGGAGGGTCGGATCGGGGCGCCGGGGCCGGCGAGCCGGCGGGTGATCCTGGCGAAGCCGATGTCGTTCATGAACCTGTCCGGCGGCCCGGTGAACGCGCTGCGCGACTTCTACAAGGTGCCGGTGGCGAACATCGTCGCGGTCCACGACGAACTGGACATCGACTACGGCATCCTCCGTCTCAAGCTCGGCGGTGGCGACAACGGCCACAACGGACTGAAGTCGATGACGAAGGCCATGGGCGCCGACTACCACCGGGTGCGGTTCGGGATCGGGCGTCCTCCGGGTCGTATGCAGGTCGCGGACTTCGTGCTGAAGGACTTCTCCCCGGCCGAGCGCAAGGAGCTGGACTACCTGGTGGACCGGGCGGCCGACGCCGTGGAGGCGTTGGTCACCGAGGGGCTGGAGCGGGCGCAAAGCTCGTACAACTCCTGACTTGTCCCCTACCGCAGTTGACCGGCCGTAGGGACATGGCCAATGATCCCGGCCATGCCTGCTGCCTCGGTTCCCTCCTCCCGTACGCCTCCGGTCGCCGCCCTGCGGTTCGGCCGGGTCGTGTCGATGGGCGCGGTCGCCGTGCTGATCCTGGTCGGCGGGGTGTGGGGCTCCTGGGGCACGGCCCAGGACGTGATGCTGACGAAGGGCAAGGAGCGGGGCACGATCGAGGTGACCGCGTGCGGTGCGGACACCTGCACGGGCCCGTTCACCCCGGTGTCGTCCGGCGCGTCGGCGCGCTCCCGTGCGGTCATCGGCAAGTCGGTCGCGGTGCGCAGGGGGCAGACGTACGACGTGATCGTGAAGCCCGGTACCGAAAGCGTGGTCCGGTCGGGCCCCGCCGGGGTCCTGCTGGCCTGGGTGCCGCTGGGCGGCGCGCTGCTGCTGGCGTCGGTGGTGGTGGCCGGGGGGCTGCGGCTGACCCGGGTGGCGTGGGTGCTGGGCGGTTCGGGGATCGCGCTGCTGACGGCCGCCTTCTTCGCGTTGCAGTGAGCAGAGACGGCTGTGCCCCCGGTGTATGACGCCGGGGGCACAGCCCTGTGCGGTGGTGGTGGTCAGCCGGTGTTGCGCAGGCCGGCCGCCACGCCGTTGACCGTGAGGAGCAGGGCGCGGGCGAGGAGCGGGTCGGGTTCGGCGCCCGCGGCGGCCGCTTCGCGCTGGCGCTTGAGGAGGGCGACCTGGAGGTAGGAGATCGGGTCCAGGTAGGCGTCGCGGATGCCGAAGGTCTGCCTGAGCACCGGGGTGGCGTCCAGCAGTTCGCTCTCGCCGGTGATCTTCAGGACCTCGGCGACGGTCAGCTCGTGTTCGGCGCGGATGGTGTCGAAGACGTGCTTGAGTTCGTCGGGGACGAGGGTGTCGACGTAGTGCTGGGCGATCCGCAGGTCGGTCTTGGCGAGGGTCATCTCGACGTTGGAGATGAAGTTGCGGAAGAAGTGCCACTGCTGGTGCATCTCGTCGAGCACGGTGTCCAGACCGGCCTCGCGCAGGGCCTTCAGTCCGGAGCCGACGCCGAACCAGCCGGGGACGATCTGCCGGGACTGGGTCCAGCCGAACACCCAGGGGATGGCCCGCAGGCCGTCCAGACCGGCGCCGGAGTCGGGGCGCCGGGAGGGCCGGGAGCCCAGGTGCAGGTCCGCGAGCTGGTCCACGGGTGTCGAGGCGAAGAAGTAGGCGGGCAGGTCCGGGTCCTCGACCAGGCGCCGGTAGGCCAGGTGGGCGGCGTCCGAGACCACGTCCATCGCCGCGTCCCAGCGGGCCAGGGCCTCCCCCGACTGGCGGGGGGCGGTGTGCAGGGCGGAGGCCTGGAGGGTCGCCGCGACCGTCAGCTCCAGGTTCTCCCGGGCCAGGGACGGGATGAGGTACTTGTCGGAGATGACCTCGCCCTGTTCGGTGACCTTGATCTCGCCCTCCAGGGTGCCCCAGGGCTGGGCGAGGATCGCGTCGTGGGAGGGCCCGCCGCCGCGTCCGACGGTGCCGCCGCGGCCGTGGAAGAGGCGAAGGCGTACGCCGTAGCGGTGGGCGACGTCGCGCAGCCGGCGCTGGGCACGGTGGATCTCCCACTGGCTGGTGGTGATGCCGCCGAACTTGGAGGAGTCGGAGTAGCCGAGCATGACCTCCTGGACGTCTCCGCGCAGCGCGACCAGGCGCCGGTAGGAGGGGTCGGAGAGCATGTCCTCCAGGATGGTGTCGGCGGCCTTGAGCTCGTCGGTGGTCTCCAGGAGCGGCACGATGCCGATCTTGGCCCAGCCGGCGTGCAGGTCCATCAGGCCGGCCTCGCGGGCGAGGACGGCGGCGGCGAAGACGTCGTCGGCGCCCTGGCACATGGAGATGATGTACGACTCGACGACCTCGGGCCCGAAGACCGCCAGGGCCTTCTTCACGGTCTGGAAGACACCGAGGGTCTTCTCCCCGGCCGCGTCCACCGGCGCCGGGGTGGGAGCCAGCGGCCTGCGGGAGCGGAGTTCCTTGGCGAGGAGCTTGGCGCGGTACTCGCGGGGCATGTCGGCGTAGCGCCAGGACTCCTCGCCGAGGCGGTCGAAGAGCTGGCCGAGAGCGTGGTGGTGGGCGTCGGCGTGTTCTCGGACGTCCATGGTGGCGAGCTGTAGGCCGAACGCGGCGAGGGTGCGGATCGTGCGGGCCAGCCGGCCGTCGGCGAACAGGCCGCCGCGGTGCTCGCGCAGGGAGGCCTGGACCAGCCGGAGGTCGGCGAGGAGTTCGGCGGTGCCGAGGTAGTCACGGCCCGGCTGGTGCGGGGTGCCGGTGGCGAGGCGGTGCTTGGTGTTGACCAGCTTCTGCCGGATGCAGGTGGCCTTGAGCCGGTAGGGCTCCTCGGCGTTGAGGCGCTTGTAGCGGGGGCTGATCTCCGGGAGCAGCTCCAGATCGGCGCGGAGTGACTCCAGCAGCTCTTCCGTCGCACCCGTGTAGCGGATGGAGTTGGAGAGGAAGCCGCGGAGTTCGTCGATCATCTCCAGGGCGTCGTTGATGCCGTGTTCGTGCTGGAGGATGAGGACGTCCCAGGTCACCTGGGGGGTGACGTTGGGGTTGCCGTCGCGGTCGCCGCCGATCCAGGTGCCGAAGGTCAGCGGGCGGGTGTCGTCGGGGAGCTTCACCCCGACCCGCTCCAGCTCCGCGGTCAGGTCCTCCAGGACGTCGCCGACCGCGCCGGCGTGCAGTTCGTCCAGGTAGTAGATGGCGTTGCGGGCCTCGTCGGCGGGCTCGGGGCGTACGACGCGCAGCTCGTCGGTCTGCCAGACCAGGTCGATGTTCTCGGCGAGGCGGATGTCGGTGCGGCGGCGGTCCGACTCGATGACCGGGGTGTCCAGGAGCGCCGCGATGCGCCGGAGCTTGTTCAGGACCGAGCGGCGGGCGGCCTCGGTGGGGTGGGCCGTGAACACCGGGCGGACGTTGAGGTTCTGGACGGTCTGGCGCAGGTGGTCGGGGTCGGCGTCCTTGAGCCGGTCGGCGGTGCGGGCGAGGAGGCCTCCCTCGGCGGCGCGGCGGGCGCGCAGTTCGCGGCCGCGGTGGACCTGCTCGGTGACGTTGGCGAGGTGGAAGTAGGTGGAGAAGGCGCGGACCAGCTTGGCGGCGGTCTCCAGCTCCGTACCGCGCAGCAGTTCGGCGGCGGCCTCGCCGTCCTCGCGGGTGAGACGGCGGACCCTCTCGACGAGTTCCAGCAGCTCGGGGCCCTCCTGCCGGACAAGGGTCTCGCCGAGAAGGTCACCCAGCCGGCGGATGTCGGCGCGCAGCTCACTGCTGGTCGTGGTGGTCTGGTCGTCGGCACTGCTCACAGGTGCGGCTCCTTGCAGTGTTGAAGCTCGTCTGAAGGGAACCCGTCTGTCGGCCGGGCGGCAGGCGGGGCCTGTCCGCATACGGGCCGGACATCCGGGAAGGAAACAGAGCGGACCGCGCTGTCCGACCGACTCCAAGGATAGGTGTCCATGAGGACGCGCAGGCTTTCGGGCTCTTGCTGTGAGACGCCTCGCTGCCATACTTACGTCGCCGTAGGTTACGGAACCGTAGGGAAGAATCATTGTCGTCCCGTTCGGTCGCCGCGGATCGGCACCTGTCTCAACCCTCGACCCCCCAGGGGACGCGTATGACCTCGTCTAGTTCCGATGTGATCGAAGAGGCCCACAAGTCGGCCGACGCTCCGATTCCGTCCGCCACGCTGGGCGGCGAGAAGAAGGGTTCGATCGAGCAGATCGCCCTCCTGCTGTTCATCGTGGTGCCGTTCCTCGCGCTGCTGGCGGCGGTGCCGCTGGCCTGGGGATGGGGCGTGAGCTGGCTCGATCTGGGCCTGATGGTGTTCTTCTACTACCTGGGCTGTCACGGCGTGACGATCGGTTTCCACCGTTACTTCACCCACGGCTCGTTCAAGGCGAAGCGGCCGCTCAGGATCGCGCTGGCGGTCGCGGGGTCGATGGCGGTGGAGGGGCCCCTGGTGCGCTGGGTCGCCGACCATCGCAAGCACCACAAGTTCTCCGACGCGGAGGGCGACCCGCACTCGCCGTGGCGGTTCGGCGAGACCATGCCGGCGCTGATGAAGGGCCTGTGGTGGGCGCACATCGGCTGGCTGTTCGACGAGGAGCAGACCCCGCAGGAGAAGTACGCGCCCGACCTGATCAAGGACCCGGCGATCCGGGCGGTCTCCCGCCTGTTCGTCTACTGGACGGTGTTGTCGCTGGCGCTGCCGCCGCTGATCGGTGGTCTGGTGACCATGTCCTGGTGGGGCGCGTTCACCGCGTTCTTCTGGGGTTCACTCGTGCGGGTAGCGCTGCTGCACCATGTGACCTGGTCGATCAACTCGATCTGCCACGCGGTGGGCAAGCGGCCGTTCAGGTCGCGGGACAAGTCGGGCAACGTGTGGTGGCTGGCGATCCTGTCCTGCGGCGAGTCCTGGCACAACCTGCACCATGCCGACCCCACCTCGGCGCGGCACGGTGTGGAGCGCGGCCAGCTGGACTCGTCGGCGCGGATCATCCGCTGGTGCGAGCAGCTGGGCTGGGCGTACGACGTGCGGTGGCCGTCACGCTCGCGTATCGATTCGCGCCGTAACACCGGGGAAGGCGGCTCCCGGCGAGGGACGGAGCCCGTCGAGACGGCATGATTGACGCCGTGGCGACCGACTCCAGCACCCCCAGTCCCGAAAAGCCGCGGCGGGCCCGTCGCACCCGGATGACCGGTGCGGAGCGCCGCCAGCAGCTGTTGGAGATCGGTCGCACCCTCTTCGCGGCGAAGGGCTTCGAGGGCACCTCGGTGGAGGAGATCGCGGCGAAGGCCGGGGTCTCCAAGCCGGTGGTGTACGAGCACTTCGGCGGCAAGGAGGGGCTGTACGCGGTGGTGGTCGACCGTGAGATGCGCCGGTTGCTGGACATGGTGACCAGCTCCCTCACGGCCGGCCATCCGCGTGAGCTGTGCGAGCAGGCCGCGTTCGCCCTGCTCGACTACATCGAGGAGAGCACGGACGGGTTCCGGATCCTGGTCCGGGACTCCCCCATCCCGCAGTCGACGGGTTCGTTCGCGTCCCTCATCTCGGACATCGCCACCCAGGTGGAGGACATCCTGGGCCGCGAGTTCAAGTCGCGCGGCTTCGACCCCAAGCTGGCGCCGCTGTACGCGCAGGCGCTGGTGGGCATGGTCGCGCTGACCGGCCAGTGGTGGCTAGACGTGCGCCGCCCGAAGAAGGCGGAGGTCGCCGCCCACCTGGTCAATCTGGCCTGGCACGGCCTGGACGGCCTGGAGCAGAAGCCGCGGCTGATCGGGCACCGGAGGGCGTGAGACCGCCGTTCCGTGCTCGAAGGTGTCCTCAGTGCTTGATGGCGTCCTTGGTGCTTCTTGAAGATGCCCTTTAGTGCTTGAAGATGTCCTTCATCTTCTCCTTGGCCTGGCGGGCGTCGCCCTTCGACTCTTCGAGGCGTCCTTCCGCCTCCATCGGCACGTCGCGCACCGCGCGCCCGCCGACCTCCTTGGCCTTGCCCTTGATCTGTTCCTTCTTCGCCTTGGCCTTCTGCTCTCGTGCCACCGTCGATCACTCCTGACGGGTCGGTAGTCGGCTGTCTCCCCACCGGGTAACCGTGACCGGGCCGGGGCAAACGGCGGCTCAGCGCACCGGTTCCAGGAACTCCAGTCGGTTGCCGACGGGGTCCTCGCAGTAGAAGCGGCGGTGGCCGGGGAGGTCCTCGTCCCAGACGACGGGCGTACCGTGCGCGGTGAGCCGGGCCGCGTACGCGTCGATGCCGGTCACCCGGAGGCCGGGGTGGGCCTGCCTGGCGGGCCGGAAAGCCTGCTCGATCCCCACGTGCAGATGGATCTCGCCGGCCCGGAACCAGCAGCCGCCCCGCGCCGCGAGCACGGGCGGTTTGGGGACTTCCGTCATGCCGAGGGTGTCCACGTAGAACGTCCGCAGCCGGTCCTCGAACCCGGCCGGGGCGGCGAGCTGGACGTGGTCGAGGGCGGTGAGCATCAGGCTTCCTCCTTGTGGGCGACGGCGAAGAGGCGCCGGAACGGGAACGGGGTGCCGTGCGGTCCTGCCGGGTAGGCCTCGCGCAGTGCGGCCCGGTACTCGGCGAGGAAGGCGTCGCGGGCCTGGGGATCGTCGGCGAGGGCGGTGAGGACGGGGCGCAGCCCGGTGCCCTTCACCCAGTCGAGGACCGGGTCCTCGCCGGTCAGCAGGTGGATGTAAGTCGTCTCCCAGACGTCGGCGGCGCAGCCGAGCGCGGTCAGCCGCTCCAGGTAGGCCTCGGGGGTGAGGACGGCGTCGTCGTGGCGGAGGGCCCCGGCGAGGCGGTCCTGCCAGCGGGGGGACTCGGCGAGGGCGCGCATCAGCCGGTGGCTGGGGGCGGTGAAGTTGCCGGGGACCTGGAAGGCGAAGGTGCCGCCGGGGGCGAGGGCGGCGATCCAGTCGGCGAACCGCTCGGCGTGCCCGGGGACCCACTGGAGCGTGGCATTGCTGACGATCAGGTCGTACGGCCGCTCGGGCGCCCAGGTGCGGACGTCGGCGTGGGAGAAGTCCAGGCGGCCACCGCCGGCCGTGGGGCCCTCGTACTCCACGAGTGCCTTCTCGAGCATCTCGGGCGAGTTGTCGTAGCCGGTGATGTGGGCGGTGGGCCAGCGTTCGGCGAGCAGGGCGGTCATGTTGCCGGGGCCGCAGCCGAGGTCGGCGACTGCCGGGCGGTCGCCGGGGAGGACGGGGATCCGGGCGAGGAGGTCGGTGAAGGGGCGGGCGCGGTGGCCGGCGTGACGGAGGTACTGGGCGGGGTCCCAGGCGGGAGTCGTCATGTACTCCACCTTCCCCGGGCTGATATCTCGATGTCAAGAAGCTCGACATCAAGAGACTTCATGTCGACACAACCACTACACTGATCGTCATGGAGGACGAGGTCGATCGGCTGGTGGCTGCGTGGCGCCGGGAGCGCCCGGACCTCGACGTGGAGCCGCTCGAGGTGCTCAGCCGGGTGAGCCGGCTGGCCCGGCACCTGGACCGGGCACGTCGGCTGGCCTTCGCGGAGCACAGTCTGGAGCCCTGGGAGTTCGACGTGCTGACCGCGCTGCGGCGCGCGGGGACGCCCTACCAGCTCTCCCCCGGGCAGTTGCTGACCCAGACCCTGGTCACCTCGGGGACGATGACCAACCGGATCGACCGACTGGCCAAGAAGGGCCTGGTGGAGCGGTTGCCGGACCCGAGCGACCGGCGGGGCGTGCTGGTGCGGCTGACCGACGAGGGCCAGGACCGCGCGGACCAGGCCCTGGCCGGACTCCTCGACCAGGAACGGGCGATCCTCGCCGAACTCTCCCGCACCCAGCGCGCCGAACTGGCCGGCCTGCTACGCCAGTTGACCGCCCCGTTCGACAACATCCCCGGCTGAGGGGCCTGCCGGGCGGATCCTGCCGGAGACGCGGGGCTTGGCAGCCAGACGCTCCCCACGCTCGAACGTGCTCGCGCGGGGGACCCCCATCGCCCCGCTCACCGGTGTTGATCAGGCACTGCTGCTTTCCTCCGACATGATCCGCCCGGCAGTCCCCAGGTCCGCCGGCCCGACCCCGGCCCGGCGGGCGAGCGCGACGGCGGCCAGGGTGGAGTGGACGCCCAGTTTGCCGAGCACGTTCTGCATATGGGTGCGGACGGTGTGCGGGGACAGGAACAGGCGCTCGGCGACCGCCTTGCGCCCCAGGCCCGCCACCATGCACCGGAGCACTTCCCGTTCCCTCGGCGTGAGGGACTCCACGAGCCGTTCGCTCTCGGTGCGGTGCTTGCGCGCGGCCGTCATCTCCCGCAGGACCCCGGTGAGCAGGGCGGGCGGCAGATGGGTCTCGTCGCGCAGCACCCCCCGGATGACGTTCAGCAGCCGAGACAGCGAGCAGTCCTTGGCGACCCAGCCGCAGGCGCCGGCCTGCAGGGCCAGGGCGGCACGCCGCGGGTCGTCCTTCTCGGCGAGGACGACGACACGGACGCCCGGCTGGGCCGAGCGGACCCCGGCGACCAGGGATATCCCGTCGACCAGACCCTCCTCGTTGCCCTCCTGCACCGGTACGGCCGGGCGGCCGCCGTGCAGTCGGCCTCCCAGGTCGGCGTCGACGAGCAGCACGTCGTAGCGGCGGCCCTCGGCGGCCGCGCGCTCCAGGCAGCGCAGCGCCGCCGGGCCGCTGCCGGCCGCGGACACGTCGACGTCGGGCTCGGCGGCCAGTGCCGCGGCGAGCGACTCGGCGAAGATACGGTGGTCGTCGACGACCAGAACTCGGATGCGAACCACAAAACCCCCTTCCCCTTGCTCTTCATGAGCAGGGGATACCCCAAGGTGCTCAGAACGACGGATCATGCGGGCACGACACCCGTGGGAGGACGGAACCGCACGGCCGCCGCCGTGCCTGGACTGCTACCCCCACCGCGGGTGTCGTACCCGACTTGTCTCGCCCCCTGATCAGCACCGGCCCCCACCGGTACTGCTCCTCAGAGTACGGAAGGGGGGCGGGAGCGGAAGGCAATTTGCAGAACTGGCCGTCCGACGCGTTTATGGTGTGCCGCATGTTTCGTATTGAGGCGGAAGTCGACAAAGAACGGCGGGAACTGCTCCACGCGAGGCTGCGGGACACCAACACCGCGGCCTCCCCGTTCCTCGCGGCCCTGCGCGGCACCCCCGGCGAACGCCAAGTGCCGCTGCACGTCTGGGCGATGGACGAGGGTTCGGGCGAACTGGCGGGCGGCCTGGTGGGGCACACGTGGACGACCTGGCTGCACGTCACCTATCTGTGGGTGGACGCCCGCCATCGCGGCGTGGGCCTGGGCGGCCGGCTGCTGGCCGTGGCGGAACGCATCGCCGGGAAGGACCGCGCCTGCACCGGCGCGCGTGTGGAGACCTGGGACTTCCAGGCGCCCGGTTTCTACCGGAAGCAGGGTTACGAGGTGGTCTGCGTGATCCCCGACTATCCGCCGGGGATCACGGAGTACACCCTCACGAAGCGGCTGGGCTGAGCCTCAGCTCTCCTGGCGGGCGCCCGCCGACGGCACCGCCTCGAACGTCCGTGGCGCCTTGAAACCGGCCGCCGCGAAGGCCTCTTCGACCGCCTTGGTGATCGTGTCGACGTCGGACGCCTCCGCGAGGACGATCGCCGAGCCGCCGAAGCCGCCGCCGGTCATCCGGGCGCCCAGGGCGCCGGTGGCGAGGGCGGTGTCGACGACCAGGTCCAGCTCCGGGCAGGAGATCCGGAAGTCGTCGCGCAGCGAGGCGTGGCCCTCGGTGAGGACCGGGCCGATGGCGCGGGTGTCACCGGCCTTCAGAAGAGCGACGACACGTTCGACGCGGTGGTCCTCGGTGACGACGTGGCGGACCAGGCGTCGTACCTCCTCCTCGTCGCCCAGCCGGTCGAGCGCGGCGTCGAGGTCGTCGTAGGCGATGTCCCGCAGCGCGTCCACGCCCAGCAGGGCCGCGCCCTTCTCGCAGCCGGCGCGGCGCTTGCCGTACTCGCCGCCGCTGTGGGCGTGCTTGACCTGGGTGTCGACGACCAGCAGCCGCATGCCCTCGGCCGCGAGGTCGAAGGGGATCTGCCGCTGTGAGAGGTCGCGGGTGTCCAGGAACAGGGCGTGCCCGGCCTCGCAGCAGGCGGACGCCGTCTGGTCCATGATGCCGGTCGGCGCCCCGACGTAGACGTTCTCCGCGCGCTGGCACAGGCGGGCCAGCTGCCAGCGTGCGAGGCCGAGTCCGTGCAGGTCGTTGAGGGCGAGGGCGATCACCACCTCCAGGGCCGCGGAGGAGGACAGGCCGGCGCCGGTCGGAACCGTGGAGGACAGGTGGACGTCGGCGCCGGTGACCGGGTGGCCGGCCTCGCGCAGCGCCCAGACCACGCCCGCCGGGTACGCCGTCCAGTCGTGGTCGGTGCCGGGTTCCAGGGCGTCGAGGGAGAGCTCGACGACCCCGCCCTCGATGTCCGAGGAGTGCAGGCGCAGCACGCCGTCGGTGCGGCGGGAGACCGCGGCCGTCGTCACGTGCGGCAGTGCGAACGGCATCACGAAGCCGTCGTTGTAGTCGGTGTGCTCACCGATCAGGTTGACCCGGCCCGGCGCCGACCAGACGCCGTCGGGAGCCGTGCCGTACAGCTCCTCGAAGGCGTCTCTGACCTGCTGTGCTGCCCCCACTTACTGCTCCCTTGCGATGTGCTGTGCGAACTCCCAGGCGTCCGCGACGATCCCCGCGAGGTCCGCGCGGGTCGGGTTCCAGCCCAGCTTCTCGCGGGCGGTGGCCGCCGAGGCGACCAGGACGGCCGGGTCGCCGCCCCGGCGCGGGGCCACGACCTCGGGGATCGGGTGGCCGGTGACCTGGCGGACCGTCTCGATGACCTCGCGGACCGAGAAGCCCTCGCCGTTGCCGAGGTTGCAGATCAGGTGCTCGCCGGAGCGTGCGGCGGTCAGGGCCAGCAGGTGGGCGTCGGCCAGGTCGGCGACATGGATGTAGTCGCGGACGCAGGTGCCGTCGGGCGTCGGGTAGTCGTCGCCGAAGACCGAGATGGCCTCGCGGCGGCCCTGGGCGACCTGGAGGACCAGCGGGATCAGGTGCGACTCGGGGTCGTGGCGCTCGCCCTGCGCGCCGTAGGCACCGGCCACGTTGAAGTAGCGCAGGGAGACCGCGCCCAGGCCGTGGGCGGCCGCCTCACCGGTGATCATGTGGTCGACGGCGAGCTTGGTGGCGCCGTACGGGCTGGTGGGCTTCGTCGGGGCGGTCTCGACGATCGGGACCTGCTCCGGCTCGCCGTAGGTGGCCGCCGTGGAGGAGAAGACGAGCTTGCGTACGCCTGCCTCGCGCATCGCGGCGAGCAGCGCCATGGTGCCGCCGACGTTGTTGTCCCAGTACTTCTCGGGCTTCGCCACCGACTCGCCGACCTGGGAGAACGCGGCGAAGTGCAGCACCGCCTCGTAGGAGGCGTCGAGCCACTTCGCGGCGTCGCGGATGTCGCCCTCGACGAACGCCGCGCCCGCCGGGACGGCCTCACGGAAGCCCGTGGAGAGGTTGTCGAGGACGGTGACCTCGTGGCCCGCCTCCAGCAGGTGCTGGGCCACCACACTGCCGACGTAACCCGCCCCGCCCGTCACCAGGTACTTCATCAACTCGCTACCTCTCGCAGTCGCTCGGCCGCGCGCTCCGGCGGCACGTCGTTGATGAACACACTCATGCCGGATTCGGAACCCGCGAGAAACTTCAGCTTGCCGGACGTTCGGCGGATGGTGAAAAGCTCGAGGTGGAGCGCGAAGTCGTCGCGCGTGACACCGTCGAACTCCTCCAGCGTCCCGAACGGCGCCTGGTGCCAGGCGGCGATGTAGGGCGTGGGAGGTTCACCCTCACCGAAGATACGGTCGAAGCGCCTCAAGAGTTCCAGATAAACCTTGGGGAACTCTGAGCGTGCCGCCTCGTCGAGACCCAGCAGGTCGGGGACCCGGCGCTTCGGGTACAGGTGGACCTCATAGGGCCAGTGTGCCGCGTACGGCACGAAGGCGACCCAGTGTTCACCCTCAAGGACGATCCGCTCGTCGGCGAGTTCACGCTCCAGGACGGCGTCGAAGAGGTTCTCTCCGCTGGTCGCTTCCTTGTGAGCCGCGAGTGAACGCAGCATCAGGGCGGTGCGGGGGGTGGTGAAGGGGTAGGCGTAGATCTGGCCGTGCGGGTGACCGAGCGTCACGCCGATCTCCTCGCCGCGGTTCTCGAAGCAGAACACCTGCTGGACGGAGGGGAGATGGGACAGTTCCGAGGTCCGGTCGGTCCACGCGTCGAGGACGAGGCGCGCCTGCTCCTCGGTGAGGCCGGCGAAGGACGCGTCGTGGTCCGAGGTGAAGCAGACCACCTCACAGCGCCCGGAGTCGCCGGCCAGCGAGGGAAAACGATTCTCGAAGACCACCACGTCGTACGACGAGTCCGGGATCTCGCTCAGCCGGTCGCCCTGGGTCGGGCACAGGGGGCACTGGTCGGCCGGCGGATGGTAGGTGCGGCCCTGCCGGTGCGAGGCGACGGCGACCTGGTCGCCGAGCAGCGCGTCACGGCGGATTTCGGAGGAGGTGTGCGTCCGCTCCAGCGGCCGGCGGTCCACCGCGTCGCGCACGGTGTCGTCGCGCAGGTCGTAGTAGATGAGCTCGCGACCGTCGGCCAGCCGGGTCGAGGTCTTCTTCACTGCGGACTCCCGAATATCGAGCGTTGTTCGAGTCAGCCAACCTTCAAACAGAACCGAACACACCAAAACACAACTCACCAGGTCAGTCAACATCGCAATCAATCAAGGTGAGACAACAAAAGTGTTGAATTACTGGATGCAAAACCCCACAAATGCCCCAACATCCCCCACATACCTCGCGGCGGGGCTACGCCTCCCCACCAACGGCCTCGACTACGCGATCCTCGCGATCTACTTCGTGGTCGTCCTGGGCATCGGCATCGCGGCCCGCCGCTCGGTGAAGACGAGCCTCGACTTCTTCCTCTCCGGACGGTCACTGCCCGCCTGGATCACCGGGCTCGCGTTCATCTCGGCGAACCTGGCCGCCACCGAGATCCTCGGCATGGCCGCCAACAGCGCCCAGTACGGCGCGTACACCGTGCACTGGTACTGGATCGGCGCCATCCCGGCCATGGTCTTCCTCGGCCTGGTGATGATGCCCTTCTACTACGGCAGCAAGGTCCGCTCGGTCCCCGAGTTCCTGCTGCTGCGCTTCGACAGAGGCGCACACCTGCTGAGTTCGATCCTGTTCGCCTTCGCCGCCATCCTCATCGCGGGTGTCAACCTGTACGCCCTCGCGATCGTCGTGCAGGCGCTGCTGGGCTGGCCGCAGTGGGTGGCGATCGTGGTGGCGGGCGCGTTCGTGCTGGCGTACATCACGCTCGGCGGCCTCTCATCGGCCATCTACAACGAGGTGCTCCAGTTCTTCGTGATCCTGGCCGCCCTCATCCCGCTGTCCGTGCTGGGCCTGAAGAAGGTCGGCGGCTGGGACGGTCTGGTCAACAAGCTCACCGTCACCCACGGCCACAACTTCACCACCGCCTGGGGCGGCACCGGCATCGGCAGTGCCAACCCGCTCGGCGCGAACTGGCTGACCATCATCCTCGGTCTCGGCTTCGTCCTCTCCTTCGGCTACTGGACGACCAACTTCGCCGAGGTCCAGCGCGCCCTGTCGGCGAAGAACCTCTCCGCCGCCCAGCGCACCCCGCTGATCGCCGCGTACCCGAAGATCTTCATCGTCTTCCTGGTGATGATCCCGGGCCTGGTCGCCGCCGCGCTGGTGCCGAACATCGGCACGTCCGGCTCCGGCCTCCAGTACAACGACGCGATCCCGTACCTGATGTCCCAGCTGCTTCCAAACGGCGTCCTCGGCATCGCGGTCACCGGTCTGCTGGCGGCCTTCATGGCCGGCATGGCGGCCAACGTGTCGTCCTTCAACACCGTCTTCACGACGGACATCTGGGCGAAGTACGTGGTGCGCGGCCGCGAGGACGGCTATTACGTCCGCTTCGGACGTCTCATCACGGCGATCGGCGTCTGCGCGTCCGTCGGTACGGCGTTCCTCGCGTCGTCGTTCTCGAACATCATGAGCTACCTCCAGACGCTGTTCTCCTTCTTCAACGTGCCGATGTTCGTCGTCTTCATCGTCGGCATGTTCTGGAAGCGCGCCTCGGCGAAATCCGGCTTCTGGGGGCTGCTCGCGGGGACGGTGACCGCGATGGTCGACTACTTCGTCCTCTACAAGAAGGACATCATCGGCATCCCCTCCGACCAGGGCGCCAACTTCGTCTCCGCAATCGCCGGCTTCGTCGCCGGCGCGGTGGTGATGGTCATCGTGTCCCTGTTCACCGCGCCCAAGCCGGA
Organism: Streptomyces sp. NPDC111744; assembly: GCF_055634995.1. Taxonomy (NCBI): domain Bacteria; kingdom Bacillati; phylum Actinomycetota; class Actinomycetes; order Kitasatosporales; family Streptomycetaceae; genus Streptomyces; species Streptomyces sp. NPDC111744. The sequence goes on from NZ_JBVKCG010000007.1 coordinate 278,315, forward strand.
GGCGGAGCTCGCGGGCCTGGTCTACGGCACCCGCTCCCCCGGCGTGACCGAGGCGCCCGCGCCCGGCGACGAGGCCTGGTACCGGCGGCCGGCGCTGCTGGGCTGGGGTGCGGTGGTCCTCGCCGCCCTCTGTTACATCCCGTTCTCGTTCTGACCCCGGCCCCGGGAGAATGGAGAGACCATGACCGACAACTCCGGGCAGTCCGGGTTCCACTACTCCGAGCAGGACGTCCACCGGGAAGTCACCGAGCTGGAGAGCAAGTCCACGACCGCCGCGCGCATCTTCGATCTGCGGCGGATCATCGGCGGGTTGTTCGTGCTGTACGGGATCATCGTCACGATCACCGGGATCACGGACTCCGAGGCCGAGATCGACAAGGCGCAGGGGATCAATATCAATCTGTGGACCGGGATCGGGATGTTGTTGCTGGGGGTGTTCTTCTTGGTGTGGTTGTGGCTGCGGCCCACTCCGCCTCCGGTGCCCCCTGTGGAGGAAATTGAAGAGTAGGCACGGGGTGTTTCCCGGCTAGAGGTCCGGCCCCGTTGAACTGTTCAGCGGGCCGGCCCTGTCCAGTAGGCCCGTGCGCGCCGCCAAAGCCGCCGCCTCCAGCCTCGACCCCACCCCCAGCTTCATCAGCACCCTCTGCACATGGGTGCGGGCCGTGCTCGGGGCGATGCCCATGCCCGCGGCGATCAGCCTCGTGTCCTCGCCGTCGGCCACCCGGACCAGGACCTCCACCTCCCTCGGGGTGAGCATCTGGAGGAGGCGCTGGCCCTCGTCGTCTGGCTGGGCGGCGGGGTTGAGCAGTTCACCGAACGCGCCCTGGAGCAGCGCCGGGGCCACCGCCGCCTCACCGGCCCGCGCCTTCATGATCGCCCGCTCGACGCCCTCTATCCGCTCGTCGTGCCGTACGTACCCGGAGGCGCCCGCGGCGAAGGCCGCCGCGATGCCCCGCGGGGACGGCACCGGGCCCAGCACCACCACCGCGACCTGCGGCCGCTCCTTCTTGATCTTCACCACCGGGTCGAAGATCCCCGGCTCGGCCGGTGTCGCCGTACCCAGCAGGCACACCTCGGGCGCGCGTGCGATCACCAGCTCCGCCGCGCCCGCCGCGGGCGCCGCCGCCGCGAGCACCCGGTGGCCGCGCAGTTTCAGCGCCGAGGCCAGCGCCTCGGCGAGCAACCGGTGGTCGTCGACCACCATGAGCCGCACTCCCATAGAGCAACCCCCCAGTCCCCCCCCCAATGGATGCCCCACTATGGATGCCCACTGGTCCGCGTGGACAGAGGGCCCCCCGGCACCCCGTCCTTCATGCCCCCGGAAGCTACACGCTTGTTCGACGTTGCGCTGCCCCTACTGATGAGAAGTGCCCCGGATCGGAGGAATCTCTGGCTTTTCTCGTATTCGCGGGTGAAGAGAGGGTGTGATGCGGTACGCGCCCGGTCCCGCACCTGACCAGGGACGGGACCGGAATCACGGGCCGGGTGACACGGGCGCTTGCGCTTGACGAACCGTCAGCCACCCGCACCGAACGCGTTGACCAGGTACTCCTTGCCCGATGTCGACGAACCGGCGGCGTGAGCGTACACGGCGGACAGGTACAGGTGCCCCTGGGAGTAGAGGACCTCCGCGTACTGCGGCGACATGCTGGTCTCCACGGCCTTGACCGCCGCCGTCACCGGGTTCTCCAGCAGCCTGGTCTCCTTGAACGAACCGCCGTCGATACTGACGACCTGGCCGCCCTTGTCGTACGGCGGGCTCTTGTACGCGATCACATTCGGACCGTCCATGCGCAGCGGGGTGATCGTGTAGTTGTCGCCGGCGTCCGCGCGCTGGCCGGTCTGCTTGCCGGTGGCCAGGTCGAAGGCGACGATCTCGTTGGTCCTGGTGTGGTCCCCGCTGCCGTCGTGCTCCTCGGTCGGCAGGTACAGCCGGTCGTTGCCGACCACCACTCCCTTGCAGTTCTCCAGCTGGTAGATGCCGTCGCAGCGGGCCGCGTACGCGCTGCCCGGCGTGGAGATACGGGTGCGCAGCTGCCCGGTCCTGTTGTCGATGGAGAAGACGTCCGAGAAGCCGCTGCCGTCGCCCGCGCTGTCGTTGACGTCGGCGGCCACCACCAGCGGGTCGGTCGACACGACGCCGGCGTAGTCGATGCCGGAGGTCATCTCGTACTCGGAGATCACCTTGCCGGAGACCGGGTCGATGGTCTGGATGTGCAGCTGAGCGGTGTCGCCGCTGCCGCACCTGCGGACCGCCACCAGTTTGGCGCCGCCGCCGTAACCGGCGTCGTAGCAGGTGTCGGTCGGCTTGGGCTGCCAGCGGAGCTTGCCGGAGGCGAGGTCGAAGGCGGCGCCGCCGCTGGTGCCGCCGACCGCGACCGTCTGCTGGGCGACCGTCACATTGTTGAAGTTGACCGCTACGTCACCGGTCTTGACCGTCTGCGTCCACAGCTTCTTACCGGCGTTCAGGTCGATCGCGGCGACCTGGGTGCAGCCCGCCGTGGAGCCCTTGGGCGGCATCTTGGGCTGGAAGACGACGGCGGTCCTGCCGTCCGCGCTGACGTGCCCGGTGGCGTAGCAGACCGGGCCGGGCAGCGGGACCGTCCACAACCTGGCGCCCGAGTCGGGGTCGTAGCCGACGATCCGGGCGACGCCGGTCTTCGCGTACACCTTGTCGGTGAGCCAGGAACCGGCGGTGACCGTGGTGTCGTTCGCCGTGGGCAGCGGGACCTGGAAGAGGACCCTGGAGGTGGGGTCGGCGGGCACCTTCTCGCTGCCTCCGCCTCCCTTGCCACCCTGGCCGCCGGTGCCGCCGGCGCTGGAGCCGGCGGTGTCGTTCTTCTTGCCGTGGGCGCCGGAGGACTTGGCGTACCAGATGCCGCCGCCGACGATCAGCGCGATCACGACGACCGCGGCGACGATGATGAGCAGGGTGGCGTTGTTCCTGCCGGGGGTGGGAGTGGGGCCGCCGGGCCGACCGCCCGGGTAGCCGTAACCGGCCTGCTGAGCGTACGGGTTCGGGCCCGTTACCGGGGGCTGTGCGGGGTAGCCGTAGCCGGACTGGGGCGGCTGGTGGGGGTAGCCGTAGCCGGGCTGAGGGGCCGGGGGCTGCTGCTCATAGCCGTAGCCGGGCTGAGGGGCCGGGGGCTGCGGATAGCCGTAGCCCGGCTGGGGAGCCGGCTGTCCGGGCGGCTGCGGGGGGCCGGCGGGGGCGCCGAAACCGGGCTGCCGCGGGGGCTGGTTGGGCGGTGGCGGAGGCGGCTGGGTCATGACGGGGTACCTCTGGGGACGGCGCGTGAGATGGCTGGGGAGAGCAGGTGAGACGGCCGGCGGCCGGTGCGGACTGCTGGAGGGGGCGGGCGGGCGCGTCCGCTCAGTTACCGAAGGCCATCATCAGCTTCTCCTTCGCGTCGTCGCTGCCGGACAGCCGCGTGGTGGAGAGGTAGAAGCGCCCGTCGACCCAGTCGGCCGCGCCGTCGTAGAAGCCGTCCTCGATGTCGGCGGTGTGCTGCGGGTTCTGCAGCAGCCTCGTGGTGGTGTGGGCGGAGCCGGTGGTCGGGATCGACACGACCTGGCCGCCCGCGTCGTACGACGGCCTTACGTAGGCGACCAGTTTGCCGCCCTCGGCCTTGACCGGGTACATCGACTCGTCCGTCGGGGACTTGGTACGCCACTTCGCCTTGCCGTCGGCGAGGCTGATCGCGACGATCTCGTTGGCGCCGCCGTTCACGTCCGTCGGCAGATAGAGGGTGTTCGCGTCGGCGGCGACGCCCTGGCAGCCCTGGAGGTCACGGGCGAGGATCGCCCAGCCGCACTCGGGGGCGAACTTCTCGTCGACCTTCACCTCGGAACGGAACGTGCCCTTGTCGTCCAGGGTCGAGATGTTCCAGGCCTTCTTGTCCTCGTTGGTCAGATAGACCACGAGCGGGTCGACGGAGTAGGTCCGCTGGACCGACCAGCCCTTCTTGACCGGCTGGGTCCACCTGACCTTGCCGGTGGCCGGGTCGAGCTCCGAGATCTCGTCGTGCTCGTCGCCGCCGCCGGCCCCGCAGGAGGCCACCTCGACCAGCCGGTTGGTGCCGCCCGCGAACGCCGTCGGGAAGCAGGACGCGCCGTACTTCTTCTTGTCGTACAGCTTGTCGCCGCCGCCGAGGTCGTACGCCGTGCCCGACTGGGAGCGGCTCACCATCAGCGTCTTTCCGCTGATCGTCAGCCCGATGCTGATCGCGCTGTCGAACAGGCCGCCGTCGGCGACGGTCGCGGTCCAGCCCTTGCGGCCGGTGTCGAGGTCGATCTCCTGCAGCTGGTTGCACTTGGCCCGGTCGCTGGTGCCGTTCATGTAGGCCACGACGACCTTGCCGGCGGCCGACTGGTGCGGGGTGACCGCGCAGATCTTCTGCGGGAACGTGATCGGATCCCAGGCCGGGGCGCCGTCGCCCACGCCGTAGGCGAAGACCTGCTTGTACGCCGCCTTCACCGCGGTCTTCCCGGTGATCCACATGCCGGGGGCGTCGGCGCCGGACGCGGGGGCGTCGGGTGCCGACTTGTACCAGAGCACCTTGGCCTCGCCGGACTTGCGGCCCTCGTTGAGGTTCTCCGGGTCCGCTCCGCCGTCGCCGCCGCCGTCGCCCGGGTTGGCCGGGGCGTCGGTGCCGGAGGCCCTGGGGTCGGCGGACTGCCGGGCGACCGGCTTCTTGCCGTCGTCCCCGCCGCTGGTGACGGCGTACACGGTGCCGCCGACGACCAGCAGTCCCGCCACGGCCGCCGCGACGATCAGCGCGGGCCTCCCCCTGAACGGCCCGCCGCCCCCGCCACCGGGCGGCGGAGTGACGCCGGGTGCGCCCGGGTACTGCGGCGGATAGCCGTAACCCGGCTGGGGCGGTTGCCCGTACGGGCCGGGGTGCTGTGCCTGGCCATAAGGGCCGGGCTGCTGTGCCTGGCCGTATGGACCGGGCTGCTGTGCCTGGCCGTATGGACCGGGCTGCGCATACGGTCCCGGCTGCTGCGGATATCCGTATCCCGGCTGGGGTGGCTGGGCAGGAAGCGGGGGCGCGCCCTGGGGCGCACCGAAGCCTCCCTGCGCGGGCGGCTGCTGCGGGGCGCCGAAGCCACCGCCCGACGGCGGCGGTTGGTCCTGCGGTGCTCCGAATCCACCCTGCTGCGGCGGCTGGTTGGGTGGCTGAGTCATCAGCGATCTTCCCCCGTTACTGACTTTTAGCCACACCCCGAGGCTCCCGAGGGGCCTCAGGGCGTTCTCAGACTGCTCTCAGACGGACCTTTGTATCACTCGGCACCGACAGGCCACGGGCCCACATCTGCCGCTGTTCCCAAGGGAGAACCGCCCCGTGATGCCACCGTTACGCGCTTTCACGGGCCCTCCACGGGCGTACGCAAGCGCTCTCAGTGCTCGCGTTCCTCCGCCACCGCCGCCTCGTACGGGCGCAAGGTCTCGACGAACAGGTCCCGTTGCGCCGGAGTGAGCGGGGTGAGCACTCGGCGCCAGGCGGCGGCGCCTGGGGCGAGCCAGCCGACGATCGCCTCGTGGTCAACTCATGTACGCAGGGCGCCTCGTGGGCTGCCGCGTCCGCGGAGATCGTCAGCGGCCTCGTACCGGAACCCGCAACGCTTGATCGCCTACACCACGACGCGGCAAGCGACCTCGCTACGCGTCCTCCGCCAGCTCCAGCCAGCGCATCTCCAGTTCCTCGCGCTCCCCGGCCAAGTCGCGCAGCTGGGTGTCGAGTTCGGCCACCTTGGCGAAGTCCGTGGCGTTCGCGGCGATCTGGTCGTGCAGCTTGGTCTCCTTCTCGGAGACGCGGTCCAGCTGACGTTCGATCTTCTGGAGCTCCTTCTTGGCGGCGCGCTGGTCGGCGGCGCTCCGCTCGGCCGTGGGCGCCTTGGGGGCCACGGCCGTGGCGGCGGCCGCCTCCTCCATGCGCTGGCGTCGCTCCAGGTACTCGTCGATACCGCGCGGCAGCATCCGCAGGGTGGCGTCGCCGAGGAGGGCGAAGACCCGGTCCGTGGTGCGCTCCACGAAGAACCGGTCGTGGGAGATGACGATCATCGAGCCGGGCCAGCCGTCGAGGACGTCCTCCAGCTGGGTGAGGGTCTCGATGTCCAGGTCGTTGGTGGGCTCGTCGAGGAAGAGGACGTTGGGCTCGTCCATGAGCAGGCGCAGCAGCTGGAGGCGGCGGCGCTCACCGCCGGAGAGGTCGCCGACCGGCGTCCACTGCTTCTCCTTGTTGAAGCCGAACGTCTCGCACAGCTGCCCGGCGGTCATCTCGCGCCCCTTGCCGAGGTCGACGCGCTCGCGGACCTGCTGGACGGCCTCCAGGACCCGCAGGTTCGGGTCGAGCTCGGCGACCTCCTGGGAGAGGTAGGCGAGCTTGACGGTCCTGCCGACGGCGACCCGCCCGGCCGCCGGCTGCGTCTCGCCCTCGGTGCGCGCGGCCTCGGCCATGGCGCGCAGCAGCGAGGTCTTGCCGGCGCCGTTGACACCGACCAGGCCGATGCGGTCGCCGGGCCCGAGCTGCCAGGTGACGTGCTTGAGCAGCACCTTGGGGCCGGCCTGGACGGTGACGTCCTCCAGGTCGAACACGGTCTTCCCGAGCCGGGAGGAGGCGAACTTCATCAGCTCGCTGGTGTCGCGCGGCGGCGGCACGTCGGCGATCAGCTCGTTGGCGGCCTCGACCCGGAAGCGCGGCTTGGAGGTACGGGCGGGGGCGCCCCGGCGCAGCCAGGCGAGCTCCTTGCGGACCAGGTTCTGCCGCTTGGTCTCCTCGGTGGCCGCGATCCGCTCGCGCTCCGCGCGGGCGAAGACGTAGTCGGAGTAGCCGCCCTCGTACTCGTAGACGGCCCCGCGCTGCACGTCCCACATGCGGGTGCAGACCTGGTCGAGGAACCAGCGGTCGTGGGTGACGCAGACCAGCGCCGAGCGGCGCTCCCGCAGGTGCCGGGCGAGCCAGGCGATGCCCTCGACGTCGAGGTGGTTGGTGGGCTCGTCGAGGACGAGCAGGTCCTGCTCCTCGATGAGCAGCTTGGCGAGCGCGATACGGCGCCGCTCACCGCCGGACAGCGGCCCGATCACGGTGTCCAGGCCCTTGGGGAACCCGGGCAGGTCCAGGCCGCCGAAGAGGCCGGTGAGGACGTCCCTGACCTTGGCGTTGCCGGCCCACTCGTGGTCGGCCATGTCCCCGATGACCTCGTGCCGGACGGTGGCGGCCGGGTCGAGGGAGTCGTGCTGGGTGAGGACGCCGAGGCGCAGTCCGCCGGAGTGCGTGACACGCCCGGTGTCGGCCTCCTCCAGCTTGGCGAGCATCCGGATGAGGGTGGTCTTGCCGTCGCCGTTGCGGCCCACCACGCCGATGCGGTCGCCCTCCGACACGCCGAGCGAGACGCCGTCCAGCAGGGCACGGGTGCCGTAGACCTTGCTGACGTTCTCGACATTGACCAGGTTGACGGCCATTTCACTCCTGCGCAGGGGGACGGTCAGCCTCCCAGCGTAATGCGCGCCGGGAGGCCGCCTTGCCGGGAGCTACTTTCCGCCCGCCTGAGCGCGTACCTCGTCGAGGAGGTCGTACATCGTCTGGCCCGGGCAGTCGGTCTGCAGCCAGTCGCGGTGGCCGGAGACGGTGGTGACGTCCTTGGTGACGCCGTTGACCGGGTTGACGAAGGTGACCCTGGCCTGCGGGTCGAGGCCCTTGAAGCGGGCGATCACCTTGATCAGCCGGGTCAGGGAGGCCTTGGCGGCGGCGGTGGGGCCCTGGTCGACGAGGGTGCCGATGAGGGCGATACCGAGGTTGCCGGAGTTGAAGCCGGCGGTGTGGAAGGCGGTGACCATGTCGCCGGCGGTGTTGAAGGCGGGGATGCCGTCGTCGCCGGAGTAGCGGCCCTCGTAGACGTTGCCGGCCTCGTCGATCAGGAAGTGGTAGCCGATGTCGCCCCAGTCCAGGGTGACCGCGTGGTACTCGTAGATCGCGCGGACGGTGGCCGCGGGGTCGGGGTCGTTGTTGGGCGTGTCCGTGTGGTGGACCGTGATCGTCTGGAGCGGGTAGTACGTCTCCGGCGAGTTGACCTTGCCGTCCTTGTAGCGCTTGGACTCGTCGGCGCCCCAGGCCGGGCGGGAGAGGTAGCGCACGCCCCGCACGCGTGTCGGCTCCTTCGGCACGTGGAAGGTGCGGTCGGGGCCGCCGGTGGTGTCGATCGCGAGGGAGCCGAGGCCCGTCGTGCCGTCCGGCGCGGCCAGCTCGTACGCCTTGACGCTGCCGGCCGCGACCAGGGCCGTACGGCCGCCGTCCTCCAGGGTCGCGCAGCCCGGGGTGACGTCCTTGCTGTCGCTGCCCGCGAAACGGATCGTGACGCCGTCCCGGTCGCCGTCCCAGCGGACACCGACGTAGGAGGCGGGGAAGCCCGTGGTGGCCGTGCCGGTGCCGGTCGCGGCGGCCGTGCGGGTGGCCGGGAAGGTCTCCGGCTCGGTGCCGGCGGCATCGGAGGCCGGGGCCGTACCGGAGTCGGTGGCCGCGAAGACCGCCGGGGTCAGCGCCGCACCGGCGGCCACGGCTCCGGCGGCCCCGATCACGCCGCGCCGGGACAGCGGCAGCTTCCTACGGTGGGAGGGGGTGGGGGATTCGGACACGGACGTGCCTTCCGCAGACGTTCGGATGTTCTGTTGAAACGTCAACCGAACTTATCCGTCCCGCCCGCCCCACGCGTACTGGGAGGGTGGCGATTCAGGCCAATTCCCGGTGGAGATACGGCGGTTCTTGTGAAGGGAGGGCGAAGAGTGCCCGCGTCTCCCACGGAGCGCGCATGCGGGGGCAGTACGCCCTGCCCGGGAAGACGCGCGCCGTGCCCGCCTGTTCCCCGCGTGGCCGCGCGCCGGATCCCCGCCCGTACGGCGTCGGGCGCCGGCCCCGCCCAGCCGCTGACGCCGGATCAGCGCGGCCGTAGGCGCCGGGCGCTCCTGGGGGACCGCTCCTCGACCGGCATGCCGTCGCGCGCTCTCGGGGATGACGACCGTGGCCGTGACGCCGCCGTTCGGCGAGGGGCGCAACTCGGCCCGGAGGCACTGCCGTTCGCGTGCCGACGAGGCGGACGGAGCCGGTGGCCTTCTCACCGGCGAGCGCCGCGTGACAGCGAAGGCACGCCTGACGACGGCCGTTCACTTGGGGGTGGCCGTCTGGCCCTCGTCCTTCTCACGGTCCCGCGTCACGCGCCGCCGTGAGCGCTGGTGTCACGTTCCGGCGGGGGCGCCGATGCCGTCCGCCGTGGTGATCACCCGCGCGCCCGGCGCGGGTGCCGTCGCCGTGCGCACCGTGCGGCAGGTGCCGGAGGCGAGGAGCGCCCCGGAGACCTTCTCCGCCGCGGCGGCGTCGCGGACCAGGAACGCCGTCGTGGGCCCGGAACCGGAGACCAGCGCGGTGAGGGCGCCGGCCGCGCGTCCCGCGTCGAGCGTGTCCGCGAGTTCCGGGAAGAGGGAGAGCGCGGCGGGCTGGAGGTCGTTGGAGACGGCGGCGGCGAGCGCGTCCGGGTCGCCCTTGGCGAGCGCGTCGAGGAGGTCGCGGGAGGCGACGGGCTCGGGGATGTCGAGACCTTCGGCGAGCCGGTCGAACTCGCGGAAGACGGCCGGGGTGGACAGCCCGCGCGCGGCCATCGCGAACACCCAGTGGAAGGTGCCGCCGACGTCCAGGGCGGTGAGCCGTTCACCGCGCCCGGTGCCGAGGGCGGCGCCGCCGGCCAGGCTGAAGGGCACGTCGCTGCCCAGTTCGGCGCAGATCGCGAGGAGTTCGGCGCGCGGGGCGCCCGCCCGCCAGAGCTCGTTGCACGCGAGCAGCGCGGCCGCCCCGTCCGCGCTCCCCCCGGCCATGCCGCCGGCGACCGGGATGTCCTTGGTGATGTGGATGTGCACGGCCGGGTCGATGCCCCGTCGTTCGGCGAGGGCGAGCGCGGCGCGCGCGGCGAGGTTGGTGCGGTCCAGCGGCACCTGGTCGGCGTCCGTGCCCTCGCAGGTGACGCTCAGCTCGTCGGCGGGCGTGACCGTGACCTCGTCGTACAGACCGACGGCGAGGAAGACGTTGGCGAGGTCGTGGAAGCCGTCGGGGCGGGCGGCGCCCACCGCGAGCTGGACGTTGACCTTGGCGGGAACGCGTACGGTGACGCTCACTTACCGGACTCCTTGTGCTCGGCGATGCTCGCGAACTCCTCCACCGTCAGCGACTCCCCGCGCGCCTGCGGCGAGACCCCGGCGGCGACGAGGGCCGTCTCGGCGGCCGCCGCGGACCCGGCCCACCCGGCGAGCGCCGCCCGCAGGGTCTTGCGCCGCTGTGCGAACGCCGCGTCGACGACGGCGAAGACCTCGCGCTTCGACGCCGTCGTCTTCAGCGGCTCGGTGCGCCGGACGAGGGAGACCAGCCCGCTGTCGACGTTCGGGGCGGGCCAGAAGACGTTGCGCCCGATGGATCCGGCGCGCTTCACCTCGGCGTACCAGTTGGCCTTGACGGACGGCACGCCGTAGACCTTCGAACCGGGCGGGGCGGCGAGCCGGTCGGCGACCTCGGCCTGCACCATCACCAGCGTCCGCTCGATGCTCGGGAAGGTGTCGAGCATGTGGAGGAGGACCGGGACGGCGACGTTGTAGGGGAGGTTCGCGACGAGCGCGCTGGGCGGGGGCCCGGGCAGTTCGGTGACGTGCATCGCGTCGGAGTGGACCAGCGCGAACCGGTCCGCGCGCGCCGGCATGCGCGCCCTGATCGTCGCGGGCAGCGCGCCCGCCAGGACGTCGTCGATCTCCACGGCGGTCACCCGGTCGGCGACCTCGAGGAGCGCCAGGGTGAGGGACCCGAGCCCCGGGCCGACCTCGACGACGACGTCGTCCGGGCGGACCCCGGCGGTGCGGACGATACGGCGGACCGTGTTGGCGTCGATCACGAAGTTCTGGCCGCGCTGCTTGGTGGGGCGTACACCGAGCGCTGTGGCGAGTTCACGGATGTCGGCCGGGCCGAGGAGGGAGTCGGGGACGGGGCTGCTCACGGGACTAGGGTACGGGCCGCCGGGATCGCTCCCGCCGGTCACCCGTGCAGCCGTGCCCCGCAGTGCGGCCACGGGGTCGAGCCGCGTTTCGTGTAGAGCTTCTTCGCACGGAACGTCTGCTCCGCGGCCGACGCGTCCTGAGGGCGCCCGCTGCCGCCGAGGCTTTGCCAGGTGTGGGTGTCGAACTGGTACAGCCCGCCGTACGTCCCGGAGGGGTCCACCGCGGCCGGGCGGCCGCCGGACTCGCAGACGGCGAGACCGTGCCAGTCGAGGCCGTCGGCGCCCTTCACGGAGTCCGGGTGCGGCTTGGTGCCCACCTTCACGAGCTGCGCGCGCGGCTCGCGCACCACCTCGGAGCCCTCGCGGCGCGGCTTCTGCCGGACCCCGTTGACGGTCCGCAGGTGGTACGTGATCCGGCGCAGCCCGGGCCGCCCGGCCCGCTCGACCACCTCGGTGCCCTCGAACACCGTCGGGTCCGGCGTCCGCCGCACCTCGAACGGGATGGTCTCCTCGCGCACCTCCTTGCCGTCCGTGACGCGCAGCACGGTCACCGTCTGCCCGTCGCGCGGGAAGCCGGCCTGGGGCACGGAGGTGGTGTCCTGGCCGTGCAGGGTGACCCCGGCCTCCTCGACGGCCTCGCGGACGGTCGCGGCGTTGGTGCGGATGGTGCGGGTCCGGCCGTCCGCCAAGATCGTGACCGTGCGCTCGGTGCGCACGTCGAGTGCGAGTCCGGCGCGTCCGATGCTCTGGGAGCGCGAGGCCGACAGGTACGCGCCCTCGGCTCGCACCCCCAGCTGGTTGAGCGCCCCGTCGACGGTGCGCGCCGTCGTCCACACCTCGCGCGGCTGGCCGTCCAGCGTGAGCCGTACGGGGCGGCCGTAGTGCACCGCGACCTCGTCGCCGCTGGCCAGCGCCGCGCCGGCGGCGGGCGCCACCACGTCGTGCGCGCCCACCCGCACGCCTTCGTCGGCCAGCAGCTCGGTCACGTCGTCCGCGAACGTGTGCAGGACGCGCGGCCTGCCGTCGACGGTCAGCTCGATCGCCTTGTCCTTGGCGAGGAACGCGGTGGTGCCGCCGGCGAGGAACGCGACGACCAGCGCCTGCGGAAGCAGACGGCGCACGGTGGAGTCGGGGCGCTGGCTGTACCGCGCCTTCCGCCGGCGCGTGGCACGCCGCCCCACCACGGCGCGCACGCCCGGGTCGGGCGCCTCGCTCTCCGGTACGCGCTCGCTCTGCCGCGGAAGCACCGGCTCACTCGGTGCACTCGCATACGCCTGCGCCTGCCCCGTCGGGGAGACCGGCGTCCCCGCCTCCGCCGAGACCTCGTACGCCGGCCGGTACGTGTCACCCCCGTAAGCCATGCCGTATCCCTGCGTCCGGGCGTCGTGCACGCCGGGCACCGCGTGCGCGTCGTGCACGCGGTGCTCGCCGTGCGCGCCGCCCCCGCCGTGCGCACCTGGCGCGCCGTAGGGGTCGTACGCCTCAAACGTCCTGTACTGCGATGTGCTCACGCCGACACGCTCCAGAGAGCCAGAGGGGTCCGGATCGGGCTCCCAGAACCTAGCGGAGCGCCGGTCACTCTCCAAAGCGGCACGACTACGCACGGTTGCGGCCGGGCCCAAGGTGTGCCGGAGCGAGCGTTATGCGTCAGTTATGATCGATGCACTCTCAGTAGCCGAAGGCGCGGGCCGTGTTCGCGCCCAGGGCCGTCGCCAGCGCATCCTCCTCGACGCCCCGCACGACGGCCATCGCACGCACCGTGACCGGAATGAGATACGGGGCGTTGGGCCGTCCGCGGTACGGCGCCGGGGTCAGGAAGGGCGCGTCGGTCTCGACGAGGACCAGTTCCAGCGGGGCGACGGCGAGCGCGTCCCTCAGGTTCCGGGCGTTCTTGAAGGTGACGTTGCCGGCGAAGGACATGAAGTAGCCCTCGCGGGCGCACTCCTCGGCCATCTCGGCGTCCCCGGAGTAGCAGTGGAACACCGTCCGCTCGGGGGCGCCCTCCTCCTTGAGGACGCGCAGCACGTCCGCGTGAGCGTCGCGGTCGTGGATGACGAGGGTCTTGCCGTGCCGCTTGGCGATCTCGATGTGGGCGCGGAAGGAACGCTCCTGGGCGGCCTTGCCCTCGGGACCGGTGCGGAAGTAGTCGAGGCCGGTCTCGCCGACGCCCTTGACCTGCGGCAGCGCGGCCAGCCGGTCGATCTCGGCCAGGGCCTCGTCGAGCGCCGCGTCACCGCCCGGTGTCCGGGCCCCCTGCCGCGACCACCCGTCGGGGTCACCGTGGACGATGCGCGGGGCCTCGTTGGGGTGAAGGGCGACGGTCGCGTGGACGCTGTCGTACTCCGCCGCGGTCTCGGCGGCCCAGCGCGATCCCTTGAGGTCGCAACCGACCTGGACGACGGTCGTCACGCCCACCGAGGCGGCCTTCGCGAGGCCCTCCTCGACCGTGCCGGACTGCATGTCGAGGTGGGTGTGGGAGTCGGCGACCGGCACCCGGAGGGGTTCCGGGAGCGGCGGCGCCGCGTTCTTGTCGGCCGCGGCGGAGGCGTTCGCGGAGGCGTTCGAAGGCATGCCCCGATCCTACGAAAGGGGCACGCCCCGCCGGACCCGCGCCCGGGTCAGCTCGCCTTGCGCTGGAAGGGATGCAGGAGATCGGACAGGTGCCAGTGGTGGACCTGCTTGACCTGCGCCGAGGGCTCCGCCGCCGGTCCGGTCTCGGTCTCCTCGGCCGCCTCCGCCCGGCCGCCCTGCACCGGCGGCCGGGACGACCGGTGCGCCGCAGTGTGCACCGACGAGACCTGCCCCGCACGCATGATCCGCACGACATGGCCGTCGCAGTTCTGGCACGAGGGCCGGCTCAGCGGGGACGGGACGACCTGGCCGTTCGCCACATACATGACGAACTCGTGGTTGTCCGCGTCCGTGTGGTGCTCTATCTCGTACGACTGCTCCCAGCCGTGCCCGCATCGCATGCAGGCGAAGGAATACGACTCGCGCACGACGGCTGTGGCCGCACCACGGAGGCCGGTCTGCCCTGCGATCTCACTCATGCCAGCTCCTCTTGTCCGCTGGACAAGCACCCCGGGTGTGGGGATTCCCCCCGGAATCCCATCGGGTGAGGGACGGGTGCGTCCCTGCTGACCAGTGGACGCCTTCACCGGCGCGAACGCGACGGACCTGCCGAGTGTTGGATGCGATTTGGATCCTGCTTGCCAAATCGGCCTTGTCGGACAGGGCTGGGCTTTGCGTTCGCCGCCCTTGCTTTACCGTCCCGTGGGGCGCGCGCTCAAGAGAGACGCTCCCTGCTCAGAGGAAGCCTTTCCGCAGGTCAGGGGCGCACGCTCAAGGGAGACGCGACTCGCTCATAGATCAAGGAGCGCCCCCTTGGAACGCCCCTCGGAACGCCCGGACCCCGGCGACGGCACCGCCCAAATCGCCTCACCCGTCAGCCCGCTTCGCGGCGACCACCGCGTCGAACACGACGCGCTTCGGAATCCCCGCCTCCACCGCCACCGCCGCGATCGCCTCTTTGCGTCGCTCGCCGGCCTCCTCCCGCACCCGCACCCGCCGTACGAGTTCCGCCGCGTCGAGTTCCTCGGGACCGCGCTCGGGGGCGCCCTCGACGACGACGGTGATCTCGCCGCGCACTCCGTCGGCGGCCCACACCGCGAGCTCGGCCAGCGGACCGCGCCGTACCTCCTCGTACGTCTTGGTCAGCTCGCGGCAGACGGCGGCCCGCCGCTCGGCGCCGAAGACCTCGGCCATGGCGGCGAGGGTGTCGTCGAGGCGGTGCGGGGCCTCGAAGTAGACGAGGGTGCGCCGTTCCTCCGCGGCCTCCTGAAGCCGGGAGCGGCGTTCGCCGGCCTTGCGCGGCAGGAAGCCCTCGAAGCAGAACCGGTCGACGGGCAGCCCGGACAGCGCGAGCGCGGTGAGCACCGCGGACGGCCCAGGGACCGCGGTGACACGGATCTCCTTCTCCACGGCGGCCGCGACCAGCCGGTAGCCGGGGTCGGAGACGGAGGGCATCCCGGCGTCGGTCACGAGCAGCACGCGCGCGCCTCCCACGAGTTCCTCGACCAGCTCGGGCGTGCGGGCGGCCTCGTTGCCCTCGAAGTACGACACCACGCGTCCCTTGGGCGTCACACCGAGCGCCTGTGTGAGCCACCGCAGCCGCCGGGTGTCCTCGGCCGCGATCACGTCGGCGCCGGTCAGCTCTGTCGCGAGCCGGGGCGGCGCGTCCGCGACGTCGCCGATGGGGGTGCCTGCCAGGACAAGGGTTCCAGTCACGCCTCCATCCTCGCAGCAGCCACTGACAGCGCCGTCCCCCGGGAACGGCGGCCGCCGATCGCAAAGGAACCCATCGCTAAGCCCCATTGCACGGGACTCACACAGAACGGTTCCCTACGATGGCGCGGTGACCAGTACCGCGTCCTCCACGGACACCCGGCAGGGCCAGGCACCGCTCGACGAGCGGTCGGCGTGGCAGCAGCGGCTGCGCCGATTCGGCTACCCGGCGAGCCCGGCGCACACCACCGGCGGCAGAGGCGCCGCGGGCGCCGGCGCGCACGCCGATGTCGTCGACCGCCTGGTCCCGCCGTACGTCGGGCCCGGCTCCCGGCTGTGGCTCGGTCTGGGTGTGCCCCCGGCGCTCGCCGAGCGGATGACGCGCTGGTCCGGCTGGGGTGGCCCGCTCCTGGTGACGCTGATGGCGGGCCTGCTGCGGTTCTGGAACCTGGGCAGCCCGAAGGCGGTGATATTCGACGAGACCTATTACGCGAAGGACGCGTGGGCGCTCGTCCACCGTGGTTTCGAGGTCAACTGGGACAAGAACGCCAACGATCTGATCCTGCAGGCGAACGGCCATGTCACGATCCCGGCGGACGCGGCGTACGTCGTGCACCCGCCGGTCGGCAAATACATCATCGGGCTCGGTGAGCTGGCTTTCGGCTTCAACCCGTTCGGCTGGCGCTTCATGACGGCACTCCTCGGCACGCTGAGCGTGCTGCTGCTGTGCCGGATCGGGCGCCGGATGTTCCGTTCCACCTTCCTGGGCTGCCTGGCGGGCGGCCTGATGGCGGTGGACGGGCTGCACTTCGTGATGAGCCGCACCTCGCTGCTCGACGGCGTGCTGATGTTCTTCGTGCTGGCGGCGTTCGGCTGCCTGTTGATCGACCGGGACAGGGCACGGGAGAGACTCGCGGCCGCGCTGCCGCCCGACGCGGACGGCCGGATCCGCCCCGACGCGCGCGTGGCCGACGCTTTCCGTTTCGGCCGGCGCCCCTGGCGCTGGGCGGCCGGCGCGCTGCTGGGCCTCGCGATCGGCACCAAGTGGAACGGCCTCTACATCCTGGCCGCGTTCTGCCTGATGGCGCTGTTGTGGGACGTCGGCGCCCGCAAGGTGGCCGGTGCCCGGCACCCGTACCAGGCGGTCCTGAAGTACGACACGGGGATCACGTTCCTGGCGACGGTCCCGGTGGCGATCGCCGTCTACCTGACCTCCTGGATCGGCTGGATCCTCTCCCCCACCGACGGCAGCGGCGGCTACTTCCGCAACTGGGCGGCCACCGACGGCAAGGGCGGCGACTGGACGTTCCTGCCGGACTGGCTGCGCAGCCTGTGGCACTACGAGCACGAGGTCTACCTGTTCCACGTGGGCCTGTCGTCGCCGCACACCTACATGTCCAACCCGTGGTCCTGGCTGGTGCTGGGCCGCCCGGTGTCGTACTTCTACGAGTCACCCTCCCCGGGTGCGGACGGCTGCCCCTCGGACGCCGGGGAGAAGTGCGCGCGTGAGGTGCTGGCGATCGGCACGCCTCTGCTGTGGTGGGCGGCCTGCTTCGCGATCCTGTACATCCTGTGGCGGTGGGCCTTCCGCCGGGACTGGCGGGCGGGCGCCATCGCCTGTGGCATCGCTGCCGGTTACCTGCCCTGGTTCATGTACCAGGAGCGCACGATCTTCCTCTTCTACGCCGTCGTCTTCGTGCCGTTCCTGTGTCTCGCGGTGGCGATGATGATCGGCGCGATCATCGGCCCGCCGGGCTCCAGCGACACCCGCCGGCTGATCGGCGCGTCGGGGGCCGGGCTACTCGTCCTGCTGATCGCCTGGAACTTCATCTACTTCTGGCCGCTGTACACCGGTACGGCGATTCCGATCGACTCCTGGCGTTCACGTATGTGGCTCGATACCTGGGTATGAGCCACATCCCTGATTTGCTTTCAGACAACAATTAATCAACATCTGACACAGGGGCCCCACAACCGCCTACAGTGCGAACCACAACAAGCTTTTGAACGCGTTCACAAAATGCGGCGAAAGCTCGGGGAGGGGATTCGCGCCATGCGCAAGGGGGTCAAGGCGGCCATAGTCGGCAGCGTCTGCACCGTGATGGTGGGCGGAGCCGGGTACGGCGCCTACAACGTGCTGTCGACGTTGCGGGGCGACGGCGGCAGCGGCACACCGGTCGTACGGACCGGGCCGCCCACCACGGACGAGATCAAGGACACCACGCGGAAGTTCTTCGCGGCCTGGGAGAAGGGCGAGTCGGCGAGCGCGGCGTCGTACACGAACGACTCCGCCGACGCCGAACCGGTGCTCACCTCCTTCAGCGCCACCGCGCACATCAAGGACGTGCACATCACGCCCGGCAGGGCGACCGGCGCCACCGTGCCGTTCAGCGTGAAGGGGACGGTGTCCTACGACGGGAAGTCGAAAACGCTCGCCTACAGGAGCACGTTGACGATCGTGCGCGGCGAGACCACGCACCGCCCGCTCGTCGACTGGCGGCCGTCCGTGGTGCATCCGCAGCTCAGACGCGGCGACACACTGTCCACCGGTGAGGCGGCAAGCCCGCCGATCGAGGCCGTGGACCGCAACGGCGCGGTCCTCAGCAAGGACAAGTACCCGTCCCTGGGCCCGATCCTGGACGAGCTGCGCAGCCGCTACGGCGACAAGGCGGGGGGCACCCCGGGCGTGGAGCTGGTGATCCAGCACGCGTCCGAGGAGTCCGCCGACACCACCCTGCTGACCCTCGCGGAGGGCAGGGCCGGCAGGCTGCGTACGACGCTCGACGCGCGCGTGCAGGCCGCCGCCGAGTCGGCGGTGACGAAGTACGCCGAGTCGTCGGTGGTGGCCGTCAAGCCCAGCACCGGCGAGGTACTCGCGGTCGCCAACCACCGTGAGGACGGCTTCGACGCGGCCTTCCTCGGCGAGCTGGCACCCGGCTCGACCATGAAGATCATCAGCGCGGCCACCCTCATCGACA
This sequence comes from Streptomyces sp. NPDC111744, assembly GCF_055634995.1. Lineage (NCBI taxonomy): Bacteria > Bacillati > Actinomycetota > Actinomycetes > Kitasatosporales > Streptomycetaceae > Streptomyces > Streptomyces sp. NPDC111744. Next base: position 296,605 of record NZ_JBVKCG010000007.1, read on the forward strand.
CCGGGCTCACCACGATGAACGGCCCGGCGCCCTGTCCGCCGACCGCGACCTGGCAGAGCCAGACCTTCAGCAACCTCAAGGGACTTCAGCCGGATCCGAACGCCACCCTCTCGGACAGCTTCGCGCGGTCCTGCAACACGGCGTTCGTGAAGTACGCGGACTCGGTCCAGGTCGACTCGCTCACCAAGGAGGCCGAGGACCGCTTCGGACTCGGGCGCAACGACTGGAAGGTCGGCATCCCGAGTTTCGACGGGCGCGTCCCCGCCTCCGGGGGCCCGGACACCGCGGCCAACCTGATCGGCCAGGGCGAGGTGCAGATGAGCCCGCTGAACATGGCGTCGGTGACGGCGACCGCGATGACGGGAACCTTCCGGCAGCCGGTGCTCGTCGCACAGAAACTGGACGGCCGCGAACTGGCCACCGCCAAGGGCCTGCCGGCGAGTACGGTCGGCCAGCTGCGCACGATGATGAACCGCACCGCCACCAGCGGCACCGCGGCCGGGGTGATGAGCGGACTGCACGGCAGCATCGGCGCCAAGACGGGCTCGGCGGAGGTCGACGGCCAGTCCAAGTCGAACAGCTGGTTCGCCGGCTACCGCAATGACGTCGCGGCCGCGGCCATGACCCAGGACGGCGGTCACGGCATTGACGCGGCCGGTCCGATTGTCGCGAGTGTGCTACGGATCGGTGGCTGAAGTCACTCCCACAGGGCGGGACTCTAGGCTGTTGCCGTCGTTGGGGTGCGTGAGGGGTACGGGGGCGGCGGGGACCCTGAGGAAGTGCGCGGAGGAACTGAGCTGTGGGCAACAGAAGACGCGTCGTCGAACGACGGAAGAACAGACCCGCCGTCATCGGCGGGCTGATCGCCGTCGTCGTGGTCGGCGCCGGCTTCGGGATCTACGCGGTGTACGGCGGCGGGGCCGCCGACGCAGCGTCGACGAAGGCGGCGGACAGCAAGCCCGTCAAGACCGGGCCGTTGTCGGCGACCGAGGTGCAGACGACCGCCAGGACCTTCCTGGCGTCCTGGCAGCAGGGCAAGGTCACGCAGGCCGCCGCCGTCACGGACGACGCGAAGGCCTGCGTCGCGCTCCTCACCGGCTACACCAAGGACGCCCACATCACGGGCGTCACGCTCACCGAGGGCACGCGTACGGGCGCCAAGGTGCCGTTCTCCGTCAAGGCGACGGTGTCGTACAAGGGCATCAGCAAGCCACTGGCGTACGACTCCTCGTTCACCGTCGTCCGGCGGACCAGCGACGGCAAGCCGGTGGTCGACTGGCACGCCTCGGTCGCCCACCCGGACCTCCAGGACGGCGACACCCTGGTCACCGGCGAGTCCGGCACCCCGCCCGTGAAGGCCCTGGACCGCGACGGCGGCGAGATCACCACCGCCAAGTACCCGTCACTGGGCACTGTCCTGGACGGGCTGCGGGAGAAGTTCGGCAAGAAGGCCGGCGGCAAGGCCGGCGTCGAACTGCGCGTGGTGCGCGGCGCGGCGTCCGAGAAGGCGAAGCTGTCCGACAAGACGCTCCTGGAGCTCAGCAAGGGGACGCCGGGCACCGTGAAGACGACGCTCAGCCCGACCCTCCAGGCCGCCGCCGAGAAGCAGGTCACCACACAGAAGAACGCCTCGGTCGTCGTGATGCGCCCGTCGACCGGCGAGATCTACGCCGTGGCCAACTCCAGCCACGGCTTCAACGTGGCCTTCCAGGGCTCACTGGCCCCCGGCTCCACGATGAAGATCGTCACCTCCACGATGCTGTTCGAGAAGGGGCTCATCACCCCGGACGCCTCGCACCCCTGCCCGAAGACGTACAAGCTCGCCGGGTGGACGTTCCACAACGACAACGACTCCGAGATCAAGCAGGGCACGTTCAAGATGGCCTTCGGGGCGTCCTGCAACAACGCCTTCATCAACTTCGCGCCCAAGCTGTCCAACAGCGACCTGACCACCGAGGCCCAGCAGGTCTACGGCCTCGGCATGAACAACTGGGCCATCGGCGTACCGACCTTCGACGGCTCGGTCCCGGTGCAGAGCGGCGCGCAGATGGGCGCCTCGCTGATCGGGCAGGGCGGGGTGCGGATGAACCCGCTGAACATGGCGTCGGTGGCGTCCACCGTGGAGACCGGCACCTTCCACCAGCCGTACCTGGTCTCCCCCTCGGTCGACGACCGGACGGTGGCGAAGGCCTCGCGCACGATGTCCGCGAAGACCCAGTCCGAGCTGAAGGAGGTCATGCAGTACACGGCGGCGTACGGTACGGCCGCCAAGGCGATGGCCGGTCTCGGCCCGGACTACGGCGCCAAGACGGGCTCGGCGGAGGTCGACGGGCAGAAGAAGCCGAACGGCTGGTTCACGGCGTACAAGGGCGATCTGGCGGCCGCGGGCGTGGTCCAGGCGGGCGGCCACGGCGGCGACACGGCCGGGCCCATCGTGGCGGCGCTGCTGAAACTGGGGTCGTCGCTGTAGGACAGGGGCTAGCCGGCCACAGGGGTGGCCATGTAGGTGCGCCTGAGGAAGCGCAGCAGCGCCTTCGACTCGAACTGCACCACCGAGGTGCCGTGGTCGGAGTGGAACTCCACCACGGCCTGCACCCGTCCCAGCGGCCACACCCGTACGTCACCGCTCGTCGCCGGTGCCCTGAGTCCCTGCTCCAGCAGCGCGCGCGAGAACGTCCACTCGTCCGTCCCGGGCAGGCCCACCCGAACCGATCGCGGATCGGCTTCGGGGTCGTAACGCAGGACGACGGGCACCGCGCCCGGGTCCTCCGGCGCGTCCTCGTCCGTGACGATGTGGGCTCGCGCATACTGCTCGACTACAGACATCGGACTGCCCTTTACGCTCCGTTACCTTTGCGAAAGCTGTCCATCCGCTTCTCATCCAATGTCGCACATTTTCCGGATTGTGCTTGTGGAGGCCGTCATACGTCATGCACGCCCATGCGTGTGCGATATACGACTCCCTCGCTCTTGCAAAAGCTTCGCAACAACACCTTAAAATCGATCCGTGCATGTACCTGACGGATTTATCGACGCCCCCACCTCGGCGGGCACCGCGGTGGTCGCGGCCGGTGCCCTCGCCGTGAGCCTGCGCGGCGCCCGCCGTGAACTCGACGAGCGCACGGCACCACTGGCCGGTCTGGTGGCGGCGTTCATCTTCGCCGTACAGATGCTCAACTTCCCCGTCGGGGCCGGAACAAGCGGCCATCTGCTGGGCGGAGCGCTGGCCGCGATACTCGTCGGCCCCTGCACCGGCGTCCTGTGCGTGTCCGTCGTCCTGCTGATGCAGGGCATCCTGTTCGCGGACGGCGGCCTGACCGCCCTCGGCGTGAACATCACCGACATGGCGATCGTGACGACCGTCGTCGCGTACGCCGTCTTCCGGGGCCTGCTGAAGGTCCTGCCGCGCACCCGGCGTTCGGTGACCGCCGCCTCCTTCGTCGCCGCCCTGCTCTCCGTCCCGGCCGCCTCCGTCGCCTTCACGCTCCTCTACGCGATCGGCGGCACCACCGACGTGTCCATCGGCAAGGTGGCCACGGCCATGATCGGTGTGCACGTCCTCATCGGCATCGGCGAGGCCGCGATCACCGCGCTCACGGTCGGCGCCGTCATCGCCGTACGCCCGGACCTGGTGTACGGGGCGCGCGAGCTGCGGCAGGGGCTGAAGTTGCGCGTGAACGGCGTACTGGTGGACGCGGTCCCATCGAAGCCGGCGCCCACGGCACCCGTGGCGGCGCGCACCTCGCGGCGCACGCTGTGGATCACCGGCCTGGTCACCTCCCTGGTCCTCGCCGGGTTCGTCAGCTTCTACGCCTCCGCCGACCCCGACGGGCTGGAGAAGGTCGCCCACGACAAGGGCATCGACGTGAAGGCGGAGGAGCACGCCGCCGCCGACTCCCCGCTCGCCCACTACGGCCTCAGGGACGTCTCCGACGCCCGTCTCTCCGGCGGCCTCGCGGGCGTCATCGGCGTCGGTGGGACCGTCGTCGCGGGCAGCGCGGTGTTCTGGGCGGTGCGCAGGCGCCGGGGCGCCGAAGAGCCGTCCGAGGCGCTCTGACATGGGCGTCGGGCACGCCCACAGGCTCTACCGGCACGCGCGCTCCCCCGTGCACGCGCTGCCCCCGCACACCAAGCTCGCCGCCGCCCTCGCCTTCGTGGTGGTCGTGGTCTCGACACCGCGCGAGGCGATGTGGGCGTTCGCCCTGTACGCCGTGCTCCTCGCGTGCGTCGCGCACCACGCGCGCGTGCCCGCGTCCTTCGTGCTGCGCCGGCTGCTGATCGAGGTGCCGTTCGTCGCCTTCGCGGTGCTGATGCCGTTCGTGGCGGAGGGCGAGCGGATCGACGTCCTCGGCCTCTCGCTCAGCGTGAACGGCCTGTGGGGCGCCTGGAACGTGCTCGCCAAGGGCACCCTCGGCGTCGCCGCCTCCGTCCTCCTGGCAGCCACCACGGAGCTGCGCGAACTGCTCCTCGGGCTCCAGCGGCTGAAGCTCCCGCCGCTGCTCGTCCAGATCGCCTCCTTCATGATCCGCTACGGCGACGTCATCACCGACGAGATGCGCCGGATGCGGATCGCACGGGAGTCGCGCGGCTTCGAGGCGCGGGGCGTGCGCCACTGGGGCGTGCTCGCGAAGTCCGCCGGCGCGCTGTTCATCCGCTCCTACGAGCGCGGGGAGCGCGTCCACCTGGCCATGGTGAGCCGCGGGTACGCCGGTTCGATGCCCGTCATCGACGAGGTGACCGCGTCCCGGGCGCAGTGGTCCCACGCCCTCGCGCTGCCCTTGTCCGCCCTTGTCGTCTGTCTGTTGGGATGGGCCCTGTGACTGCCACCGCATCGCTGGAGGTCTCCGGCCTCGCCTTCGCCTACCCCGACGGGCACCAGGCCCTGTTCGGCGTGGACTTCGCCGTCGCACGCGGCGAGCGCGTCGCGCTGCTCGGGCCGAACGGCGCCGGCAAGACCACCCTCGTGCTGCACCTCAACGGCATTCTCAGCGGCGGCGCGGGGACGGTCACGGTGGCCGGACTGCCGGTCGGCAAGCGGCACATGGCGGAGATCCGGCGCCGGGTCGGCATCGTCTTCCAGGATCCGGACGACCAGCTGTTCATGCCGACGGTGCGCGAGGACGTGACGTTCGGGCCGGCGGCGGCCGGCCTGAAGGGCGCCGAACTCGAAGCACGCGTGCGTACCGCGCTGGAACGGGTCGGCATGGCCGGCTTCGCCGAACGCCCGCCGCACCACCTCTCCTTCGGCCAGCGCCGCCGGGTCGCCGTCGCCACCGTCCTCGCCATGGAACCGGAGATCCTCGTCCTCGACGAGCCCTCCTCCAACCTCGACCCGGCCTCCCGCCGCGAACTCGCCGACATCCTGCGCTCGCTGGACGTCACGGTCCTCATGGTCACCCACGACCTGCCCTACGCCCTGGAGCTGTGCCCGCGCTCCCTGATCCTGAGCGACGGCACGATCGCCGCCGACGGCCCCACCGGTGACCTCCTCTCGGACAACACGCTGATGCGCGCGCACCGGCTGGAGCTGCCGTTCGGCTTCGACCCGCGCGCGGCGACCGCGGGACGCGGGGGCGTGTGACGCGTTTCCGTGACGGCCGTCCCACGCGTCCCCGCGTCCGTGACAATGGGCGGGTGACGCATCAAGAGGACACGGGGACGCTACGGCTGGACGACCAGCTGTGCTTCGCGCTGTACGCGGCGCAGCGCGCCGTGACCGCCGCCTATCGCCCGCTCCTCGACGAACTCCGGCTCACCTACCCCCAGTACCTCGTGCTGCTCGTCCTGTGGGAGCGGGGCGAGACCACGGTGAAGGACCTGGCCGGCGCGCTCCGCCTCGACTACGGCACGGTGTCACCGCTGCTGAAGCGGCTGGAGGCGGCGGGTCTGGTGCGCAGGGAGCGCGCGGAGCGGGACAAGCGCTCGGTACTCGTCGCGTGCACCGGGCGTGCGGAGGAACTTCGGGAGCGCGCTTCGCGCGTACCCGGCGCCCTGCTCACGGCGACGGGGCTCGACGGCGCGGACGTGGCCCGGTTGCGCGAGGAGTTGCGGGTGCTCGCGGACCGGGCGAGCAACGCGGCCTCGCGCCCCGTGTAGCAGCGCGCGCCCCGGTACCCGCGGTTTCCACACCCCTGGCAGTCCGAGGCTTCCTACCGGTCGGTACCTTGTGCACGATGCACTTGCACACCACCGTGTTGCCCACCCATCGTTTCTGCCCTGGGGGAGGTCCCGCCGTGATCGAAGGCGCCACCGTAGACACCCGTCCGACGAAGATCGTGTATGTCGCCGAGGCGACCGCACACGGCGGCCGGGACGGGTATGTGACCAGCCAGGACGGCCAGATCGAGCTCAAGGTCGCGATGCCTCCGGAGCTGGGCGGGGACGGCAACGGCACCAGCCCCGAGCAGCTCTTCGCGGCGGGCTACAGCTCCTGCTTCCACAACGCGCTGATCCTGGTCGGCAACCGCGCGGGCTACGACCTGACCGGCTCCACGGTCGCCGCGAAGGTCGGTATCGGCCCCAACAAGCAGCGCGGCTACGGCCTCGCCGTCGCGCTCAGCGTCTCCCTCCCGGTCCTGGACCCGGACACCGCGGCGAAGCTGGTGGACGCCGCCCACGAGGTGTGCCCGTACTCGAACGCGACACGCGGCAACATCGACGTGACGATCGTGCTCGGCTGACCGCACCGCTCCCCCACTGAGGCGCAGCTCACGCCCGTACGGCCTCGGTACCGCGGAATCGCAGGCTCCGCAGGGGCGTTGCACCCACGGGCGCAGGCGATCAGGAGGGACGTGGCGGACGTGGACGTGAACGGCACTGTGGCCGAGGGCTTCGAGCCGGTCAGGGACGCGTTCGCGAGGAACTTCGAGCTGCTCGGGGACCGGGGCGCGGCGGTGGCCGTGTACCGGGACGGGCACCGGGTCGTCGATCTGTGGGGCGGCTCCAGGGACGTCGACGGCGAGGCGCCCTGGGAGCGGGGCACGGCCCAGATCGTGCGCTCGGCGACCAAGGGCGTCGCCGCCGCCGTACTGCTGCTTCTGCGGCAGCGCGGGGAGCTGGACCTGGACGCTCCGGTGGGTGACTACTGGCCGGAGTTCAAGGCGGCCGGCAAGGAGCGGACGCTGGTGCGGCATCTGCTCGCGCACCGCGCGGGCGTGCCGGTGCTGGACCGTCCGCTCACGCCCGCGGAGGCCGCCGACCCCGATCTGGGTGCGGCCGCGGTGGCGGCGCAGGCGCCGGTGTGGGAGCCGGGCACCGATCACGGCTATCACGCACAGACGTACAGCTGGCTGACCGGTGAGCTGGTGCGGCGCGTGACCGGGCGGCCGATCGGCGAGTGGATCGCGGACGAGATCGCCGGGCCGGTCGGCGCCGGGTTGTGGCTCGGGCTGCCGGAGGCGGAGCACGCGCGCGTGGGGCGGGTCGGGCCCGTCGAGGCCCCGGAGACCGCCGGCGCGCTGCGGACCCGGCCCAAGCGGGCCGTCTCCGAGGCGTACGCCGACCCCGGGTCCCTGACCCGCCGCGCCTTCGGCGCGATCAGCCCGCTCCCGGACGAGAACGACCCCGCCTACCGTGCGGCCGCCCTCCCCGCCTCCAACGGCGTCGCCACCGCCGACGGCCTGGCCCGCTTCTACGCCTCCCTCATCGGCGAGGTCGACGGCGGCACGCAGCTGTTCACACCGCAGACCGTGGAGCTGGCCCGCGCCGAGCAGTCGGCGGGGCCGGACCGGGTGCTGGTCGTCTCCACCCGCTTCGGCCTCGGCTACATGCTGCACGGCAGCGCGTCCCCGCTGCTCTCCCCCGCCTCCTTCGGCCACCCGGGCCGCGGCGGCGCGCTCGGCTTCGCCGACCCCGAGTCGGGCATCGCCTTCGGCTATATCACCAACGGCTTCCGCAAGAGCGTGACGGCGGACCCGCGGGCGCAGGCGCTGGTACGGGCGGTGCGTACGGCGCTGTCGTAGCCGCCGCACGCGCCCCGGCGCCCGCGCCTCCGTGGCACGCGCATCGCCGGCAGACCGCCACGCCGACGGCGGCGAGCAGCAGCGCGACGAAGCCGTTCAGCCGGCCCACGCTCTGCGCGCCCGCGCGACCGCCGGCGCGATCGCGCGCCTCACACGTTGATCGGGTGCGAGTGCCGTCCGGAGTCCGCGTCGATCTCGCCATGCGCCTTGGTCAGCAACTGCATGGCCAGTTCGTTCAAAGCGCGGGCTCCCGCGATCTCCTCGCCCACTCTGGGCTGATTGCTGTCGGAGTCATGACGGCTCGCGTGCCCGTGCGCGCGTACCTCGGTGCCGTCGGGCAGACGCACCATGGCCACTGCGCGCGTATGCGTGTCGTCCTCCAGGAACTCCAGCTCGACGTGCCATCCCACAGCGGTTTGCATCATGGGGACCACCTCCGGAATCGCTGCTTCCAGGGTGCTCCTCAGGGGGCCGAGCCGTCACGTCGGCGCGGCCCCGGTCACCGGCTACTTGTCGTCGAAGCTCGCGAAGTACGCGGCGGCCATGTCCTCGTCGGCGTGCCCCTGGGCGGCGGCGCGGGCGAAGCGTTCGGCGGCCGCCTCGGCGACGTCGAGGCGCACACCGTGGCTCGCGCCGGCGGCGACGATCAGCCGGGCGTCCTTCCCGGCGGTGTCCACCGCGAAGGACGGCGGGGTCATCCCGCCATCGAGGATCAGCTGCGCCTTGGCCCGCAGATAGCCCATGTCGAGCGGGCCGCCCGCGATCAGGTCGAAGAAGCTGTGGGGGTCGACGTCGAGGGCCTGGGCCAGGGCCACCACCTCGCCGGCCGCCGCGGTGACCGCGAGGACCCAGCTGTTGGCGACCAGCTTCAGCCGGGTCGCGGCGGCCGAGGAGCCGTCGTCGCCGGTCCACAGCGTGCGGGCGCCGATGGCGTCGAAGACCGGCGCGACCGTCTCCCGGCCCTGCTCGGGACCGGCGGCCAGGACGGTGAGCTGTCCGTCCTCGGCGGGCTGGCGGGTGCCGAGGACCGGGGCGTCGTAGAAGACCAGGCCGTGCTCGCGGGCGAAAGCGGCCAGTTCCGGGATCTGGTCGAGTCCCGCGGTCGTCGACTGCGCCCAGACGACCCCGGGCCGCAGCGCGTCGGCGGCCTCGCGGACGACCTCCAGGGCGGTCGCGCCGTCGTACAGCATGGTCAGAACGACGTCGGCGCCCTCGACGGCCTCGGCGGGGGTGTCGGTGACCTGGGCGCCGTCGGCGGCGAGGGGTTCGGCCTTGGCGCGGGTGCGGTTCCACGCGCGGACGGTGAGCCCTGCCTTCAGGAGGTTGCGGCCCATTGCGGCGCCCATGATGCCGGTGCCCAGCAGAGCCACGGTCGGCTTGTCGGTCATGACGTCTCCCTGTCGTTCGTGTCTTCCACAGGCCAGCTTGGCGCACGGCGCGCCGTCTCGCGTGCGGCTCGGGCCCGATGACACGCGCAAGGGGCCCGGACCGGCAGTGACGCCGGCCCGGACCCCTTGACGTGACGGAGGCCGGATCAGCCGTCGTTCTCCGACGACGGGAGGTAGGCGCCCGGAACGTCGTTCGGTGCGTAGATCTTCTTGTCACCGGGGTACGGCTTGGTCCAGTTGTGCGTCTGGTACCAGGTGTACCGGTTCATCTGGGTGGGGTTGGCATAGTCCGGCACGGCGTTCACGCCGGTCAGCCGCTGGTGCGACGCCCAGGTCTTCCACTGCGCCGCGACGGTCTTCTGGGCCGCCGGCACGGACACGGTCGTCGGCGCGGCCGCCGCCTTGGTGTCCTGGGCCGCCGGGGTGTCCGAGCCGCAGGACGGCTGCGGGTTCACGCCGAGGGTCAGCGAGGTCCGGTTGGGGACCGCCGTGAACGGGGTGTTGTCCGCCTTCTTGGTGAACGCCCCGTACATCGGGGTGGCGGCGCTGTCGAGCTGGTTCATCGGGTGGATCCCGAGGATCTGCTCGACGGTGCGGACCATGGTGATCTGCGAGTAGTAGTGGCTGTCGACGGTGCCGTGCTTGGCGTAGGGGCTGATGACCTGGACCGGGGCACGGTGGCCGTCGACGTGGTCGAGGCCGGCCTGGGAGTCGTCCTCGACGACGAAGATCGCCGAGTCCTTCCAGTACTTGCTGTGGGTGATCTCGTCGACCATCTTGCCGACCGCGAGGTCGTTGTCGGCGACCTCGGCGGCAGCGTTCGCGGGGCCGCCGGTGTGGTCGTTGGAGAACCAGAACATGTTCAGGTTCGCCGGACCGTTCTTCTCGAAGTCCTGCTTCCAGATCTGCTCTTTGTAGATGTCCGGGACGTTGAGGTCGAACAGCGGGAAGCCCTGCACCGACACGTCGTTGAGCGAGGGGATCGCCGAGCCCGTCTTGATGGGGTAGGCGGTCTGTGCCCCGGTCGCGGCCATGTTCTTGCTGTCGCAGTACAGGTTCTGCCAGGTCGCTCCGGCCGGCTTGCTCTCGATCGACTGGAACTCGCCGAAGTCCTTGACGGACTTCCCGGCCGCCTGCGCACCGGTCCAGATGAAGCCGGACTTCTGGTGGCCGAGGACGTCGTCCTCGGTGTCGTAGCTGCGCGTGTACTCGCCGGCCGACGACTCGGTGTACTCCGGGTTGTCGGACTGCATCAGCCAGTTGTGGCCCTCGGCGGAGTTGGTGCCGACGTCGTAGAAGTTGTCGTACAGACCGAACTGCTGGGCCAGCGCATGCTGGTTCGGCGTCACGTTCTCGCCGAACTGGGTGAGCGAGGAGTTGCCGTTGCCCTGCGGGAGGTCGCCGAAGACCTGGTCGTAGGTGCGGTTCTCCTTGACGAGCAGGAAGACGTGCTTGATCGTCGAGGGGTCGCCGATCCGCTTCGGAACCGGGACGGCCTTCTTGTTGCTGTTGCCCTTGGCGGTCTTGACCGAGTTGGACGTCCAGCCGTTCTGCTTGAACACCTTGACCGTCTCGGACCTGACGACCTGGTCGCTCGGCATCGTGAACTGGGTCAGGCTCGATGTGGTGTCGTGGGTGTTGTGGCCGGCGGCGTCGGGACGCAGGGCGTCGATGCCACGGGTGTTGGCCACGACGACCTTCTTGCCGAGGGCGGTGATCCCCGACGGGAAGTAGTCGGTGGGGAGCAGGCCGACGTAGCGGGCGGGCTGCTGCGCGGAGGTGTAGCGGTAGACGGCGACCGCGTTGGCGCGCCCGAGCGTGACCAGCAGCCGGCCGTCGTCGGTGAGCGTGACCGCGTTCGGCTCGTAGCCGACCGAGGCCTCCGGCCACGGCTGGGTCGCGATGGTCTGGACGACCTTGTCCTTGCGGCTGTCGATGACCGACACGCTGTTGTCGGCGGTGTTGGTGACGAACACCGCGCCGTTCTTGGCGTACACCGCGGTCGGGTGCAGACCGACCTCGACGGTGCCGACGGCGGCGGACGCGTCGGCGGTGTCGATGACGCTGACCGTGCCCGTGGTGGCGGCGCCGGTCTTCGGGTTCGCCACGACATTGGTGCCGTAGGAGTTGATGGTGGTGTCACCGGCCTTGGCCGGGCGGCCGCCCTCGTTGCTGACATACAGCTTGCCGCCGACCAGGGCGAGACCGCGCGGGGCGTTGCCGACTGCCCAGCTCTGCTTGACCGTTCCGGTCGCCGCGTCTATCGCGACCACCTTGTTCTGGCCGTTGACCGCGGAGTACACGGTGGAGCCGTCGGCCGAGAACACCGCCGCGCCCACCAGCGCCTGCTTGGAGCCGTCGGCCGGGATCGGAACGGCCGTCGGGGTGGAGAGGGTGCCGTCGGCGTTGACGGTGAACTTGGTGTAGCCGTTGGCCTGTCCGAGCCACAGCTGCTTGCCGTCGGGCGAGTACGTCGGGCCTTCCTGGCCGACCGCGCCGCTGCTGATCCGCAGGTTGTCCGCCGCGTTGGTGCCGACCTTCTGCTTCACCTGCCCGGTCGCGAGGTCCATGACGACCAGCGACGCGTCACCGTCGGCGATGGAGGCCGCGAGGTGGCTGCCGTCCGGGCTGACCGTCGACGACATGATCTTGCCGTCGTTGATGACGGTGCGGCTGCCGTAGGGGTTGATGTACTGGTCGGCGGAGACCACCTGGCCGTTGGCGGTGGTCTGGCCGACCTGCTGGGTGCCGAACTGGTAGGTCGAGGCGACCGCGGTGCTCGTGACGCCGAGGGCGACGGCGATGCCCGCCGTCACCAGCATGGTGCGGCGACCGACTCGTCTGCCAAAAAGGTAGACCGGCTTGTTCTCGTTGATCCGGCGCTGGCGGATTACCTGCACGGAACTGTTCCCTTCAGTGGGTGTCGAGCAGATCGACGTTGCCGTCGAACTGCCACAGCGGATTCGGGGCGTCGCCGGTCGAAGTCCGCACGAGGAAGTAACCGTTCACTTCCTTGGGACCGTCGCCGTCGGCCACGAACCGCCCGTCTGAGGTGATGTCGAGCTGGTAGACGGCTGTCCCTGTGACCGGGACGCCGGGCAGATGCCAGCTCACGACGCAACGCCAGTCGTTGCCCGCCCCCTCCTGGGCGGCCTGGCCGTCGCTCTTGGTGCATGCCGCCGTGGCCCGCAGCTGGGCCTCGGTGACGGCGGGTCGGTGGAGTTGCTGCGTCTGCAGTCGGTAGAGGTGGCCGAACACCGTGGCGAGGGACCGCTGCAGCTTGTCCTGCTCGATCCCGGAACCCGTCGACGGGGTGGCCACGGCGACCGCTCCGACGGTGACGGCGGTCAGCGCGGCCAGCGGCAGCACGCCGAGGGTGACCGCACGGCGCCCGGAACCGTCGTAGGCCGGGTTGGTGAAGTCGCGCCGTACGAACAGCACATAGGCCAGTACGGTCGCGAGCACCGCCCACACCAGGCTGACCGCGACGGCGATCAGGAGCGGGGCGAGCTGGGCCGGGCTGGTGAACAGGCCGTTCCAGGAGATGAAGGCGTAGGTGGGCAGGGCGAGGCGGACGGCTACGGGCAGCGGCAGCATCTGGGCGACCGACATCGCGAGCGCGACGATCGGGGGAAGCAGCAGCCCCATCGGGGAGCGGCCCAGCGCGACCGAGCCGAGCAGGCCGATCGCGGCGAGCGCGAGGGTCGGGGCGAGGGCCGCGACCCAGGCGAGCGGGACGCGGCCGGCCGCGTCTCCCGTCGTCAGCAGGTGCCCGTCCAGTCCCACCAGGGGCTGGTTGCCGACCGCCACCAGTCCGCCGACCGCGCTGGAGACGGCCAGACCGGCCACCAGCAGCAGGATGACGGTGAGGCTGGCCAGTGACTTCGCCACGAAGATCCGCGCGGGCGAGCGGACCGCCACCAGCAGATGGCGCCAGGTGCCGAGCCGGTCCTCGGAGGCGAACACGTCACCGGCGACCACCGACGTCAGCAGCGGCAGCGCCCAGGTGCCCGCGAAACCGAGCATCACCAGCGGGCCGGCCCAGCCCGTAGCGTGCATCCACCGGCCGAAGAGCGTGTCGGCAGGCAGCGTGCTCTGCTGGCTCACCCCGGCGACGAAGAGTGCCGGCACGATCCAGCAGGCGAGGACCAGCAGGCGGATCCGCCACTGCGAGACCAGCTTCACCAGTTCGAAGCGGTAGCCCCGCGACACGGGGACGCGGCGGGCGGGAACGACGGCGCCTTCGGCTGTGGCCACGGTCATCGGCCGGCCTCCTGCTGCTCGGTGAGGGCGAGGAACGCGGCCTCCAGCGGCGATACGACGGGGGCGAGTTCACGCACCGCGACATCCGACCGCACGACCTTGGCGACGAGTTCGTCCAGGGCGGGCACCAGGGCGCGTACGACGAGCATGTCGGCGTCCTGCCGCACGCCGCTGTCGTCGACGATCCGGATGCCGGTCGTGTCGGCGGCGAACCGGCGCGCGGCCTCGGGGTCGGAGGTGCGCAGCCGGTAGTCGAGTTCACGGTTCTCGGCGGCCAGCTTGCTCAGCGGGCCGGAGAAGACGATCCGCCCGGTCGCGAGGATGGTGACCTCGGAGCACAGTGCCTCCAGGTCGTCCATACGGTGGCTGGAGAGCACCACGCTGGTTCCTTGCGCGGCGAGCCGGGTGAGGACGCGGTGCACATGTCTCTTCCCGGCCGGGTCGAGGCCGTTGGACGGTTCGTCGAGCACGAGCAGCCGGGGCTTGGTCAGCAGCGCAGCGGCGAGCCCGAGCCGCTGGCGCATGCCGAGGGAGAAGCCGCGGGTCTTGTCGTCGGCGACATCGGTGAGCCCGACCTGGCCGAGCACGTCGTCGATGCCCGCCGTCCCCGCGTCGAGGCCGCGGAGTGCGGCCAGTGCGGCGAGGTTCTGCCGGGCGGTGAGCGAGGGGTAGAGACCGGGCGCGTCCACGAAACCGGCGACGCCGTCGGGTGCGGCGAGCGCCCGGTCGACCGGCGTGCCGAGGATCTCGAGCCGGCCGCCGTCGGCGACGGCCAGACCCAGCAGCAGGCCGAGCAATGTGGTCTTGCCGGCGCCGTTCGGTCCGACCAGGCCGTGGATCTGACCTTGCGTCACATCCAGGTCGACGGTGTCGAGTGCGACGACGTCGCCGAAGCACTTGGTGATCCCTCGGGCCCGGACTGCGTGGAGTGTGTCCATGAGTCCCATGCGTCCCTTCTTCCGCAATCCGCAGGGACTTTATGGAGGACACACAACCCAGGCACAGGCGGTCGGCTGAACGTTCGAGGAACGGTTCGTCAAGGCAACGGCAAGTCGTTCGGACCGGCAGCCGACTTGACGCCGGACCCGGGCAACGCCCGCATGTCACGCGCCCGTACCACAAGGGCCGGGCCCCACCCTCCCTCAGGAAGCGGGGCCCGGCCCTTGTGCGAGACCAGAACCGCTGTCGGCCGCGGGGCTTCCTGACCCCCAGCAGGAGCGCCGCCGAACGAGCAGCAGCGCGACGCGGCCGTCCACCGCGGCGGCGCCGAGCCCTGTCACCTCGTCGCGCAGCGCCGGTAGTGGTCAACGCCGCGATGCGTGTAGTCGACGCCGCGATGCGCGGGTTGACACCGCGGTCCGTGCGGGGCACAAGGAAGCCGGTGAGGGCGCCCCGTCCCCACGGACCCTCACCGGCGGTCTTTCACGAGCTGCGCGTCAGGCGCGTACCAGCTCCCGGTCCTCGTCGTCCTTGCCGGCGTCGTTGCCGGACAGAGCGCGCAGGCCCTCGCCCTCGACGTCGACGTTGGGCAGCAGGCGGTCCAGCCACTTCGGCAGCCACCAGGCGCGCTTGCCGAGCAGAGCGAGCACGGCCGGGACGATGGCCATACGGACGATGAACGCGTCGAAGAAGACGGCGATCGCGAGACCGAAGCCGATCATCTTGATCATGGACTCGCTGGAGCCGATGAAGCCGGAGAAGACGGCCATCATGATGACGGCGGCGGCCGTGACGACCCGAGCCCCGTGCTTGAAGCCGGTGACGACGGCCTGGCTCGGCTTCTCGCCGTGGACGTACGCCTCCCGCATCCGGGTCACGAGGAACACCTCGTAGTCCATGGCCAGGCCGAAGACGACGCCCACCATGAAGATCGGCATCATGGACATGACCGGACCGGTCTCCTCGACGCCGAGCAGGCCGGACAGCCAGCCCCACTGGAAGACCGCGACGACGGCGCCGAGAGCCGCCATCACGCTGAGCAGGAAGCCGAGGGCGGCCTTCAGCGGGACCAGGATCGAGCGGAAGACCACGATCAGGAGGAGGAAGGCGAGGCCGACGACCAGGATCAGATAGGGGATCAGCGCGTCGTTGAGCTTCTGCGAGACGTCGATGTTCATCGCCGTGGAGCCGGTGACCAGGACTTTGGCGTCCGTGTCGGCGGTGATCTCGGTGCCCTTGTCGCGGATCGCGTGGACGAGGTCCTCGGTGGTGGTCGAGGACGGCTTGGACTTCGGGATGACGGTGATGGTCGCGGTGTCGCCGGCCTTGTTGGGCCTGGCCGGGGCGACCGTGCCGACGTCCTTGAGACCCTTGATCTCGTTGTCGACCTTGTTGAACGCGGACTTCGGGTGGTCGCTGTCCTGGGCGTCGACGACGACCACGAGCGGGCCGTTGAAGCCGGCGCCGAAGCCGTCGGAGAGCAGGTCGTAGGCGCGGCGCTGGGTGGTGGAGGTCGGCTGGGAGCCGTCGTCGCCGAGGCCGAGCTGCAGGGAGGACGCGGGTACCGCCGCCGCGCCGAGACCGACGACGCCGAGCAGCAGCACGGCGACCGGGCGCCGTACGACGAAGCTCGCCCAGCGGGTTCCCATGTTCGGCTTGCCGGCGTGCTTCTTCGCGGCGCGGCCACCGCCGAACAGCTTGCTCTTCTCACCGGCGGGCTTGATCTTGCGGCCGGCGTAGCCGAGCAGGGCCGGGACGAGGGTGAGGGCGATCAGGACGGCGATGGCGACCGTGCCCGCGGCGGCTACACCCATCTTGGTGAGCATCGGGATGTTTACGACGGACAGTCCGACCAAGGCGATCAGCACCGTCAGACCGGCGAAGACGACGGCGGAGCCCGCCGTGCCGACCGCCCGGCCTGCGGCTTCCTCGCGTTCGCGGCCCTCGGCCAGTTCCGCGCGGTAGCGGGAGACGATGAACAGCGCGTAGTCGATGCCGACCGCCAGGCCGATCATCGAGGCGAGCGTGGAGGTGGTGGAGCCCAGGTCGAGGGCGCTGGCCAGGGCCGTGATGGTGGAGACGCCGATACCGACGCCGATGATCGCGGTGAGCAGCGGGAAGCCGGCCGCGAGCAGCGAGCCGAAGGTGATCACCAGGACGACCGCGGCGATGGCGATACCGATGACCTCGCTGGAACCGGTCTCGGGCGTGGCGCTGAGCGCGTCACCACCGACCTCCACGGTCAGCCCGGCGTCCCGCGCGTCCTGCGCGGCCGCCTTCAGGGCGTCCCGTGAGGAGTTCTCCAGCGCCATGCCGGAGACCTTGTAGTTGACCGAGGCGTAGGCGATCGTGCCGTCCTTGCTGACGGCCTTGCCCTTGTAGGGGTCGGTGACCGAGGCGACCTCGGAGCCGTCGGACAGTTCCTTGACGGTCTTCTTGACGGTCGCCTTGTTGAGCTTGTCCGTCATCTTCTCGCCGGTGGGCGCCTTGAAGACCACGCGCGCGGTGGCGCCGTCGGAGCTGGTGCCGGGGAAGCGCTGGTCCAGCAGGTCGAAGGCCTTCTGGGCCTCGGTTCCGGGGATGGAGAAGGACGTGTTGCCGGCGGCGGGGGCGCTGGCCGCGCCGACGCCCGCGAGGGTCAGCAGCGCCACCCATATGAGGGCGACGAAGTGCCGTCGCCTGAAGGCGAGACGGCCCAGTTTGTAGAGGAACGTGGCCACGAGGGCGTACTCCCGGTCAGGTCGTGGGGTATGCAGGGCAGGGGTGATCAACCCGGTGGGTGGCAGGGGTGACCGGCCCGACGACGTGAGCGGAGGCGTCAGGTGGGCTGGCTGTGGGGAAGGGTCAGCGGGTGGCCGCGCCGAGGGCGGGGAGCACCACGGCGTCGATGTACGACAGGAGGAAGGCCTGGGTGGGCGGCTGCTCGTCGATCAGGGAACGCGCGGCGAACCCACCGATCATCATGTGCATCACGAAGTCGATCGCCGGGTTGTCCGCACGGACCTCACCCCGGTCGACGGCACGCTGCAACACACGGCGGAACTCGGCCATCTCGGGCCCGATCAGATGCTCCTTGAACGCCTCCAGGAGGTCCGGGTTGCCATGGACCGCCATGGCGAGACCTCGCATCAGCGCGGAGTTCTGCTCCATCTCGCAGTCGTCCGAGCGCAGGGTGAGGGCGTGCAGGTCGCCCCGGAGCGAGCCGGTGTCGATCTCGTCGACACCCGCGGCGCCCGGCTTGTTGTGCCGTACCGCCTTGGCCACCAGCTCGGCCTTGCCGCCCCACTGGCGGTAGAGGGTGGCCTTGCTGGACTTGGTGCGGGCGGCGACGGCGTCCATGGTGAGGGCGTCGTAGCCGACCTCGCGGAGCAGGTCGAGCACGGCCTCGTACAGCTCGGCCTCGCGCTCGGGCGTGATCCGACTGCGACGCGCCGTTGCGACATCAGCCATGCCACTCACCCTTCCCTGTTCCGTCGGCACCTCGGTACGTACATGTTGAAGATACCCCGAGATCTATAGAAACGAAACCGTTTCGTACGTGTGCTGTCTCACGTGCGTCGGCGACTCGTGTGTCCCCACGAGTTGCTGGGCCCCTGTACCCGGAAAAGCATGGGGAGGTGAGCTATCTGCGCATGCCGCACCTTCACGGTGACCTGTTGTGCTTCGTGGCCGAGGACGACCTCTGGCTGACCTCGCTGGACGCCCCGGGTCGCGCCTGGCGGCTCACCGTCGACCGCACCAAGGTCGGCCATCCGCGTTTCTCGCCGGACGGCCGCCAGGTCTCCTACACGAGTTGGCGCAGCCTGGTGCCCGAGATCCACCTGGCCGACGTGGACGGCGGGCCGGGACGGCAGCTGACGTACTGGGGCAGCGCCGACACCCAGGTGTGCGGCTGGACCCCGGAGGGCGACATTCTCGCGGTGGCCTCCCAGGGGCAGCCGTTCTCCTATTTCACGTGGGCCTACAAGGTGTTCCCCGACGGCGACCCGGGCCGCAAGCTGCCCTGGGGGCCGGTCTCGGACATACAGGTCGCCGACATCGAGGGCGAGCGGAAGACCCTGCTGCTCACCGGCACCCCGCCGCACGAACCGGCCGCCTGGAAACGCTACCGGGGCGGCGCCATGGGGCGGCTCTGGCTGCACGGGCAGCGGCTGCTCGCCGACATCGGCGGCCATCTGCACTCCCCGATGTTCGTCGCCGGCCGGATCGCCTTCCTCTCCGACCACGAGGGCGTCGGCAACCTCTACTCCTGCGCCTACGACGGCTCCGACCTGCGCCGGCACACCGACCACGACGCCTTCTACGCCCGGCACGCCGCCAGCGACGGCACCCGGGTGGTGTACCAGTGCGCGGGTGACCTGTGGCTCGTCGACAACCTCGGTCCGGACTCGACGCCGCGCAGGCTGGACGTGCGGCTGTCCGGGGCACGCGCCGGGCGCCGCCCCTACCAGGTGCCGGCCGCGCAGCACGTCGACGGCGTCTCCGCCGACGAGACCGGACGGGCCAGCGCCGTCGTCGTACGCGGCAGCCTGTACTGGCTCACCCACCGCGACGGCCCGGCCCGCACCATCGCCGACACACCGGGGGTACGGGTACGGCTCCCGGAGATGCTCGGCTCCACCGGGCAGATCGCCTACGTCACGGACGCCGGCGGTGAGGACGCGATCGAGATCGCCCACCTGCCCCGGGCGAGCGGCGACCGCCCACCGCGCCGGCTGGCCTCAGGGAAGCTGGGCCGGGTCCTTGAACTGGTGTCCGACCCGCTGGGCGAGCGGCTGGCGGTGGCGGCGCACGACGGGCGGCTGCTGCTCATCGACGTGACCGAGGGCGTTGAGGACGTCGAGGGATCTGTTGATTCCATTGACGCCGTTGACGCTGTGGATGTGGTGGATGTTGATTCCGCCGATTCCGTCGACCCTGCCTTTTCTGCTGATTCTGTTGATTCTGTGGACGGTGTTGATCATGTTGATGCCGCTGCCCCCGTCGACATTGATTCCGTTGACGGCGAGGGCTCCGACGGCGTGGTCACCGAGTTGATCCGGTCGATCAACGGTCCGGTCCGCGATCTGGCCTTCTCACCGGACGGGTCATGGTTGACCTGGTCGCATCCAGGGATCGGCCGTTCGCTGCGGCAGATCAAGCTGGCCCGCATCAGCGACCGGCTCGTCATCGACGTCACCAACGGCCGCTTCGAGGACGAGAACCCGGTCTTCACCCGCGACGGCCGCTATCTCGCGTTCCTGTCCTGGCGCGGCTTCGACCCGGTGTACGACGTGCACACCGGCGACCTGTCCTTCCCGCTCGGCTGCCGCCCGTACCTGGTCCCGCTCTCCTCGGCGACTCCCTCCCCCTTCGCCCTCAGCCCCGACGGGCGCCCGGCGGCGGGCGGTCTGGACCCCGTCGAGGACGAGGAGCCCGGCGAGGGCGGCGCGGTCACGGTCGAGGTGGAGGGGCTGGAGAGCCGGGTGACCCCGTTCCCGGTCACCGCCTCGAAGTACTCGGCGCTGTACCCGGTCGCGGGCGGCGGTCTGGTCTGGCTGCGCTGGCCGATCTCGGGCGCGCTCGGCGAGACCTTTGTCAACCCCGCGGACACCAGCGGCCGACCAACCCTGGAGTACTTCAACATCAGCAAGGCGAAGAAGTCCGAACTCGTCGACCATCTGGACTGGTTCACCGTCAGCGGCGACGGCAGCCGCCTCGTCGTGGTCGACGAGGGCGAACTGCGGGCCGTGCCGTCGACCGAGTCCGGCGACGCCGACACGACCGTCTGGATCGATCTACGCCGCATCCTGCACCAGGTCGATCCGCCCGCCGAGTGGCGCCAGGCTTACGCCGAGGCCGGCCGTCTCATCCGCGACTACTTCTGGGACCCCGGGATGTGCGGCATCGACTGGGACGGGGTGCTCGACCAGTACCGTCCGCTGGTCGAACGGGTCGCCTCTCCCGACGAGTTCGCCGACCTCCTGCGCGAGGTCCTCGGCGAACTGGGCACCTCGCACGCCTATGTCACCCCAGCCCGCCGCAACGAGGGCCCACCGCACTACCAGCGCTTCCAGGGCCTGCTCGGCACCGACTTCGTACGCCGGGACGGCGGCTGGACGGTCAAGCGGATCCTGCCCGGCGACTCCTCCGACTCCAAGGCGCGCTCCCCGCTCGCGGGCACGGGGATCCGGGAGGGCGCGGTGCTCACGCACGTGGACGGCAGGCCGGTGGATCCGGTGACCGGGCCGTATCCGCTGCTCGCGGGGGCGGGCGGTACGACGGTGGAGCTGACGTTCGTGCCGGGCGACGGCGAGCCGGGGGCGCCGCGCCGGGTCGCCGTCCTCCCGCTGATCAACGAGCGGCCGCTGCGTTACCAGGACTGGGTGGCCAAACGCCGTGCGGTGGTACGGGAGGTGAGCGGCGGCAGATGCGGCTATCTGCACATCCCGGACATGGGCGGTTCGGGCTGGGCCCAGTTCAACCGCGATCTGCGCATGGAGGTCTCTCGACCCGCGCTCATCGTCGACGTGCGCGGCAACGCGGGCGGCCACATCAGCGAACTCGTCGTCGAGAAACTCACCCGGACCATCCTGGGGTGGGACCTGACGAGGAACGCCCAGCCGGTGTCGTACGCCTCCAACGCCCCGCGCGGCCCGATCGTCGCGCTCACCGACGAGGCCACCTCCTCCGACGGCGACATGATCACGGCCGCGATCAAGCTGCTGAGGCTCGGCCCGGTCGTCGGGCAGCGCACCTGGGGTGGGGTCGTGGGCATGACCGGGCGGCACCGGCTGGGCGACGGCACGGTGATCACGGTGCCGATGAACGCGGCCTGGTTCGAGAAGTACGGCTGGTCCGTCGAGAACCACGGCGTCGCCCCCGACGTGGAGGCCCTGCGCACCCCCCTGGACTGGGCGGAGGGCCGCCACGTCGAGATGGACGACGCCATCCAACTGGCCCTGGACCTCCTGACCGACCACCCGGCGGCAGTCCCCCCGGACCACAGCGGGGTCCCCGACAGGTCCCGCCCCAAACTGCCCCCACGACCGACAGCTCCCTGAGACACCGGTGCGCATCCCAACACCGCGCCCCGCCCCGTAGGCGCCCGAAAACGCAGGGCACCAAAACGCAGGGCACCCCTCCAAAAGGAAGGGCGCCCCACACAATTCGGCCAAGCCAGTGCGACGACTACGCGTCGTAGTCCTGGCTGAACCGGTCCTGCATCTCCTGCTCGGTGTCGTCCGTGTTCTGGCGACCACGGTCACGCGTCTGCTGGCCGCGCTCACGCATCTGCTGGCCACGCTCCTGCGCCTGCTGGCCACGCTGCTTGGCCTGCTCCTGGCCCTCGTGCATCTTCTGCTTGGCCTGCTCCTGGCCTTCGTGCATCTTCTGCTTGGCCTGCTCCTGGCCTTCGTGCATCTTCTGCTTGGCCTGAGCCTGCGTCTTGCCGGCCTTGTCCTTCATACCCATGTGGGTTCACTCCCGTGGAGGGTGAGGGGATTGGCCCATCGGTGGGGCCTCGACCAGACTCACACGGGGCGCTACAGCCCGCATTTCGATCAGTGACGCTGCGTAGCGCGCGCCTCCTCATCAGCTGCCCCACCTGCGCCGACGAGTCCGGTGCGCATGCCCTGCAAGCGGGGCGCGAACCGCTTCATCTCGCGTTGCCCGACCGTCCCGATCAGCGTCGGCAGGTACCCGCGCACGCCCTGCATCCCACGCAGCCACCACTGCCCGTACACATGCGCCGAGCGCCGCTCGATCCCGGCCACGATCCGGTCCACCGCCGGGCCCAGCGGATACGTCTTGTTCGACGGCCACGGCAGCCGCTGCCGCAGCTCCCGCATCACCTCGTCCTGGTCGGCGCCACGCACCATGTCGGTGTCCGTCCAGGACAGGTACCCGACCCCGACGCGCACCCCCTGGTGGCCGACCTCGGCGCGCAGACTGTGCGCGTACGCCTCCACGCCCGCCTTGGACGCGCAGTACGCCGTCATCATGGGCGCCGGCGTGATCGCGGCCAGCGACGCAATCTGCAGCAGATAGCCCCGGCTCTCCGTGAGCACCGGCAGGAACGCGCGTGCCGTCACCGCCGAGCCGATCAGGTTGACCTCGATCACCCGCCGCCAGGCCTCAGGATCCGACTCGGCGAACGGACCGCCGTTCGCCACCCCGGCGTTGGCCACCACGATGTCGGCCTTCCCGAACCGCTCCTTGACCTCCCGCGCCACCCGGCTCATCGCCTCGTGATCGGTGACGTCGGCGTACCAGTACGCACTGTCGGTGTGCAGCCGCCCGGAGACCTCCTTGAGCGCCTCCTCCTCCAGCCCGACCAGTGCGACCTTCGCCCCGCGCGCGGAGAGCTTGCGGGCGAGCAACTCGCCGACCCCGCGCGCCGCTCCGGTGACGACGGCGACCTGTCCTTCGAGACCGACCCTGCTCATGAGCCCTCCTTGATCCGCTCGGGCGCCTCGGCGCCGGCTCGGCCGGGGGTCTGCGTCACATACGCGGTGACCAGTTCCCGGATCTTTCCGTTGACCAGTTCCGGCGCCTCGACCGGAGTCATGTGGCCCATGCCGGGCAGCTCGGTGAGACCGAGGGAGTGCGGCAGCGCCGCGGCCAGCGCGCGGGCGTGCAGAGGGGGCGTGAGCCGGTCGGACGCGCCGCTGATGATCGCGGTGGGCGCGCGCAACTCCCTTACGCCGTCCTCGATGTCGAGCTGCGCGAGGACACGCGCCCAGGCGTGGCGCACGGCGCGCGGGCAGGCGTGCACGATTCGCGCGCACGCCTCCACCATGTGCGGGGCGGAACCGGCGCCCATGGTGGCGTACTTGAGGATGCGCCGGGCGACGGGCGTGACCGGTCCGAGCGGGAGGCGCGAGGCCAGGACGTGCGCCGTGAGCCAGGTGCGCACAGCTCCGGCGCGCAACGGTATGACGAGCGACTCCGCGACCAGCCGCGAACTGCCGGTGCTGCACAGCAGGACCGCGGCGGCGTGCTCACGGAAACGCGGTCGCGCGGAGGCCGCCATGACGCTCATGCCGCCCATGGAGTGCCCGACGATCACCGCCCGCTCCCCGCGGGCGAGCGTGTGCGAGAGCACCGCTTCGAGGTCGTCCGCCAGCGCCTGGGTGGTGCACGTGGGGCTCGCGGGACTGCGCCCGTGCCCTCTCTGGTCGTACGCGATGACCCGGTGGTCGGCGGCCAGCTCCCGTATCTGTGCCGCCCAGAAGGCGGTCGAGCAGGTCCAGCCGTGGGCGAGGACGACGGGAGGCGCCTTCTCGGGACCGTGCACCTCGACGTGCAGGCGCGCGCCGTCGGCGGAGACGGCGGTGAGTTCTCGCGCCGGTACGGGCGGGGCGTACGGCCCGGTGGTCACGTGGGTGAGCCGGCTCACGCGCCCACCTCCGCACCGGACCTGGCGCCGTGCGCGCCGCCCCCATCGCTTGTCAGGGGCGCGCGGATCACCTCGTACTCCGTGAGATCCACCCGCTGGGTCGCGCGCCGGAACTCCGTCGTCGTACCGGGCCAGATGGTGGTGTTGCGGCCGCTCGCGTCCAGGTACCAGCTGGTGCAGCCGCCGGTGTTCCACACGGTGCGCTTCATCCGCTCCTGGACCTTGTGGTTCCAGGCGGCCACGGCGGCCGGGCGCGCGTCGAGGGCTGCCCGTCCCCCGAGGACGTGGAGCTGGCGCAGGTAGTCGGCCATGTAGTTCAGCTGGGACTCGATCATGAGGATCATGGAGGAGTTCCCGAGGCCGGTGTTGGGCCCGATGATCGTCATCCAGTTGGGGAACCCGGCCGCCGACGCACCGCGCAGTGCCTCCATGCCGCCCTTCCAGGCCTCCGCGAGGGTCCGCCCGTCGGCGCCGACGACCCGCTCGGCGATGGGCATGTCGGTGACGTGGAAGCCGGTGCCGAAGATGATCGCGTCGACCTCGGCGCTGCTGCCGTCGGCGGCGACCACCGTCGATCCGCGGATCTCGCTGAGCCCGCTCGCCACCACGTCCACGTTGGGCTGGGCCAGCGCCGGATAGTAGGTGCTGGACAGCAGGATCCGCTTGCAGCCGATGCGGTAGTCCGGGGTGAGCCTGGCGCGCAGCGCGGGGTCCTTGATGGCGCGGGCCATGTTGCGCTTGGCGAGACTCTCGACCAGGCCGAGTTCGTCGGGGCGCTTGGTGAACGCCTGGACCTGGAGTTCCCGGATGCCCCACAGGAGTCCCCGCCGGGCCTGGGTGGTGAACGGCAGCGCCCGGTGCAGCCGGCGTTCGGCGGCGCTGATGGCGCGGTCCACGCGGGGCATCACCCACGGGGGTGTGCGCTGGAAGAGAGTGAGTTTCGCGACCTCGGGCTGGATGGCGGGCACGATCTGGATCGCCGAGGCGCCGGTGCCGACCATGGCGACCCGCTTGCCGCGCAGGTCGTAGTCGTGGTCCCAGCGGGCCGAGTGGAAGACCTCGCCGGGGAAGGAGTCCAGCCCGGGGATCTCGGGGATCTTCGGGTCGGACAGCGGCCCGGTGGCGGAGACGACGACGTCGGCGGAGAGCGAACCGGTGGCCGTCTCGATGTCCCAGCGCAGCTTCTCCGGATCCCAGGTCATCCGCTTGACCTCGGCGTCGAAGCGGAGGTGGGGCCGGAGCCCGAACACGTCGGCGACATGCTCCAGATAGGCGCGGATGTGCTCCTGCCCGGAGAAGGTGCGCGGCCAGTCGGGGTTGGGCGCGAAGGAGAAGGAGTACAGGTGGGACGGCACGTCGCAGGCGCACCCCGGGTAGCTGTTGTCCCGCCAGGTGCCGCCGACGCTGCCGGCCCGTTCCAGGACGACGAAGTCGGTGATCCCCTCCCGGCGCAACCGCACGGCCGCGCCCAGTCCGCCGAACCCGGACCCGATCACCGCCACCCGTACCTGCTCGTGCTGGGCCATCCGGAGCCTCCACGCATCGACCATGATTACGCCAGTGAACACTGGCGCAATGGGACTGTAGAGCAGCTCCGTACCGATGGGTAGGGGGCGCGCACACGAAAGTTACCGGCGGTACAACATAGGCTTCGCACGTGGCAGACGACGGTGGACGAAGCACCTCCGCAGACCGTGGCCGGCTCCCGGGCCAGGGCGGACCGCGCGAGTACCGCATGGAGGAACTGGCGGGCCTGGCCGGCATCACCGTGCGCACCCTGCGCTTCTACCGCGAACGCAAGCTGATCCCCCCGCCGCGCCGCGAGGGCCGTATCGCCTGGTACGACGACCATCACCTGGCCCGGCTGCGCACGATCTCGGCGCTCCTGGAGCGCGGCCACACCCTGAACGGCATCGCGGAGCTGGCGGAAGCCTTCGACCACGGCCGCGATGTGGCCGACCTGCTCGGCGTCGGCACCCCCAGCGAGGAGGAGCCGGTCCGCCTGACCCCCGAGGAACTCGCCGCCCGCTTCGAGGGCGAGGCCACCCCGGAGAACCTCGTCGCCGCGCTGGACCTCGGCTACCTCGGCACCGACGGCGACGACATCGTCCACATCAGCCGACGCCTGCTGGACGCCTCGGAGGCGCTGGTCCGCGAGGGCTTCCCGCTCGCGGAGGTCCTGGCGGCCGGCCGAAGCGTCCGCGAGCACGCCGACGCCCTCGCCGAGCTCTTCGCCGAGCTCGTCCTGCGCCACGGCCTCCAGGAGGACATGGAGCGCCTGCGCCCCCTGGCCCGGAGCGTGGTGGAGGCGGAGGTGTCACTGGCCCTGGACCGGCGGATGAACAGGATGGACAAGTGGGACCAGCCCGTCAGAGGTCGTACACGACAGTGACCGGCGCATGGTCCGACCAGCGCTCCCCGTGTGTGGCCGCGCGCTCCACGAACGCCTTGACCGCCTTGCCTCCGAGCCCGGGCGTGGCCATCTGGTAGTCAATGCGCCAGCCGGTGTCGTTATCGAAAGCCCGCCCCCGGTACGACCACCACGAGTACGGCCCCTCGACCTCCGGGTGCAGAGCGCGTACGACATCGACGTACCCGCCGTCGGCCGGGTCCAGGACGCTGCCGAGCCAGTCCCGTTCCTCCGGCAGGAAGCCGGAGTTCCTGGTGTTGCCGCGCCAGTTCTTCAGGTCGGCCCGCTGGTGGGCGATGTTCCAGTCGCCGCAGACGACGACCTCGCGCCCGTCGGCGGCGGCCCGCTCCCGCAGCTCCTTCAGATGGGCGCGGAACTCGCCCATGAACCGGTACTTCTCGTCCTGCCGCTCGGTGCCGACCTCCCCGGAGGGAAGGTAGAGGGAGGCGACGGTGACGCCGGGCAGGTCGGCCTCGACATAGCGCCCGCTCGCCTCGAACTCGTCGGAGCCGAAGCCGACGCGCACACCGTCCGGCTCGCGCCGGGTGTACAGGGAGACACCCGCGCGCCCCTTGGCGGCCGCGGGGGCGTGCACGACATGCCACCCGCCGGGTGCGCGCACCTCTTCCGGGAGCTGCTGCGGCTCCGCGCGCACCTCCTGCAGGCAGAGCACGTCCGCGGAGGTCTCCGCGAGCCACTCCACGAAGCCCTTCTTCGCGGCGGCCCGCAGCCCGTTCACATTCACCGAGGTCACAGTCAGCACCAGGGCACGATACCGGCACACTGGACGGAGTCCCGATGTCCACCGCGCTCTCGCCTGCACGAATATACGATGCCTCACATGAATATACGTCCCGTTGCCTTCGACCATCCCGACGCCGTCAAGCTCAACGACGAGGTCCAGGCCGAGTACCACCTGCGTTACGGCGACGGGGGCGACGCCACCGTCCTGGACGCGGCCGACTTCGCACCGCCGAACGGCGTCTACCTGATCGCGTACGACGAGTCCGACCGCCCCGTGGCCACCGGCGGCTGGCGCAGCCAGGACGAGAACGGCGAGGGCAACGAGGACGGCGACGCCGAACTCAAGCGCATGTTCGTCATCGAGGGGATGCGCGGCCGGGGCCTGGCCCGCCGTATGCTCGCGGCCCTGGAGGACGACGCCCGCGCGGCCGGCCGGCTCCGCATGGTCCTGGAGACGGGCACCAAGCAGCCGGAGGCCATCGCGCTGTACACCTCCAGCGGCTACGAGCCGTGCGTGAAGTTCGGCTACTACCGCCACTACGAGTCGAGCCGCTGCTACGCGAAGCCCCTGCGGGCGGACACGTAGTCCACGTCACACCCGGTCGCTCGGAGCGGGGCCGCCATCCGGCTCCCCCGCCGCGGCTGTCGAGCGCATGGATCCGTCCCGGACGGTGCTGCTCAAGTCGCCGAGCCGGACCTCGTTCCCGGCGCCGGGCATCGCGCGGATCGTGGTGCCGCCGCGCCGGCTCCAACTGCCGCAGCGCGCCCACCGGGTGACCGCCCAGCCCTCGCCCCCGGACCAACTCGCCTTTCGGCGCCCACCGCGTCGAAAGGCCCCGGAAACGACGGAGATCCCGGCGATCGTCATGATCGCCGGGATCTCATCGTGCAGTGGACCTGAGGGGATTTGAACCCCTGGCCCCCTCGATGCGAACGAGGTGCGCTACCGGACTGCGCCACAGGCCCTTGCAACGAGTGAAACTCTAGCATCCCCGTCGGGGTGCTTGGAAATCCGTTCCCTGACTGGTCAGGGCAGGGGTCACGCGAGGCGCGCCGCGCTCTCCTCGGGTCACTCGTTGGCCGCGCGCGGGCGGTCGCCGTCCTCGTACTGGTCGAACAGGGGCGTGCGGCCGCGCTCGCGGGCCCGGCGCGCGGAAGCCGCGCGGCGCGCGTCGGTCCGGCCGTCCGCCGACCTGTCGTCGGCGGCGGACTCCGGCGCCTCCGCCTCGGAATCCGCTGCGACCGGCTTGGTCTCCTGTTCCGGCGCGACGGAGCTGGACCGCGCCGAACTCCAGGCGTCGGGCGCCCCCAGGTCCACATCGGAGGTGGCGCGGGGCGCGACCGGCGCGGTCACGTACGTCGGCAGTGGCACCGGCACCGGGTCCCAGCTGTCCCCGTGCCCGGGCCGCCGCTGCCGCTCGCGCTGCTGGTCGACCCACTCGGCGTGGTCGGTCTGTTCGACGAGGGCGCGCCGGTCCGCGGCGAGCGCGGACAGGCCGGGGTCGGTCTCGGTGCCTGGTCCCCCGTCCGGTTCGTCGGCGACCGCGCCCGGGTCCAGGGGCGCGCGCCGCCGCGGCTGGCGCTCCCGCAACCGCTGGGCGGCGGCCTCGGCCTGACGCCGGTCCATGTGGTAGGCGAACCGCCGGCGTTCCTGGGCGCGCAGGTAGGCGATGTAGGCGCTCAGCATCACGGCGGGTACGCCCGGCGCCCACAGGAACGCCAGCCCCCCGACGGCGGCGACGATCGCGCCCAGTGTGAACGCGACGAAGAGCAGCACGGTGGTGCGCCGACGGCGCGCGAGTGCCTTCGTACGCCGGGCGCGCGCTGCGGCCGTCTGTGTCGAGGGTGCGCGCCGCGGAGCAGGAACTCGCTTACGCGCGGAGGCGGATGCCGGGGCGGGCGTGGTGCCCGTCTGACGGGCCGGTGCGGACGGGGACTTGGCCGCCGGTGCGACCGCGTGGTCGCGCGCCGGTTCCTGGCGCCCGGGCGCCTCCGGCTCCGCCTCTGCCCGAACCTGACGGCGGGTCGGAGGCATGGCGAAGGCCCGGACGTCCACCGAGTCGGTGACGGCGTCCGTATCACCGGCGCCCTGCTCCCCCTCAGAGGCGGAGCGCGCCCGCAGGTCCCTGGCGTACCGACGCTCCATCCCCGCCCGTCCGGACAGCAGCCGGATGGCGGTGCTGAAGCGTTCCGTCGGACGGGCCTCGTTCAGCTCGTCCTGCCTACGGAGCCACATCGGCACCAAGTAGGCGGCCCAGGCCCCGACAATGACTGCGTAGATGAGGCCGCTGCTGCTCACGCCTCACACGGTAGAGGGGTTTGCATGGGGCCATCTGCCAATTGCGCCGGTGTGTCGCACGATCTGGCTGATATTTCGAGCTTTTTTTGTGACCGATGCGATCAGCAGGCCGTCGAAGCCGCGAATTCAATGCCCCTAGACGGTCACCAGTCGATCATTTTCGAACACGTATTCCATTTTTCGGCTAGGCGGGATTCCCTGGAGTGTTCTGCGGATTCCAGGGCACCTGCGGAGTGCCGGTCGTGCCCGGTGTCTTCGGGGACCCGCTCCGGGAGCGTTCCCGCCGCCAGCGGCCGAGCAACCCCTCGGGCACCTCTTCCGCGGTGAGGGCGAAGACGAGGTGGTCGCGCCAGGCTCCGTCGATGTGGAGATAACGCGGCCGCAGCCCCTCCTCACGGAATCCGAGTTTCTCCACGACCCGGCGGCTGGGCCGGTTCTCGGGGCGAATGCAGACCTCGATGCGGTGCAGGCCAACCGTGCGGAAACAGTGGTCCACCACGAGCGCGACGGCCGTCGGCATCACCCCGTGGCCGGCCACCCCCTGGTCCACCCAGTAGCCGACGTGTCCCGAGCACATCGACCCCCAGGTGATCCCGGCGACGGTCAACTGCCCGACGAGGCGCCCCTGGTACTCGATGACGAAGGGCAGCATGCGGCCCGCGTTCGCCTCGGCGCGCAGATGCCGGACCATCTGCCGGTAGGTCGGGCGGTGCGCGATCGGGCCGCTGGGCGTGGGCGGCGGGATGGTCGCCTCCCAGGGGCGCAGCCAGTCGCGGTTGCGCCGGTTGACCTCGCGCCAGGCACGCTGGTCGCGCAGCCTTATGGGCCGGAGGACGACATCGCCGTCCCCCAGCACGACGGGCCAGGACGGACTGTTCAGCTCGCACCCCCGGTGCTGGGTCTGGGGTGGTCGCCGCCTCGGATCTGGTCGACGGCGTGCGCCAGCAGCGGTTCCAGGACGGCCAGGCCGTCCCGCACCCCGCCGGTGGACCCCGGAAGGTTGACGATCAGTGTCCGGCCCGCCACCCCGGCCAGGCCCCGGGAGAGCGCGGCGGTGGGCACCTTCTCCCGTCCGAACGCGCGGACGGCCTCGGCGATGCCCGGCACCTCGTGGTCGATCACCGCGCGGGTCGCCTCGGGCGTGCGGTCGGTGGGCGAGATGCCGGTGCCTCCGGTGGTGACGACGACGTCGTACCCGACCTCGACGGCCGCGCGCAGGGCGGCCGCCACGGGGTCGCCGTCGGGCACGACCTGCGGCCCGTCCACGGCGAATCCGAAGCCCTCCAGGCCCGCCGCGACCAGCGGTCCGCCCTTGTCCTCGTAGACACCGGCGGCGGCGCGGTTGGAGGCGGTCACCACCAGCGCACGGTACGGCGCGCGCGGCGCACCACCGGCGGACGGCCCCGCGTTCACGCCCGGCTCCAGTCGCCCGACTTGCCGCCCGTCTTCTCCTCCACGCGTACGTCCGTGATGACCGCTCCCTTGTCGACCGCCTTGACCATGTCGATCACGGTGAGCGCGGCGACGGAGACCGCCGTGAGGGCCTCCATCTCGACGCCCGTGCGATCCGTCGTCTTGACGGTGGCCTGGATCTCCACGGCGTCGTCCGCGACCGACAGATCCAGTTTCACACCGGAGACCGACAAGGGGTGGCACAGCGGGATCAGGTCCGGGGTGCGTTTGGCGCCCATGATGCCCGCGATCCGCGCGGTGGCGAGGGCGTCACCCTTGGGGACGCCCTCGCCGCGCAGCAACTCGATCACGCGGGGCGAGACGAGGACGCGTCCGCTGGCGCGTGCGGTGCGCGCGGTCACGTCCTTGCCGGACACGTCGACCATCCGGGCGGCGCCCGCGTCGTCGATGTGCGTCAGGTGGTCTGGCACAGGGCGTCCGGGGGTCTCCCCCCGGGAAGGCTCAGTCATGCTGTGTGGCGCTCCCGGTCCGGGCCCGTCGCGGTGCGGCGCTCGGGCCTGCTGTGCGCGACACGCTACCGCCAAGCCGGCGCTCGCCACCGGGCAGGACCGCCCGGCGGACGGGTACGCGCGCGGATCAGCCGAGCAGGACGACCTCGACCTCGCTGCCGGGCTCGACGGACTCCGCGTCCTCGGGTACGACGATCAGCGCGTCGGCGTGCGCCAGGGCGGCGACCAGATGCGAACCGGCGCCGCCCACGGCGGTCACCTCGCCGTCGGCATACGCCCCGCGCAGGAACTGCCTGCGCCCCTTGGGCGAGCCGAGCGCCTTGTTCGCCTTGAGGATCGCCGTGGTGCGGGGCCGGTGCACGTCCGGGAGGCCCATCAGGGTGCGGATGGCGGGGCGGACGAACAGCTCGAAGGAGACGTACGACGACACGGGGTTGCCGGGCAGGGCCAGCAGGGGCGTGTGGTCGGGGCCGATGGAGCCGAAGCCCTGGGGCTTGCCGGGCTGCATGGCGAGCTTGCGGAAGTCGACGCCGCCGCCCGCCTCGTCCTCGTCGCCGACGTGCGACAGCGCCTCCTTGACGACGTCGTACGCCCCCACGCTCACGCCGCCGGTGGTGACCACCAGGTCGGCGCGGACGAGCTGGTCCTCGATGGTGGCGCGCAGGGCGTCGGCGTCGTCGACGACCGCGCCCACCCGGTAGGCGATGGCACCCGCGTCCCGGGCGGCGGCGGTGAGGGCGAAGCTGTTGGAGTCGTAGATCTGGCCGCTGCCCAGCTCCTCGCCGGGCTGGACGAGCTCGCTGCCGGTGGACAGGACGACCACACGCGGGCGCGGGCGCACCCGTACCGAGCCGCGGCCGATCGCGGCGAGCAGCGCGATCTGCGGCGGGCCGAGAACGGTGCCCGCCTCCAGCGCGCGGTCGCCGGCCCGCACGTCGCTGCCCATCGCGCGCACGTGCGCGCGTGCCTCGGCCGGCCTGTGCACGCGCACGTGCCCCTCGGCGCCCTCGGGCGCGAGGCTGCGCGCTCGCATCCCCCCGACCGGTCCCTCACCGAGTCCGCCGTCGGTCCACTCCACGGGGACGACGGCCTCGGCGCCGGGCGGCAGCGGGGCACCGGTCATGATCCGGGCGGCCTGGCCGGGGCCGACCGGGGTGAGCTCCACCGCGCCCGCCGCGACGTCCCCGACGACCTCCAGGACGGCCGGGAACTCCTCGCTGGCGCCCGCCACGTCCGCGACCCGTACCGCGTACCCGTCCATGGAGCTGTTGTCGAACGGCGGCAGCGACACCGGCACCATGACGTCGTCGACCAGGACGCAGCCCTGGGCGTCGAGGAGTTGCAGCTCGATGGCTTCCAGGGGGCGGACGGTGGTGAGGATGTCCTCCAGGTGCTCGTCCACCGACCACAGGTGGTCCGGGCCGGCGGGGCGGGTCGCGGCGCTGCTCAACTCTGCTGCATCTCCTCGGCTACGTAACTGCGAAGCCAGGTCCGGAAGTCCGGGCCCAGGTCTTCACGTTCGCACGCGAGCCTGACAATGGCACGCAGGTAGTCGCCGCGGTCGCCGGTGTCATAGCGGCGGCCCTTGAAGACGACGCCGTGCACGGGGCCGCCGACCTTCTCCTCGGCGGTGGCCGCTGACGAATACGTCTGGGCGAGGTGCTGGAGGGCGTCGGTGAGCTGGATCTCGCCGCCGCGGCCCGGCTCGGTGCGCCGCAGTATGTCGAAGACGTGCGGGTCGAGGACGTAGCGGCCGATGATGGCGTAGCTCGACGGGGCGTCCGCCGCGTCCGGCTTCTCCACCAGGCCGGTCACCCTGACGACGTCGCCGTCGACAGTGGTCTCCACCGCGGCGCAGCCGTAGAGATGGATCTGCTCAGGGTCGACCTCCATGAGCGCGATCACGCTGCCGCCGTACTGCTCCTGGACCTCGATCATGCGCTGGAGCAGCGGGTCGCGCGGGTCGATCAGGTCGTCACCGAGCAGGACGGCGAAGGGCTCGTGGCCCACGTGGGGGGCCGCGCAGAGCACGGCGTGACCGAGGCCCTTGGGGTCGCCCTGGCGCACGTAGTGCATGGTGGCCAGGTCGCTGGACTCCTGGACCTTGGCGAGCCGGCTGGCGTCGCCCTTCTTCTGGAGCGCCGATTCCAGCTCGTAGTTGCGGTCGAAGTGGTCTTCCAGCGGACGCTTGTTGCGTCCGGTGATCATGAGGACGTCGTCGAGCCCCGCCGACACGGCCTCCTCGACCACGTACTGGATCGCCGGCTTGTCGACGACCGGCAGCATCTCCTTGGGAGTGGCCTTGGTGGCCGGCAGGAACCGGGTGCCAAGGCCTGCCGCGGGAATGACAGCCTTGCTGATCCTGGGGTGCGACTGAGTCATGTCCGCAACCTTATCCGGTGCCTTTGCGAAGAATCTGAGGCTCCGGTTAATTGGCACTCATATGAGCTGGTTGGAAAGGATGCGGGGACGACCTGTGCAGCACGGTGAACCTGGGGGCGAGACTGACAAGCGAACGTTGCGGCGAGAATTCCTGGGGGTGAGGAACAGGTTGACGACCGATGTCGTCAGGGAGTCCGCCGACGCGCTGGCCGAGCACGCTCTGGAACTGCCCGAGCTGGCGCGTGCACGCACGGTAGCAGCGTACGTCTCCGTCGGAAGCGAGCCCGGCACCCTCACGCTGCTCGACGCGCTGCTCACACGGGGCGTACGCGTCCTGCTCCCCGTGCTCCTGCCGGACCACGACCTGGACTGGGGCGCCTACGCCGGGGAGGGCTCCCTCACGCGCGTCCAACACGGCGGGAAGATGGCGCTGTTCGAGCCCTCAGGTGAACTCCTCGGCCCGGACGCCGTGCTCTGCGCCGACGTCGTGCTGCTGCCCGGGCTCGCGGTCGACGCGCACGGGATGCGGCTGGGGCGCGGCGGAGGGTCGTACGACCGTGTACTGGCACGTCTGGATCGCGCGGGCGCGCGCCCGGCGCTGGTGGTGCTGCTGTACGACACGGAGGTCGTCGAGCGCGTGCCGGCGGAGGCGCACGACCGGCCGGTGCAGGCGGTGGTGACACCGTCGGGTGCCCGCCGGTTCGCGGGCTCCTGCGGCCCTTGAGGCGCGGGGCGGCGGCGGGCACCGGTAGGTGAAACGGCCCTCCACGCGTGCGTGGAGGGCCGTTTCAGCGGCGTCAGGTCAGCGGGGTCAGGGCTTGAGGACGAGCGTGTCGCCGGTGCTCTTGTCGACCGCCTTGTCCGAGAACGACCACGGGAGCAGCTCGCCGTCGGCCCACTTGTTCGTCTGGTCGGTGTAGTGGGCGCTGAAGGCGTGGCCGGAGGCTCCGGTGAGGTTGATCCACTTGGATTTGTCGAGGTCGTCGAGGTTGACGACCATCCGCATGGAGGGAACCCAGACGACGCCGTAGCCGCCGGCGGCGTTCCAGCCGGTCGCGTTGACCGTGGCCTCGCCGCCGCTGAGCTTCCAGGGGCCGCGGTTGAGGACGTACTGGAGGATGCTCGGGCCGTCGGTGCCCAGGGTCTGGTTCTTCAGGAACAGGCGGTGCAGCCGGCCCCAGCTCCAGGTGTCGATGTCCTTGCCGAGCTTGGCGGTCAGCTCCCAGCGGGCGTCGATCATGGCACGCTTGAACAGCTGGTCCATGTTGTCGGCCTTGGGGCGGGTGCCGGACGCGGGCGTCTTCCACCAGTCGCTGTTCGGCTTGTCCATGAGGGTGCGGACCACCTCGAACCAGCGGTCGCCGCCGTCCGGCTGGGCCTGGTCGGCGTCGCGCTCGCCGCACTCGCGGACCTTGGCGTCGTCGTCGACGGGACCGGTGCTGTCGGCCTTGTCGACCCACAGGCACTGGCCCTTGACCCGCAGCTCCTTGGGCAGTTTGTTGCCGAAGGCGAGCTTGAGGATGTTGCGCCAGACCGAGTTGAAGTAGGCGGCGGCCGCGGAGTCGGCGTCCTGGGTGTAGTCCCAGCCCTCAAGGAGCTTCTGGGCCTGACGCACGTCCTTGTCGGGGAGGTCGATCTTCAGCAGCTTGGGCACCAGCAGCTTGGCGATCTCACTGCTGTTGTCCAGCTGCATCTGGCGCATGTCGTCGGTGGAGATCTTGCCGCCGTCCTTGATCTTCGACTCGATCAGGTCGGTGATGCGCTGGCTGCGGGTGCCGTAGCCCCAGTCCGTGGTGAGCGTGTAGGGGTACTTGTCCTTGTCGACCACGGCCTGGTTGGCGGTGACGATGTACCCGCGCTTCGGGTTGTACTCGTAGGGCAGCTCGTCCTGCTTGATGTAGCCGGTCCACTGGTACTTGGAGTCCCATCCCGGCGCCGGGATGGAGCCGTCGTCGGCCGACGAGCGCGTGGGGATCTTCCCCGGCAGGGTGTAGCCGATGTTGTTCTTGGTGTCGGCGTAGACCAGGTTCTGCGAGGGCACGTCGAACTGAGCGGCCGCGTCGCGGAAGCTGCTCCAGTCGGACGCCTTGTCGAGGGCGAAGACGGCGTCCATGGTGGTGCCCGGTTCGAGCGCTGTCCACTTCAGGGCGACGCCGTAACCGTCGCCGCGGTCGGGTGCGGCGGTGTCGACGGAGGCCTTCTTGCCGACCTTGACGAGTTCGTCGTCGCGGTCGGACAGCAGGGGCATGCCGTCGGCGGTCTGCCGTACGACGATCTTCTTCGACGTGCCGCCGGCGACCTCGATGGTCTCCTCACGGCTCGTGAAGGGCTTGGTCCTGCCGTCGTACAGGTAGCCGTCGCCGGAGAGCTTCTCGAGGTAGAGGTCGGTGACGTCGACACCGGAGTTGGTCATGCCCCAGGCGACGTCGGCGTTGTGGCCGATTATCACGCCGGGCATGCCGGCGAAGGTGTAACCGGTGACGTCGTACTGGCACTTGCTGGAGACCGTCGTGCAGTGCAGGCCCATCTGGTACCAGACGGAGGGCAGCGACGCCGACAGGTGCGGGTCGTTGGCGAGCAGCGGCTTGCCGGTGATGGTGTACTTGCCCTCGACGACCCAGGAGTTGGAGCCGATGCCCTGGCCGTTCACGCCGACGGCCGTGGGGACGTCGTCCAGGACGTTGTAGAGGCCCGCCAGCTGGCTTGTGAGCGCCGAACCGGTGGCCGATGAGGTGGAGGAGGCACTTGCGCCCGTCGAGGTCCCAGAGCCGCTCGTGGAGCCGCTCTGCTCGAAGGTCTTGGTGAGCTGGTCGTACTGGCCCTCCTGGACGATCGCCTTGTTGCGGCCGTACGGGTACTCCGGGTAGAGGTCCTTGATCTGCTGCGGACCGAGGCGGCTGGTCATCAGGGCACGGTCGATCTCGTCCTGCATGTTGCCGCGCAGGTCCCAGGCCATCGCCTTCAGCCAGGAGACCGAGTCGACGGGGGTCCACTGCGCTGGCTTGTAGTCGTTGGTGAGCCCGAGGGCGGCGTACTCCAGGGAGATGTCCTTGCCGTCCTTGCCGTCGAGGTAGGCGTTGACTCCCTTGGCGTACGCCTGGAGGTAATTCTTCGTGGAGTCCGACAGCTTGGTGTCGTACTCCTCCTTCGCGACCCGGTCCCAGCCCAGGGTGCGCAGGAACTCGTCGTTCTTCACCTGGCCCTTGCCGAACATCTCCGACAGGCGCCCGGACGTCATGTGACGGCGCACGTCCATCTCGTAGAACCGGTCCTGCGCCTGGACGTAGCCCTGCGCCATGAACAGGTCCGCGTCGGACGAGGCGTAGATCTGCGGGATCCCGTAGCCGTCCCGCTTCACGGTCACGGGTCCGGACAGGCCCTTGAGCGTCAGCGAACCCTTGGTCTGCGGAAAGGACGCGCGGACCGTGCTGATCGACCAGTACGCCCCGTAGGCGATGCCCCCGACGATGGCGAGAACGAGCACCAGAACGATCAGGCGGGCTCTGCGCCCCTTCTTCCTGCCGGACTTGCCAGGCTTGTCACCCGTTGTGGCGGTGGTGTTGGGGGGCATCGCTGTCCTTGCTGTCCTAACGCGAGCGGCAGGCGGTCCTGGAGTGCTGGAGCAACCATAGGCGCAGGGTCTGACGCGCCTTGACGCGGAGTCGGGAACCAGCGGGCACGTGCGTTCGATCTTGCCCGGCGAAGCGTCAAGAAAGCGTCAAGAGTTAGGTAAGGTAACGAAGTGCTTGGGTGTGCAGTGCCGCACCCTCGGGTCCTGTGTACGTGAGCCTCCGCGTCGCCCGCGCGCGAGCCGAGGAAGGGAATCGCCACTGACTGTCCAGCACCTCAACCAGCTCCTGCTCGTCTGCTCCCTGGTCCTGCTCGTCGCCGTCGCGGCGGTCCGGATCTCCTCCCGCAGCGGGCTCCCCAGCCTGCTCGTGTACCTGGGGATCGGCGTCCTCATGGGCCAGGACGGCATCGGCGACATCCACTTCGACAACGCCGAACTGACCCAGGTCATCGGATACGCGGCCCTGGTCGTGATCCTGGCCGAGGGTGGTCTAGGCACGAAGTGGAAGGAGGTCGAACCGGTCCTGGCGCCCGCTTCCGTGCTGGCCCTGGTCGGGGTCGGGGTGAGCGTCGGGGTCACCGCGGCGGGCGCGCACTACCTGGTCGGGCTGGAGTGGCGGCAGGCGCTCATCATCGGAGCGGTGGTGTCCTCGACGGACGCGGCGGCGGTCTTCTCGGTGCTCCGGCGCCTTCCCCTCCCCGCGCGCGTGACGGGCACGCTGGAGGCGGAGTCCGGCTTCAACGACGCCCCGGTGGTCATCCTGGTCGTCGCCTTCTCCACCGCGGGCCCGGTCGAGCACTGGTACGTCCTGGTGGGCGAGATAGCCCTGGAACTGGCCATCGGCGCCGCCATAGGGCTCGCGGTGGGCTGGCTCGGTTCCTGGGGCCTCAGGCATGTCGCCCTGCCCGCCTCCGGCCTCTACCCGATCGCCGTGATGGCCATCGCGGTCACCGCGTACGCCGGCGGCGCGCTGGCGCACGGCAGCGGCTTCCTCGCCGTCTACCTCGCCTCCATGGTGCTCGGCAACGCCAGGCTGCCGCACTGGCCCGCCACGCGCGGCTTCGCCGAAGGACTCGGCTGGATCGCCCAGATCGGCATGTTCGTCCTGCTCGGCCTGCTGGTCACCCCGCACGAACTCGGCGACGACATCTGGCCGGCCCTGATCATCGGGCTTGCGCTCACCATGGTGGCGCGGCCCCTGAGCGTGTTCGTCAGCCTCGCG
The DNA here is from genome assembly GCF_055634995.1 of Streptomyces sp. NPDC111744. Classification (NCBI taxonomy): domain Bacteria; kingdom Bacillati; phylum Actinomycetota; class Actinomycetes; order Kitasatosporales; family Streptomycetaceae; genus Streptomyces; species Streptomyces sp. NPDC111744. Next base: position 335,085 of record NZ_JBVKCG010000007.1, read on the forward strand.
CCGTTCCGCGTGCCCTGGCGGGAGCAGACCCTGATGTCCTGGGCCGGGCTGCGCGGCGCCGTGCCCATCATCCTGGCGACGATCCCCATGGTGAACGGCGTCGACACCAGCCACCGGATCTTCAACATCGTCTTCGTCCTGGTCGTCGTCTACACCCTCGTCCAGGGGCCGACGCTGCCCTGGCTGGCCCGCAAACTGCGGCTCGGCGACGGCCCGGAGGCGGCCGACCTCGGCATCGAGTCCGCACCCCTGGAGCGGCTGCGCGGGCATCTGCTGTCCGTCTCCATCCCCGAGGGCTCGCGGATGCACGGCGTCGAGGTCAATGAGCTGCGGCTGCCCGCCGGGGCCGCCGTCACCCTGGTCGTCCGCGAAGGAAAATCGTTTGTTCCGCTGCCCGCGACGGTGCTGCGGCGCGGGGACGAGCTTCTCGTGGTCGCCACCGACCCGGTGCGCGACGCGGCGGAACGGCGGCTGCGCGCGGTCGGGCACGGGGGCAAGCTGGCGGGCTGGCTGGGCACGAACGGTACCGCGGGCGCGGGCGCGGGCCCCGGTGCGCCCTCCGGGCGGTGAGCGCGGGTGCGAACGGCTGCGGACGCGGGGCCCGCGAGGCGCGTGTCAAGGGTGCGTTTCGGGCGGTTCACACCCCCACCAATCCCAGGTGAACGACCCCCGTGGTGCCCGTTTTCACAGGTGTACGGGGGTGTGGAGCCCTGTACTATGAAAGCACCCTGATCGAACCAACTCTGCCTGACGCAGAGCTGGCGCGACCGTATGGCGGCCGGAACGCTCTTCGCAGTGGACACCGGTATCTACCGCAGTTCCGCGCAAGAGGACAGCTCTCGGCGCCGCCCCCCACCTGAAGGGGCCGCGCTACCAGGCAGCAGAAAGGCACGGCCGTGGCATCCACGGTCACCACCGAGCCGTCGCAGAAGCCGGCGGCGCCGTCCCGCCCGGGATACGGCCGGCTGCTGCGCACCCGCGGCGCCTGGACGTTTCTGCTCCCCGGTTTCGCGGCGCGCCAGCCGTTCGCGATGCTCACCATCTCGATCGTGCTGCTCGTGCAGCACACCACCGGCTCGTACGGCGCCGCGGGCGCGGCCGCGGCGGTCACCGGCGTCTCCATGGCTCTGTTCGCTCCCTACAGCGGCCGCCTCGCCGACCGCTACGGGCAGCGCGCGGTGCTGATCCCCGGAGTGCTGGTCCACACCCTGTCGGGCCTCGCCTTCACGGCGCTCGCGCTGGCGCACGCGCCCCTGTGGGCACTGTTCGCGGCGTCCGTGCCGACCGGCGCCTCGGTGCCGCAGATCGGCCCCATGGTGCGCGCCCGCTGGGGTGTGAAGCTCCAGGACTCGCCCCTCATGTCCACCGCCGCCGCCTTCGAGTCCGTCACTGACGAGCTCACCTTCGTCTTCGGCCCGCTGCTCGCGACCGCCCTGTGCACCACCGTGACCCCGGCCGCCGGCCTGGTCACGGAGGCCGCGCTGACCCTGGTCGGCGGTCTCCTCTTCGCCGCGCGGAACAGCACCCAGCCGCGCGTGACCGGCACCGGGCACGCGCGCGTGCGGCACGTCTCCGCGCTCCACGTCCCCGGCGTGCGCGTGCTGGCCGTCGCCTTCCTCGGCATCGGGTCCGTCTTCGGCGGCATGCAGGTCTCGCTCGCCGCGTTCACCGAGTCGATCGGCGAGCCCGGCCTGAACGGCGTCCTGTACGGCACCTTCGCCGCGGGCAACATGCTCTCGGGCATCGTCTGCGGCGCGATCGCCTGGAAGACCGCCCCGCACCGGCGCCTGGTCGTCGGCTACGCGGCGCTCGCGCTGACCGCGTCCGCGCTGTGGACGTCGCACTCGGTGCTCGTCCTGGCCGGCCTCGGTCTGCTGGTCGGCATGTGCATCGCACCCGCGCTGATCACCGGCTACACGCTGGTCGAGGGCCTGGTCCCGGCCGGCGCCCGCACCGAGGCGTTCACCTGGCTGACCGGCGCGGTCGCGCTCGGCCAGGCGGCCGCGGTCACGGTCGCCGGACAGCTGGAGGACCGCCTGTGGGGCGGCGCCGGGTTCCTGGTGCCGATGGCGGGCACGGTGCTCGCCCTGGTGACCCTGCTGGCGCTGCGCTCGCGGCTCGTCACCCGGCCCCGGAACCGTACGGTCGCACGTGGCGTCGGTCACCGCGCGCCGGTGGCGGTGGACTGATCCTCGGGAATACGTCACTATGGATCGTCGTTAGCACTCATCGAGTGAGAGTGCCAGGAGGAAGACAGTGCCGACCTACCAGTACCAGTGCACCGAGTGCGGCGAGGGCCTCGAGGCGGTGCAGAAGTTCACCGACAATGCCCTGACCGAGTGCCCCAACTGCGGTGGCCGCCTGAAGAAGGTGTTCTCCGCCGTCGGCATTGTCTTCAAGGGCTCGGGCTTCTATCGCAATGACAGCCGCGGCTCCTCGTCGAGCAGCAGCCCCGCGTCGAAGCCGTCGAGCTCCGGTTCGTCGAGCACGTCGTCCGACTCGAAGTCGTCCGACTCGAAGTCCTCGACCTCGACGTCCTCGTCGGGCTCCGCCAGCAGCTCCGCCGCCTGAGACTCCTCCTCCTGGACCCCGCAGTCGTGCGACGGCGGGGTCCGAGGTGTTCCCAGGCACCGGCTGCTGCGCGCTCCGGCGGCCAGCTAGTGTGCTGAGCATGGTGAACGCAGAGATCGGCGTAATCGGCGGCTCCGGCTTCTATTCCTTCCTCGACGACGTGACCGAGGTCCAGGTCGACACGCCCTACGGGCCGCCCAGCGACTCCCTCTTCCTCGGCGAGATCGCCGGCCGCCGGGTCGCCTTCCTGCCCCGCCACGGACGCGGCCACCATCTGCCGCCGCACCGCATCAACTACCGGGCCAACCTGTGGGCGCTGCGCTCCGTCGGCGTGCGCCAGGTGCTCGGCCCGTGCGCGGTGGGCGGTCTGCGACCCGAGTACGGACCGGGCACGCTGCTCGTACCGGACCAGCTGGTGGACCGTACGAAGTCCCGGGTGCAGTCGTACTTCGACGGGCTGCCGCTGCCCGACGGCGCCGTGCCCAACGTGGTGCACGTGTCCCTGGCCGACCCCTACTGCCCCACCGGGCGGGCCGCGGCGCTCAAGGCGGCCCGCGGCTGGGACTGGGAGCCGGTGGACGGGGGCACCCTGGTCGTGATCGAGGGACCGCGCTTCTCGACCCGCGCCGAATCGCTGTGGCACCAGGCGCAGGGCTGGTCGGTGGTGGGAATGACCGGTCATCCCGAGGCGGCGCTCGCCCGTGAACTGGAGCTCTGCTACGCGTCGCTGACGCTGGTCACCGACCTGGACGCGGGCGCCGAGACCGGCGAGGGCGTCTCGCACGACGAGGTGCTGCGGGTGTTCGCGGCGAACGTGGACCGGCTGCGGGGCGTGCTGTTCGACGCGGTGGCGGCCCTGCCGGAGAACACGGCACGGGACTGCCTGTGCACGAACGCGCTCGGCGGGATGGATCCGGGGTTCCCGCTGCCGTAGCACGGCCGGCGGGCGGTTGCCGAGCGTCCGTGCCCCTGTGGAAAACGGGCGGAACTCCTCGTTCGGGTGGCGGAGTTGTCCACAACCCGTGGGTAGCGCACCGGCTCCGACGCGTTTCGGCGCGAGGCCTCATCGTGGCCTCGCAAGCCGATTCCTCGTCGCAGGTGGTGATCCACATGTCCGTTCCCCCGCCCTCGTCCCCCGTCTTCCCCCCTCCCCTCCGCGTCCCGCGCCCGCTGGGCACGGACGCCCCCGCGACCTGCGAGATCCCGCAGTTCGAGCCGGTGCGCGTAGGCGGCGGTGGGTATCGGCTGGGGCGGCTGCTGCGGCACCGCAGGCGGGCCCTCGCGGCCGGCCTGGCGGTCACGGCGGCGGCGCTCGTCGCGGCCGGACCCCGTGCCGCCATGGATCCCCAGCGCGCCGAGCGGCCCCGGAAGCACCAGGTCACTCAACCGGTACGGCGGCACGCCCCGCCCGTGGACATGGTGACGGCGCCGGTGCGGATCGCCGACGGCGCCACGGTCCGGTTGCTGCGCCCGGGCGACCGGGTGGACGTCATCGCCGCCGGGGATCCCGCGACGGGCGGGGACGCCCGGGTGATCGCCCGCGGAGTGCGCGTCACGGAGCTGCCGGAGCCGATCGACGGGACCTCGGAGAGCGGGGCACTCGTCGTGCTCTCGGTTCCGCGTGCCGCCGCGGCCCGGCTGGTCGGCGCGAGCGCCACGGCGCGACTGGCGGTGACGTTGTGCTGAACAGCCTGGGAAGATTTCTTGGTCGAATCCTGTCAAGTCCCTCGTTCGAGTTACCCGACTGGGCTCAATGGACGCACGGTGACGTAGGTTGCGGAGCGTTTTGTTCCACACCCTGTGCATGCGAGGAGAGTCCCCGAGGTGAGCGAGAAGAAGGATCCGGGCATCTGGCACGGCTTCAAGGCCTTCCTGATGCGTGGCAACGTCGTCGATCTGGCAGTCGCGGTGGTCATCGGCGCCGCCTTCACGAACATAGTCAACTCGGTGGTGAAGGGGCTCATCAATCCGCTGGTCGGCGCGATCGGGACCAAGAACCTCGACAGTTACAGCTCGTGCCTGAAGGACCCGTGCGCGCTGAACGCGGACGGCACGGTGAAGAGCGGCATTCCGATCATGTGGGGCTCCGTCCTGGGGGCCACGCTGAGCTTCGTGATCACCGCGGCGGTCGTGTACTTCCTGATGGTCCTGCCGATGGCGAAGTACCTGGCCCGGGTGGAGGCCCGCAGGAGGGCGAAGGAGGGCACGCGCGAGGTCGTCGAGGTGACCGAGCTGGAGGTGCTGAAGGAGATCCGCGACGCCCTGGTCGCACAGCGCGGGTCGGGGCACGACGAGCGCTAGCGGCGCTGCCGGGTGCGGTCCGGGCGGTGGCGCGGGCCGCGCGGCGGCGGCGGGTCCGGGCGGTGGCGCGGGCCGCGCGGCGGCGGGTCCGGGCGGTGGCGCGGACGGCTCAGAGGTGGTGGGGCGGCTTCTCGTCGAGGAAGCGCTTGAGGTCGGCCGCGGAGTCGCCCTCCGGGCGCTCGCCCCAGCCGCGGTCCGTGTCGTCCGACGACTGCCGGTCCAGCGGGTCGTCGAAGATCAGCGCAGCCTTCGGGTCGCGCGGCTCGGGCTCGGGGACTGCAGTGCTCATGCCTCAAGGGTACGGTCCGTACGGTCCCGGCCCGGCCGAGGCGACCGCCCGCCCCGGGCCTGCCGCCCGGTCTGACGGAGGCGAGGCCGCAGCCGCGGTGGCCGCGGGAGAGGGCGATGGCTTCGGCAACGAGGAGTACGCCGTCCATCCGGCGGTCCGGTCAGGACTGCATCTGCACCCCTTCTGTCCCTCGCACCCCTCTCCAGTCGTGAATCCGTTCACAAGCTTTCGGTGCTCATTTCTGCTGTGCTGGACGTATGACGTCCAGTTCCGCTCCGGCGCCCGCCTCCAAGGGCGCGCCCCAGCCCCTCCGGCCGCTGCGCCGGCTCACCGCGCGCGGGCGCGCCGAAGCCCACCGCGTCGCCTCGCCGCTCGAGCTCTTCTTCGACCTGTGTTTCGTGGTGGCCATCGCACAGGCGGGCGCGGAGCTGGTGCACTCCATCACGGAAGGGCACGCGGGCGAGGGCATCCTGAACTACGCGATGCTGTTCTTCGCCATCTGGTGGGCCTGGATGAACTTCACCTGGTTCTCCTCGGCGTACGACAACGACGACGCGCTCTACCGGGTCGTCACCCTGATCCAGATCGCCGGCGTCCTGGTTCTGGCGGCCGGTATCTCGCGGGCCTTCGCGGACCACGACTACATGGTGGTCCTGCTGGGCTATGTGATCATGCGGCTGGCGATGGTCGCGCAGTGGCTGAGAGCCGCGCGATCGGCCGAGGGCACCGAGAGAACCGCGGACCTCCGGTACGCGGGTGGCGTGCTGCTGTGCCAGGTCGGCTGGCTCGGTCTGGTGCTGCTGCCGGAGCACGCGCGTCCCTGGGTGTTCCTGGTGATGGCGGTCGTCGAGATGTGTGTGCCGCTGTACGCGGAGAGAGCCTGGGCCACCTCCTGGCATCCGCACCACATCGCCGAACGCTACGGGCTGTTCACGATCATCGTGCTCGGGGAGACGATCGCGGCGGCGACCGTCGCCGTGAAGTCGGCGGTGGCCGAGCATGACGCGCTGGGCGAGCTGCTGCCGATCGCGGCGGGCGGTCTGCTGATCGTCTTCTCCGCGTGGTGGATCTACTTCGTGGTGCCGATCCACGGCCATCTGCGCTCCAACAGGCAGTCGTTCCTGTGGGGGTACGGCCACTACCTGATCTTCGCGTCGGCGGCCTCGATCGGCGCGGGCCTGGAGGTGGCCGTCGAGCAGGCGGTCGGCAAGGCGCACCTCTCGACGCTGGCCGCCTCGGCGGCCGTGACCCTGCCGACGGCGCTGTACCTGCTGACCGTGTGGGCGCTGCACTCGCGGTACTTCAAGGTCGGCATCGCCCAGCAGTCGGTGCTGCCGATGACGGCGCTGCTGGTGATCTGCTGCACCTTCCTGGGCGACTGGGCGGTGCCTGCGGCGGGCCTGGTGTCGGCGCTGGCGGTGGCGACCGGGACGGCGCTGACGGCGCGCACGGCCGGCCGCGAGCGCCCGGCGGACGCCCCTGCGGCCGCCTCCTGACGCTCCGGGACGACATCGGGCTGAGCCAGACTGGCAGTCATGACAGTTGACGCATTGACGGACGTGGCGGGGCTGCGGGTGGGACATGCGACCCGCAGCGGCGACGGCTGGCTCACCGGCACCACGGTGGTCCTCGCTCCCGAGGGCGGCGCGGTCGCCGCGGTGGACGTGCGCGGTGGCGGTCCGGGTACCAAGGAGACGGACGCGCTCGACCCGCGCAACCTGGTGCAGCGGGTGGAGGCGATCGTGCTCACGGGCGGCAGCGCCTACGGGCTGGACGCGGCGTCCGGGGTGATGGCCTGGCTGGAGGAGCGGGGGCGCGGGGTGCGGGTGGGGGCTGATCCGGCGCATGTCGTGCCGGTGGTGCCCGCCGCCTGCGTCTTCGACCTGGGGCGGGGCGGGGACTTCCGGGCCCGGCCGGACGCGGCCACGGGGCGCGCGGCGGTCGAGGAGGCCGCGGCGAGCGCGCCCGGGGCCCCTGTGCGGGAGGGCTGCGTGGGGGCCGGTACGGGCGCCGCGGCCGGGGCGCTGAAGGGCGGGGTGGGCAGCGCGAGCGTGGTGCTGGACTCGGGGATCACGGTGGCCGCGCTGGTGGTGGCCAACGCCGCCGGCGCGGTGATGGATCCCGAAACGGGCGTGCTGTACGGGGAGTTGTTCCAGGGGCGTGTGGAGTACCCCGAGGAGCGGGTGCACGAGGCCGCGCGCCGGCGGCTCGCCGGGACCGCCGCCGAGAACGGGCTCCCGCCGCTCAACACCACCCTCGCGGTGGTCGCGACCGATGCCGAACTCTCCAAGGCACAGGCGCAGAAGCTGGCCGGGACGGCGCACGACGGCATCGCCCGCGCCGTGCGACCGGTACACCTGCTGCACGACGGGGACACGGTGTTCGCGCTGGCCACGGGCGCGCGCCCGCTCGACGCGAGCCCGACCGCGCTCAACGAACTCCTCGCGGCCGGCGCGGATCTGGTGACGCGCGCCATCGTGCGCGCCGTACGGGCCGCCGAGTCCGTGGCCGGGCCGGGCGGAGTGTGGCCGTCGTACGGGGAGTTGTACGGGGAGCGATGACAGCGGCGAGGGGCGCGCCCTGGTTGTCGCGCGCCCCCGCTGATTGTCCCGGTTCTGTCACGTGGTGGCATTCACGGCCGTTCGGGGGAACCTGAACCCGCGTCGGCGCCCTCTTTCTCCACGCACTGGAGCGGATCACCCACATCACAAGAACCTGGAGCAGCCCGTGACAAAGCCGGACATTGCAGCGCGGCGGGTACTGGGGGCCTGTGCCGCCCTGATGGTCGGCGCCCTCACCCTGACCGCCTGCGGCGGCAACGCCAGCGCCAACAGCGACGGCAGCAAGGGCGGGCAGGACAGTGCCGCCAAGACGTCGGCCGCGAAGATCGTGATCTCGTCGAAGGACGGTTCGACCGGCGCGTCCATCAACACGACCGGCGTGCAGGTCAGCGACGGCAGGCTGACCGGCGTGAAAATGACCGTGGCGGGGTCGGGGCAGGCCGTGGACGGCACCCTCTCGGCGGACGGCAGCACCTGGAAGCCGAAGGAACAGCTGGAACGCGGCACGAAGTACGAGATATCGGCGACCGCCAAGGACTCCAAGGGGCTCACGGCGGCGGCCAACTCCATCTTCACCACCGTCAATTCGTCGAACAGCTACATCGGGACGTACACGCCGGACAACGGGACGACGGTCGGTGTGGGGATGCCGGTGTCGTTCACCTTCGACAAGGTCATCAGCGACAAGAAGGCAGTGCAGTCGCACATCACGGTCACGTCCAGCAGCGGCCAGCAGGTGGTGGGGCACTGGTTCGGTTCGCAGCGGCTGGACTTCCGGCCGCAGGAGTACTGGAAGGCCGGCTCCAAGGTCACGATGAAGATCGACCTGGACGGGGTCGAGGGCGCGAACGGCGTCTACGGGGTGCAGAAGAAGACGGTGACCTTCACCGTGGGGCGTTCGCAGGTCTCCACGGTCGACGCGAACACGCAGACCATGACGGTGGTCCGGGACGGCAAGACCCTCAAGTCGGTGCCGGTGTCCACGGGCAGCCCGGAGCACACGACGTACAACGGGCAGATGGTGATCTCCGAGAAGTTCACCCAGACGCGGATGAACAGCCAGACGGTCGGGCTGGGCGGGGAGTACGACATCCCGGACGTGCCGCACGCGATGCGGCTGACGCAGTCGGGAACGTTCATCCACGGCAACTACTGGTACAACAAGGGCAACCCGCCGTTCGGGCGCGAGGGCACCAGCCACGGCTGTGTGGGGCTCGCGGACGTGCAGGGCGCGCAGGGGGACACGACGGCCAAGTGGTTCTACGACAACTCCCTCATCGGGGACGTCGTGATCGTGAAGAACTCCCCCGACAGGACCGTGCAGCCGGACAACGGGCTCAACGGATGGAACCTGTCCTGGAGCGAGTGGACCGCCGGAAGCGCGGTCTGACCGGCGGGTTTTGACAGATCGTCGGGCCGCGCGGGAACTTTTCGCGCGGCCCGCGTGTTTTCCCGGCGTACGTTTTCTCGGTTCCCGGACATGATGTCCGACCGAGGAGCTACGGTATGCACCCACAAGGTGACATGCAGCAACGCCGGGAGAAGCCTTGAGCGTTCCGTACGAGACGGCAGCGTACGAACCAGCCGAGTCGCCCGAGTCTCCGGAGGAGCATCTCGCGCGGCTCCTCGGCCGTGCCCTGAACTCCTTCGAACTGCCCGACGAGGCCCTGAGGCAGCTGGACTGCGCGCTGGCGCACGACAGTTCGCTGCACTCCGCGCACCACAGTTCGGGGCTGCACCGGGAGACGTACCGGCACACCTGGCTGCTCGCCGACGGGTCGGCGGTCACTCTGTGGGAGCTGGTGCACAACACCGCGCCGGGCAGCGACCCGCAGGCCGAGGTGTACGTCGACGAGGAGGAGCTGCGGGCCGCGACGGCGCGGTTGCCGTTGCCGCCGGACGCCCCGGACTTCGAGCTGCCGGTACTGATGACGCTGGCGGCGGTCCCCGAGCCCCGGCATGTGTATGTTCCGGACGACTCGGCGGACCACGCGCGGCGGCTTCTGCGCCGTGCGGAGAACGCCGACCGGCCGGACGAGGAGACGGCTCAGGTGCTGGCGACGGCGTTCGCGCACCAGATCACCCAGGCGTTCGGACGGCCGGGGCGGGCGGGCCGGACCGGCCTGAGCTTCTCGCTCTACGAGCACGCGTTCCTGCTGAGCGACGGCCGGGAGCTGTCGCTGTGGGAGGTCGAGCACACGGCGACGTCGGACGGCCGGCACATGTGCGAGGTGTACCCGTCGGAGACCGCGGCCCGGGAGGCCATGGAGCGGCTGGCGGCGCCGCGGCCCTGAGCCGAGCGCGCCCCGCCTCGGCGGGGCGAGCGCACCGAGCCTCAGCGGCCGCCGAGTCGGCGGACCAGGCCGGCGAAGGCGTCCTGTTCGGCCGGGGTGAGTTCCACGGACTCCCGTGGCGGGCCGGCCTGGAGCTGGTGCGGGTGGAGGGGGAGGACGCGGGCCGTGCGCCAGGCGTTGGCCTCACGGCGGGTGTGGCGCAGCACGCGCGTCAGGACGACCACCCAGGCGACGGTGGCCAGGGCGAGGGCCGTCACTCCGATCAGCTGGAGGGGCGCGACGTGCTCAGGCATGCGCCCCAGTACACACCACGGTCCGGGACCTTGGTCCCGGACCGTGACGTATCTCGCAGGTGCCGTGAACAACTCACAGCGAATCAAAGGGACAAGAGGGTGCGGGTGATCAGGCCGCGACGGGCTGCTTGGTCTCCTTCGTGGTGGCCGGGCCGGCGGCGGAGCCGCCCGCCGGGGTCTGCGGGGCCGGCTTGCGCAGGCCCTTCAGGATGACGACAAGGGCCGTGGTGACACAGACACCGGCGGCGATGGCGATCAGGTAGAGGAACGGGTTGCCGATCAGCGGGACCACGAAGATGCCGCCGTGCGGGGCGCGCAGGGTGGCGCCGAAGGTCATCGACAGGGCGCCGGTGACCGCGCCGCCGACCATCGAGGACGGGATGACGCGCAGCGGGTCCGCGGCCGCGAACGGGATCGCGCCCTCGGAGATGAAGGAGGCGCCCAGGACCCAGGCGGCCTTGCCGTTCTCGCGTTCGGTCTCGGTGAAGAGCTTGCCGCGCACGGTGGTGGCCAGGGCCATCGCCAGCGGCGGGACCATGCCGGCCGCCATGACCGCCGCCATGATCTTCATCGCGGAGTCACTGGGGTTGGAGACCGCGATACCGGCGGTGGCGAAGGTGTAGGCGACCTTGTTGACCGGGCCGCCGAGGTCGAAGCACATCATCAGGCCGAGCAGGGCGCCGAGCAGGACGGCGTTGGTGCCGGTGAGCCCGTTCAGCCAGCCCGTCATGCCCTTCTGGGCCGACGCGATGGGTTTGCCGATGACGACGAACATCAGGAATCCGACGATCGCCGAGGAGATCAGCGGGATCACCACCACCGGCATGATGCCGCGCAGTGCCGCCGGGATGTTGACCTTCTGGATGCCCATCACCACCGCACCGGCGATCAGACCGGCCGCCAGGCCGCCGAGGAAGCCGGCGTTGATGGTGAGGGAGATCGAGCCGCCGACGAAGCCGGGGACCAGGCCCGGCCGGTCCGCCATGCCGTAGGCGATGTAGCCCGCGAGGACCGGGACGAGGAAGGCGAAGGCCACGCCGCCGATCTGGAAGAACAGCGCGCCCCAGCTGTCGGCCTGCGTCCACAGGAAGTGGTCCATGACCGACGGTGCCTTGTTGATCTTGTATCCGCCGATCGCGAAGCCGATGGCGATCAGCAGACCGCCGGCCGCGACGAAGGGGACCATGTAGCTCACGCCGGACATCAGCCACTTGCGCAGCTTGGTGCCGTAGCCCTCGCCGGCATCACCGGCGCGTTCGACCGGGGTGGCCGGCGCGGAGCCGGAGGTCACCTCGCCGCGGGCCGCCTTCTCGCGCACCTCGCCGATCAGTTGGGCGGGGCGGTTGATGCCCGCCTTCACGCCGACGTCGACCGTCGGCTTGCCGGCGAAGCGGTCCTTGTCGCGCACGGGGACGTCGTGCGCGAAGATCACGCCGTCCGCCGCCGCGATCGCCTCGGGGTCGAGCCGGGTGAAACCGGCCGAGCCCTGTGTCTCGACGACGAGTTCGACGCCCGCCTCGCGGCCCGCGTTCTCCAGCGCCTCGGCCGCCATGTAGGTGTGGGCGATGCCGGTGGGGCAGGAGGTGACGGCGACGATACGGAAGGGGCGCTCGGCAGTGGTATCCACGCCGGAGCCCTGGGCGGGCGCCTGCGCCGATTCTGCCGCTGCGACGCCGGCGGAGGCCGCCGCCGGCGTCGCAGCGGTGCTCTGGGGGGCGCTCGCGGCGCCCTCAGCGCCCGCGGCGACGCCCGTGTCACCGGCGCCCGCGGCCGCCGCAGCCTTCGCGGAGGTCTCGTCGCCGCGGATCAGCGCCGCGGCCGTCTCCGCGTCGACCGCCGACCGCAGGGCGTCCGTGAACTCGCTGTTCATCAGCTGGCGGGCCAGTGAGGAGAGGATCGTGAGGTGGGCGTCGTCGGCGCCGGCGGGGGCCGCGATCAAAAAGATCAGGTCGGCGGGGCCGTCCGCCGCGCCGAAGTCGATGCCGGCGGCGCTGCGCCCGAAGGCGAGCGTCGGCTCGGTGACGTGGGCGCTGCGGCAGTGCGGGATGCCGATGCCGCCGTCGAGACCGGTGGGCATCTGGGCCTCGCGGGCGGCCACGTCGGCGAGGAAGCCCTCCAGGTCGGTCACCCGGCCCAGGGCCACCATGCGCTCGGCGAGGGCGCGCGCCGCCGCTTCTTTGGTGTCGGCGGACAGGTCGAGATCGACCAGGTCCGCGGTGATCATGTCGCTCATCGCGGGCTCCTATGCACGCGTATCGCCCGGGGTGTGGGGTGGGCGGTGGGGACGGGGATGCCGTGGGGGGCGGGGTGGGAGACGGGGCCGGGGAAGCCCCGCCTCCCGGGGACGGCGGGACGGCTCAGGGTGCCCCGTCGGCCCGTCGGCGCGGTGAGTAAGGAGGAACCTCGCCGCTCCTGGGCCGGTTGTCGGCGGACGGCGCCGGGGAGAAGCGCGGCCGCGTGCGGGGTCGTACGAGCGTTCATGACACCGGCTCCGTCAGTTCGCGGTCGACGGGGACGCGGTCGGTGACGGTCACCGCCGTGGGGTCCAGGTCGGCGGGGGTGGGCATCACGCTGCCGGGCAGCTGGACGGCGGCGGCGCCGTGGGCCACGGCGGAGGCGAGGGCCTCGGGGCCGCTGCCCCCGGCGATGAGGAAACCGGCGAGGGAGGAGTCGCCGGCGCCGACGTTGCTGCGGACCGTGTCCACGCGGGCGCTCGCGAACCAGGCGCCCGTGTCCTCCACGAGCAGCTGACCGTCGGCGCCCAGGCTCGCGAGGACGGCGCGGGCGCCCATGCCGCGCAACTCCTCGGCCGCCTTCAGCGCGTCGCCGACCGTCGCCAGGGGGCGCCCGACGGCTTCCGCGAGCTCCTCGGCGTTCGGCTTCACCACGTCGGGGCGCTCGCGCAGCGCTTCCAGCAGCGCGCGCCCCGAGGTGTCCAGGGCGATGCGCGCGCCCCCGGCGTGCGCCCGGGCGACCACATCGGCGTACCAGGACGGCGCGAGCCCCCGGGGCAGGCTCCCGCAGCACGCGATCCAGTCCGCGTCACGGGACTGCTCGCGCACCGTCTCCAGGAGCAGTTCCTGCTCCGCCCGCGAGAGTTCCGGACCCGGCGCGTTGATCTTGGTGAGCACCCCGTCGGACTCCGCGAGGGCGATGTTCGAACGGGTGGCTCCGGCGACCGGGACCGGCGCGACCTCGATGCCCTGCGCGTCGAGCAGGTCGGAGACGAGCGCGCCGGGCGCACCACCCAGAGGCAGTACGGCGACCGTGCGCCGGCCGGCGGCCGCGACGGCGCGGGAGACGTTCACGCCCTTGCCGCCGGGGTCCATGCGTTCGCCGGTGGCGCGGATGACCTCGCCGCGCTCCAGGGCGGGGACCTCGTAGGTGCGGTCAAGGGAGGGGTTGGGGGTGACGGTGAGGATCATGGCCGTGCCGCTCGTGCCGTTCGTCGCGCTCGCGCTGTTCGTGGTGCTCATGCTCGTACTACTTCCGTGCCGCCGCGCTCGATGGCGGCGGCGTCCTCGGGGCTCAGCCCGCTGTCGGTGATCAGCAGGTCCACGTCGCTCAGGTCGCCGAAGCGGGCGAAGTGCTCCTGGCCGTGCTTTGCGGAGTCGGCGAGCAGGACCACCCGGCGGGCCGCGGCGACGGCCGCCCGCTTGACCGCGGCCTCGGCGAGGTCGGGGGTGGTGAGGCCGTGGCCGGCGGAGAAGCCGTTGGCGGCGACGAAGAGGACGTCCGCGCGGATCTCGCCGTACGCGCGGAGCGCCCAGGCGTCCACGGCGGCGCGCGTGCGGTGCCGTACGCGCCCCCCGACCAGGTGGAGCTGGATGCCCGGGTGGTCGGCGAGGCGGGCCGCGATCGGCAGGCTGTGCGTGACGACGGTGAGGGACGCCTCCAGCGGGATGGCCGCGGCCAGGCGGGCGATCGTCGTGCCGGCGTCGAGGATCAGGGTGCCCTCGGTCGGCAGTTCCGAGACGGCGGCCTTGGCGATGCGGTCCTTCTCGTCGGCCGAGGTGGACTCGCGTTCGGCGAGGTCCGGCTCGAAGTCGAGCCGGCCGGCCGGGATGGCACCGCCGTGCACCCGGCGGACCAGGCCGGCGCGGTCCAGGGCTTTCAGGTCGCGGCGGATGGTTTCCGCGGTGACCTGGAACTCCTCGGCGAGCGACACGACGTCCACCCGGCCGCCGTCACGGGCGAGCCGGAGGATCTCCTGCTGCCGCTCCGGTGCGTACATGTCCGTTCGCCTCCGCTTCATGCCCGAACTTGTGGCTTCTCTCGGAGGCTACGCCCGGATTTCCGGAAAGTAAACAGGTTCGGACGTGATCCGGGCATGCCCGGACTTCGGTGAAGATCGTGGCCGGACTTCGGTAAAGAGCATGGCCGGACTTCGGTGAAGAGCATGGCCGGACTTCCGGTGAGAGAGTGCGCGGTCCCGGGCGCGCGGAAGGCCCGGCGCCTTTCGGTGCCGGGCCCGTGGTCGTGCCTGGTCAGGGCACGAGTGCCGGTTCCTTCTCCGGTGCGGGGTGAGCCGCCTCGGCCGCCTCCACATGCTGCGCCGGGCGCTTCGGCAAGGCGGACATCAGCAGGAACATCACGGCCATGACGGCGGCCACCCAGAGCAGCGCATGCTGGAAGGCGTTCGCGTAGGCCGGGCCGAGCCGGGCCGGGGTCAGGCGGTCGTCGATGACGCCGAAGAAGACGACCGAGACCAGGCCGAGGCCGAGCGCGTTGCCCATCTGCTGCACGGTGTTGATCAGACCGGAGGCCGACCCGGCATGCTCACGCGGCACCTCCGACAGCACCGCGTCGGTCAGCGGGGCGACGATCAGGCCCATGCCGACGCCCATCACGACCAGCGGCAGGGCCATCTGCCAGGAGGCGATGGCGAGGCCGTAGCGATCGGACTCCCAGATGTAGAGCAGCACGCCGAGGCCCATCACCAGGGCGCCCGCCTGGAGCACCTTGCGGCCGAAGCGCGGGACCAGTTTCTGCACGGACAGGCCGGCCGCGACGGAGACGGCGATCGAGAACGGCACCCCGGTCAGGCCCGCGTGCAGCGGGCTCCAGCCCAGTCCGTCCTGCATGTACAGCGTCCAGACCAGGAAGAAGATGCCGAGCGCGACACCGAAGACGGTCTGCACGGCGATGCCCGCGGCAAAGCTCTTCACCTTGAACAGGGAGGGTTCGATGAGCGGGGACCCGTCACGGGCCGCCTTACGGCGTTCGTAGGCCACCAGCGCACCGAAGACACCGAGCGCCCCGGCCATCGACACATACCCCCACAGTGGCCAGCCCAGCTCGCGGCCGCGGGTCAGCGGATAGAGCAGCATCAGCAGGCCGAGGGTCACCAGGGCCACGCCGACCAGGTCCAGTTTCAGGGCGTGCGGAGCCTTGGATTCGCTGATGTAACGACGGCCGAGGAGAAGGGCAGCGATGCCGACGGGGAGGTTGATGAGGAAGATCGGGCGCCATTCGAGGCCGAGGATGTTCCACTCCGTGAGGAGGGCGCCGAGCAGTGGGCCGGAGACCGCGCCCAGGCCGACGATCGCGCCGAACAGGCCGAAGACCTTGCCGCGTTCGTGCGCCGGGAAGGTGGCGTGCACGATCGACAGGACCTGCGGGACCATCATCGCGGCCATGCCGCCCTGCAGGATGCGGGAGGCGACCAGCATCTCCGGGTTGGCGGCGAAGCCGCACAGGGCCGAGGCGAGCGTGAAACCGCCGACGCCGATGAGGAAGATCCGTTTACGGCCGTGAATGTCGCCGAGGCGGCCGCCGGTGATCAGACCGGCCGCGAAGGCGAGGGCGTAGCCGGCGGTGATCCACTGGATCTGGCTGAACGAGGTGTGGGCGCTCCGCTGGATGGACGGGATGGCGATGTTGACGATCGTGACGTCGACCAGGTCCATGAAGGCGGCGGTCATGACGATCGCGAGGGCGAGCCATCGGGTTCGGTCGGACGGGGGTGCGGGGAGCGTCGTGGGGGTGGAGGTGGTGTGCCGAGTGGCTGTCGTCTGCGGCTGGGCGCGCCCCGCGGCGGAGCCGCTGATGGATACCGTCTCGCGCCCCTTGAGGGCGTCGGTGCCGCCGTCGGTGAAAGTCATGCCGACAACGTAGGAGCCGATTAGGCCAGATGTTGTCC
Source organism: Streptomyces sp. NPDC111744 (assembly GCF_055634995.1). Taxonomy (NCBI): domain Bacteria; kingdom Bacillati; phylum Actinomycetota; class Actinomycetes; order Kitasatosporales; family Streptomycetaceae; genus Streptomyces; species Streptomyces sp. NPDC111744. The sequence continues at coordinate 351,536 of NZ_JBVKCG010000007.1, forward strand.
TAGTCGTACGGCATCCTCGGACGCATGACAACGGACACTCCGGCTCGGCTTCTGCAACTCCTCTCCCTGCTCCAGACGCCCCGTGAGTGGCCCGGCGGTGAGCTGGCCGACCGACTCGGGGTGTCACGGCGCACCGTGCGGCGGGACATCGACCGGCTGCGGGAGCTGGGCTATCCCGTGGAGGCCAGCAAGGGGGCCGACGGCGGGTACCGGCTGGTCGCCGGGAAGGCGATGCCACCGCTGCTCCTGGACGACGAGGAGGCCGTGGCCATCGCGGTCGGGCTGCGGGCCGGGGCGGGGCACGCCGTGGAGGGGGTCGACGAGGCCTCGGTACGGGCGCTGGCGAAGCTGGAGCAGGTGCTGCCGGCCCGGCTGCGGCACCGGGTGACCACGCTCCAGGCCGCGACCACGCCGCTGACCAGCGGGGACGGGGCGAGTATCGCGCCGGAGACGCTGACCGTCATGGCGTCGGCGGTGGCGGGGCAGGAGCGGTTGCGGTTCGCCTACCGGGCGGCCGACGGGAGCCAGACGCGACGGCAGGCCGAGCCGTACCGGCTGGTGTCGACGGGGCGGCGCTGGTACCTCGTGGCGTACGACCTCGAACGCGACGACTGGCGGACGTTCCGGGTCGACCGGGTGAGCGAGCCGTTCGCGACCGGGGCGCGGTTCGCTCCGCGCGAGATGCCGGCGGGCAGTGCGGCGGAGTATCTGCGGCGGTCCATCCAACGGCACCAGGAGACGTACGAGTTCGTGATCGCGTTCGCCGGGACGGTGGAGGAGGTGGGGGCCCGGGTGCCGCGGTGGGTGGGGACGCCGGAGGACGAAGGGGGTGGATGGTGCGTGTTGCGGGGAGTCACCGGGGATCCGATGGAGTGGCTGGCGGTGCGGTTGGTGATGGCGGGGCATGAGTTCGTGGTGCGGGAGCCGCGGGAACTCGTTGAGTGCGTGCGGGAGTTGGGGAATCGGTTGGTTCGGGCCGGAGCGGGTGGGTAACTGTCCCCAGCGGCTGAGCAGCCGTACCGACTACGCCTGCTCCTCCCAGGCGAACCCGCGCAGATCCCGCAGGTTCCGCAGCGCCAGCGCCGCCGGTCCCTCCGCGCCCGACGGGGACGCCGTGCCCGCCGCCCAGGACTCCACCGCCACCCGGACCGCCGCGCTGGCCACCGCCGAGGTGAAGCGGAGGTGAGGGGTGGGGGCAACGTTGTCGGACTTGGTGTCGGGTCCGGTGTCCGGTGTGGTGTCCGGTGTGGTGTCGGGTCCGGTGTCCGGTGTGGTGCGCTCCGCCAGGATCGTCGTCAGGAGGTCTTCCGAGGACTGGCAGACCTCCGCCCAGACCTTGCGCAGGGCCGGGCTGGTGTCGGCGAGGTGGATCAGGGTGCGCACCCATTCCCAGGACGCGGCGGAGACGCCCACGCCGGGTGTCAGGGTGTGGTGGACGGCGTGTTCGAGTGCCTCGGGGACCGAGAGGGCCGCCGGAGCCGACCGTACGGCCTCCGCCCAGCGCTGTGCGCCCGCCGCGTAGAGCGGGGCGACCGCCTCCTCCTTCGTGGCGAAGTAGCGGTAGAACGTGCGGGGAGCGATGCCGGCGGCGTGTGCGATGTCCTCGGCGCGGGTGGCCCTCAGGCCCCGCCGTACGAAGAGGCCGGCGGCCGCCCGGGCGATCTCCATCCGGGTCTCCGCCTTGCGCCGCTCCGTCAGGGAGACACCGGGGGGATCGTGCCGGGGAGTGTTGCCGGTGGGGCTGGGGGTGCTCACCTCGGCAGGCTATGCCGCTGTGGCAGAATCTGCCATCCGGTGGTTCACCCCGTGGTTCAGGTACGGGGTGAACCACCGTTCCAGCATTCCCAGGAGGGACGGAACCCGGCAAACCCACCGCGCGAGTCGCCCCACGCCCGCCCACAGCACGTCCACAGCAATGAAGCCGGGCTCCGGCGCCCGGGGGGGGTAGGCGCCGAAGCCCGGCTCTGCGGAAGTCCCGGCGCCGGGGGGGATGGCGCGTCGGGACGAGGCTCACCGAGGGTTCGTCATACGTCGTCAGAGGTCAGGGGCGGTCTGAGCCCTCGACTGCCCGGGCCCGGAATGGTTGTTCCCTACACACGGAGCCCTGAAGCGGCGGTACCGCGCCATGTTTGCGCCGTCTTTCGCCACCCAGCGCACGCGCCCGGCGCGAGCATGGCCACGCACGCCTCCAGGCTCGTGAACCCGCACACGCCCCCAGGCTCGTGAACCCGCACGGACCCCGGAGCCCCCACAGACCCCGGAGCCCAGCGAACCCGGGCGCCCCCGCAGACGGCGGGAGCCCCAGGCGCACGGCCCCCCCTCGCGACTTCCTTACGCCGCCGGCTCGAACCCCGTGCTGCGGGCCAGCTTCTTCAGCTCCAGCAGCGCGTGCTTCTCGATCTGGCGGATGCGCTCGCGGGTCAGGCCGTGCTCCTTGCCGACCTCGGTCAGCGTGCGCTCGCGGCCGTCCTCGATGCCGTACCGCATCTTGATGATGGAGGCCGTGCGCTGGTCCAGGCGGCCGATCAGGTCGTCCAGTTCCTCGCTGCGCAGCAGGGTCATGACGGACTGCTCGGGGCTGACCGCCGACGTGTCCTCCAGAAGGTCCCCGAACTGGGTCTCGCCCTCGTCGTCCACCGACATGTTCAGCGAGACCGGGTCACGGGCCCAGTCGAGGACGTCGATGACGCGCTCCGGGTTGGAGCCGAGCTCGGCGGCGATCTCCGCGGGCTCCGGGTCGCGGCCGTGCTCCCGGTTGAACTCGCGCTGGACGCGGCGGATCCGGCCAAGCTCCTCCACCAGGTGGACGGGGAGCCGGATGGTCCGGGACTGGTCGGCGATGGAGCGGGTGATCGCCTGGCGGATCCACCAGGTGGCATACGTGGAGAACTTGAAGCCCTTGCGGTAGTCGAACTTCTCGACGGCGCGCACCAGGCCGGCGTTGCCCTCCTGGACCAGGTCCAGCAGGGGCAGGCCGCTGCGCGGGTAGCGTCGGGCGACGGCCACGACCAGGCGGAGGTTGGAGCGGATGAAGACGTCCTTCGCCCGCTCGCCGGCGGCGACGAGCGCCTCCAGCTCCTCACGGGTGGCGTCCGACGCGGACTCCTCCTCGCCGTCGAGGACCTGCCGCGCGAACACACCCGCCTCAATGGTCTGGGACAGCTCGACTTCCTTGGCGGCGTCGAGCAGCGGTGTGCGCGCGATCTCGTCGAGATACATGCCGACCAGGTCGCGATCGGCGATCTCGCCGCTATGGGCGCGAACACTGCTTGCCGAGTCGGCCGTCTCGCCGGTGGCGGACTGACGACGGGCGACGGCACGGGTTGCCATGCGGTGCTCCCTTGCGATGGTGGGCGGGCGGGTGGTCCTATCCGGTTCTTCTCGGTCTTCTCATGAATGTCGGCTCGGCTCTCGGCGCCGCGGAAGTCCGCTTCTGGAACTCCCGCGTCCTGGTCGGGTGCCCGGCATTCGAAGGAAACAACGACTGGAATCCGGACAGAATTCCCATGCCGCCCCCCGATTTTTCTGATCATGCAGTACCCTGTCCGACCAGCCGAGGGGGCGTGATGTCATCGGAACGTACAGAGGTGCAGGTCAGGCCGGGAGTCGAGGGGGACCTCGAAGCCCTCACGGAGCTCTACAACCACTACGTACGTGAGACGTCCATCACATTCGACACGGTGGTCTTCACATCGGAAGAGCGTCGTGCGTGGCTGCTCTCCCACCCGGAAGACGGCCCGTACCGGCTGATGGTTGCCACCTCGGCGGACTCACAGGAGATTCTCGGGTACGCCACATCCAGCCCTTACCGCGCGAAACCCGCCTACGGGACCTCGGTGGAGACCACGGTCTACGTCGCCCCGGACGCCGGCCGGCGCGGCGTCGGCACACTCCTCTACAGGGCCCTCTTCGAGGCGCTGGCGGGCGAGGACCTGCACCGCGCCTACGCGGGCGTCGCGCAGCCGAACGAGGCGTCCACCCGGCTGCACGAGCGCTTCGGGTTCCGGTACGTCGGCACGTACCGTGAGGTGGGCCGCAAGTTCGGCCGCTACTGGGACGTCGCCTGGTACGAGCGCCCGCTCTAGCCGAGCGCCCTTGCCGCAGCTCAGCCGAACTGCACCGACCGCTTGGCCATCCCCATCCAGAACCCGTCGATCACCGACTTCTGCGCGTCCAGCTCGCCGCCGGCCTCTGCCGCGCCCATGGTGACGAAGAGCGGGGCGAAGTGCTCGGTGCGCGGGTGGGCGTAACGGCCCGCCGGGGCCTTGTCGAGGAAGTCGAGGAGCGCGTCCCAGTCACGCCTCTCCAGGGCCCGGTGTCCCCAGTCGTCGAACTCCGAGGACCAGGACGGCACCCCCGCCCCGGTATGGCGGAGGGCGGCCAGGTTGTGGGTGAAGAAGCCGGAGCCGACGATCAGGACGCCCTCGTCGCGCAGCGGGGCGAGCCGGCGGCCGATCTCCATCAGGCGGACCGGGTCGAGGGTGGGCATGGAAATCTGGAGGACAGGGATGTCCGCGGCCGGGAACATCTCCACCAGGGGCACATAGGCGCCGTGGTCGAGCCCGCGGTCCGGGATGTCCTGCACGGGGGTACCGGGGGCGCGCAGCAGCTTGCGCACGGACTCGGCGAGCCCGGGCGCGCCGGGGGCCGCGTACTGGACCTTGTAGTAGTGCTCGGGGAAGCCCCAGAAGTCGTAGACGAGGGGGACGGTCCGTACGGCACCGAGGGCGAGGGGGGCCTCCTCCCAGTGCGCGGAGACCATCAGGATCGCCTTGGGGCGGGGCAGCCCGGCGCTCCAGGCGGCCAGCTCGCCGGGCCAGACCGGGTCGTCGGCGAGCGGCGGCGCGCCGTGGCTCAGATAGAGGGCGGGCATGCGCTCCTGGGAAGCGGCGGATCGCTCCTGTGCGGCGGCGGTCATGACGGCGGCTCCCTCCACGGACGGCGAGCGGGACCTTCACCCGGCCCCGCAGAACCCTAATGCTTTAAATCTCAAGCTTTCCGCCCTACACCATACGCCCTACTTGTTTAACCTTCAAGGAGAGGCCTCGTACAGTGGGATACATGAACACGGCATCCACATCCGCGACCGCAGCCGGGCACCGCTGGCTCAGCGACGACGAACAGCGCGTCTGGCGCTCGTATCTGCACGCCACGACCCTGCTGGAGGACCATCTGGACCGCCAGCTCCAGCGGGACGCGGGGATGCCGCACATCTACTACGGCCTGCTCGTCGGGCTCGCCGAGGCGCCCGGGCAGCGGCTGCGGATGACCGAGCTGGCCATGGGCGCGAAGATCACCCGGTCCCGGCTCTCGCATGCCATCGCGCGCCTGGAGAAGAACGGCTGGGTACGCCGGGAGGACTGTCCCTCAGACAAGCGGGGCCAGTTCGCCGTCCTGACCGACGAGGGCTCCGAGGTGCTGCGGCGCACCGCGCCGGGCCATGTGACCGCCGTACGGCAGGCGCTGTTCGAGCGGCTGACCCCGGAACAGCAGCAGACCCTCGGCGAGATCATGCAGATCGTCGCAGAGGGCCTGCAGCCCAACGAAGCGGGCGCGGACCTGCCCTGGCTCCGCTGAGGAGCTAAGGACAGGCCCGCGTGCGGGTACCCGGTCGGTCGGTGGTGGCTCAGAGGCTCAGTGGGCGACCACCGGGATCGCCAGCTCGTCCTCCGCGCCTTCACCGGAGGCCACCGGGGTGGCGCTCGGCGTACCGGCGTTGACGAAGGTCACCACGATGACCGCGGCCAGCACCAGCATGCCGACGGCGAACCAGATCGCGTTGGTGTAGCCGTGCACCTGGCCCTGGAGCTGGACCAGCTGCTGCTGCGACTTGGAGGCCGCGGTGGCGATGTGGTCCTTGATGTACGCCGTCGTCGCGGACGCGGCGATCGTGTTCAGCAGGGCGGTGCCGATCGCCCCGCCCACCTGCTGCGAGGTGTTGACCATCGCGGAGGCGACACCGGCGTCCCGGGGCTCGACGCCCAGGGTGGCCAGGGACATGGCCGGCATGAACGCCGTACCCATGCCGAGACCGAGCAGCACCATCGCCGGCAGGATCGTCGAGGCGTACGACGAGCCGATCTCCAGCTGGGTCATCAGCAGCATGCCGACCGCGGCAACCACGAAGCCGGGGCCCATCAGCAGCCGGGCCGGGACCCGGGTCATCAGGCGGGTGCCGATCTGGGTCGAGCCGATCATCATGCCGACGATCATCGGCAGGAAGGCGAAGCCGGTCTTGATCGGCGAGAAGCCCTTGACGACCTGGAGGTAGTAGGTCAGGAAGAGGAAGGTGCCGAACATCGCGATGATGGCGACACCGAGCGAGAGGTAGATACCGCCGCGGTTGCGGTCGGTGACCACGCGCAGCGGCAGCAGCGGGGCCTTGACCCGGGTCTCGGTGACCACGAACGCGAGCAGCAGCACCACGGCGGCGACGAACAGGCCGATGGTCGTGACGTCGCTCCAGCCGTCGGACTCGGCGCGGGTGAAGCCGTACACCAGGGAGACCAGGCCGAGGGTGGACAGGAGCACGCCCGGGATGTCGAGCGGGTTGCGGTTGCGGCCGCCCTCCGGCTCGCGGATGACGAAGTACGCGCCGAGCGCGGCGACGATGGCGAACGGGATGTTGACGAAGAACGTCCAGCGCCAGTCAAGGTACTCGGTGAGCACACCACCGAGGATGAAGCCGACGGCGCCGCCGCCACCGGCGATCGCGCCGTAGATGCCGAACGCCTTGGCACGCTCCTTGGCGTCCGTGAACATCACGGCGAGCAGGGAGAGCGCGGCCGGGGCGAGCATGGCGCCGAAGACGCCCTGGAGGGCGCGGGCGCCGAACATCATCGCGCCGCTGGTCGCCGCGCCGCCGAGCGCGGAGGCGGCGGCGAAGCCGGTCAGGCCTATGACGAAGGCCCGCTTGCGGCCCCACAGGTCGGCGATCCGGCCGCCGAAGAGGAGCAGACCGCCGAAGGCGAGGGCGTAGGCCGTGACGACCCACTGCCGGTTGCCGTCGGAGATGCCCAGGTCGGTCTGGGCGGAGGGCAGCGCGATGTTCACGATGGTGGCGTCGAGGACGACCATCAGCTGGGCGAGCGCGATGAAGACGAGCGCTTTCCAGCGGTTGGCGTCACCGGACTGCGCCGGTGCGCCGGTAGCCTTTGCGGCTGTTTCAGACATGGGGGTACCCACTTCGTGACTTCGTGACGGAAAGTCGATGATTCGTGATTAGTGATTCGTGACGGAATGTCAGCGTGCGTTACGGAAAATGGGATCGGTGAAGCGCAGACGGTGGTCAGGCGCTGACGGTGGTCTGACGGTGGTCGGTGCGGATCAAGGGGCGCGCGAGATGAAGGACCGGTGCCCGGTCCGAAACTGATCGGCCCCTACGGGACGGTGCGGTCGCTCTCGGTCGTTCAGGCCTGGCGGAGGTCCTCCATGGTCACGGCCGTGCCCGGCAGGGCGGAGCGGGCCGGGGCCCGCAGTCCGTCCAGGAACAGCTGCAGATGACGGTGGACGAAGCGGTCGTTGACCAGGCAGCCGGTGCCGGCCGGGGGCCGGCTGAGCTGGGCCGCGGCGATCATCACATCGCCGACACCCACGTCCGGACGGAGCTGTCCGGCCGCCTTGGCGCGGTCCATGAGCTGCCCGATGAGCTGCTCGCACCGCTCGCGCGCCGCCTCCAGGTCGGGATGGTTCTTGTCGAAGGTGCTGGAGACCATCGGGCACAGCGCGCTGACCCGCTCGTCGGCGGAGGCGTGCACGAAGCGCTCCAGCGCCCCGAAGGCGTCCCCGGTCTCCGCGAGCGCGAGTTCGGCCGCTTCCGACGTCCGGTCCATCACGGAGCAGACGACCTCACGGACGAGCGCGTCACGGTCGGGGAAGTTGCGGTACACCGTGGCATTGCCGACGCCGGCCCGGCGGGCGATCTCGTCGAGCGGCACGTCGGGGCCGTACTCGGTGAACATCTCGCGGGCGGCGGTGACGATCCGCTCCCGGTTGCGCAGGGCGTCGGCGCGGGGCCGGGGTGCCTTGCGCACGGTGGGGATGGCGGTCGCGGTCTGCACGGCGCACTCCTGGTCTGGTGGTCTGGGTGATCCTCTGGGCTTCCACGATCCGGGGATCCGCTCCCCGTTTCGCGCGGACACAGGTCCAAACGGGGAAAGGGTCCCCGGTTATTTCCACACCTTCTCCTCATTCCTTGTGACCTGCATCACACCTCTTGGGCCCGGGAAATCCCACGATCGGCCTCTCCAACGCGCGCCCGCCGCCCCGCAGACACAGGGTGATCGAGAGGGTGCAGCCGGAAACCGGTGGCTGCCGTGGCGCGAAAGGTCCATGCATGCAGCCGCAGCCCAGCCGCCCGATACCCGCGCACCGTCGCACCCCACGGGCCCCGCGCACACCCCGCGCCTCGCGCACGCCCTCGACCCGCCCGATACGCCACCGCCGTGCGGTCTCCCTCGCCGCCGTGACCGTGCTGATCCTCGCGGTCGGCACCTCGGCGGGCACCGGACTCCGCACGGCGGCGCCCACGCCGGCCGGCGCCGGCCCGATCGCGCTGGCCCGCTCCTCGGCCTACGGACCCTGTCTGATCAGCGGCGGCCACGGGGTGCAGATGACCGAGGGCGTCCCCACCCCGGGCGGTTACTCCCGCTCCACCGGCACCGTGCACGCCCTGACCCTGATGGTCGACTTCTCCGACGCGCCCGGCCAGGGCAGCGCGCTCGACCGCTACCACGAGTTCTTCCCGCAGACCCAGGACTGGTTCCGCACCGCCTCCTACGGCAAGCTCGACTACCAGCCGGCGGCACCCATCGACCACTGGCTGCGGATGCCCAAGCCGTTCGCGGCGTACGGCATAGAGCGCGGGGCCCCCTTCGACCCCGGCTACCGGCAGCTGGTCCAGGACATCGTGGCCACCGCCGACCCGGACGTGGACTTCCGGTCGTACGACCTCCTGAACGTGCTGATCACCCCGAACGCGGGCCCCTCCGCCCTGGACACCGTGCTGTCGGTGACCTTCGCCGGCAACTCCGACGCCCCGGTCGCCGACGGCGTCCCGGTCGCCAACGCATCCTTCGTCTACTCCCGCCAGGACGACGGCTCCGGCTCCTACGCCCAGACCGGCTACCGGGTCCTCCCCCACGAGAACGGCCATGTCTTCGGCCTGCCCGACCTCTACACCCAGGAGGGCGGGGGCGCGGTCGGGCACTGGGACATCATGAGCGAGGACTGGGGCGCCGACAACGACCTCCTCGCCTGGCACAAGTGGAAGCTGGGCTGGCTCGACGCCGACCAGGTGAGCTGCGCGGCGGCTCACGACGCCACCGAGTACACGCTGACCCCGCTCTCCCGCGCCGGCGGCCAAAAGCTGGTCTTCGTCCCGGTCGACGCCCGCACCGGCTACGCCCTGGAGGTGCGGACCAAGGGCGGCAACGACGAGGAGGTCTGCCGCCCCGGCGTCCTCATCTACAAGGTCGACGCCAACGTCGACACCGGCCGCGGACCGATCAAGGTGTACGACGCCCACGGCGACACCGGCGGCTGCACCCGCAGCCCCAACGTCCAGGCGGAACTCTCCGACGCCACGTTCGGGCCGGGCGAGACCTTCAAGGACCCCAAGCACGGGATCGAGGTGCGGGTGTCGGGGGTGGACGCGGCGGGGGACTATCGGGTGCGGGTCACTCGGGGGTAACGCTTCAGGCGCGATCGGAGGGGGGCGGCTGGATCGGAGGGGGGCGGGCGGGATCCGAGGGGGCCAGCTGATCGGATGGGGGCGGGTGGGGTCCGAGGGGGGCGCGCGGGATCCCAGGGGGCCGCGCGGGATCCGAGGAGGGCGCGCGGGATCCGAGGAGGCCGCGCCGGATCCGAGGGGGCCGCGCCGGAGTGCGAGGAGGGCGCGCGGGATCCCAGGGGGCCGCGCGGGATCCGAGGAGGGCGCGCCGGATCCGAGGGGGCCGCGCCGGAGTGCGAGGAGGGCGCGCCGGAGTGCGAGGAGGGCGCGCGGGATCCGAGGAGGGCGCGCGGGATCCCAGGGGGACGCGCGGCATCCGAGGGGGCCGCGCGGGATCGGAAGAGGCCAGACGGGCGGACGGATCGGACGAGGCGGACGGGGTCGGCCACGGTTTACGGTAGGCGTGCCCTGACCGAGGCCTGCGCTGATGGCCGTACCGGAGAGTCGATGACCGCCGCCGCCCCCCTGCCCTCCTCCGCCGCACCGCACGAGCCGCCCGTCGGGGCGGTCGCGCCGCTGATCCGGGGTGTGGCGGTGCTGGATGCACTGACCGAGGCGGGCGGGACGCTGAGCGCGAGCGCGCTGGAACGCCGTACCGGCCTGGCCCGTTCCACGGTCGACCGGATCACCGCGACCCTCGCCCGTATGGGATACGTCCGCCAGACCGGCCGGGACGCGGTGCTCACCCCCCGCGTGATGGAACTCGGCAACGCCTACCTGGCCGCCCTCCGCCTGCCCGCCCTCCTCGACCCGCACGCCGAGGCGCTCGCCGACGAGCTCGACGAGTCGGTCTCGCTCGCGGTCGCCGACCGGGACGGCATCCGTTTCATCCACCAGGCCACGCGCCGCCGCGCGATGTCCGTCAGCTTCCGCATCGGCGACCTGCTGCCGGCCGAACGCACCGCCCCCGGCCCGTTGTTCGCGGCCGAGTGGACGCGAGAGGAATGGCACGCCTGGCGCGCACGGCGCACAGCGGACCCGACCGACGCGGGATTCCCGGCCGTACCGCCCCGCGCACCCGGTGGGGAGGATGACTTCCAAGCGAGGGCGGACCGGGCCCGCAGGGACGGCTGGGCCCTGGACGACCAGTTGATCGAACCGGGCCTGGTCGCGGTGTCCGTCCCCGTCCGCGACCCGGCCACCGGCAGGGTCGCCTGCGTGGCGAGCGTCGTCAGCCACACCAGCCGTCACACGGCGGCGGACCTGCGCGACACCCTGCTGCCCCGTCTGCGTACGGCGGTCACGGCGATGGAGACGGAACTGCGCGAGGCCCCGCCGCCCCAGCCGGGCCCGCCGCCCTCCGGCCTGGCCGGCTGGACCACGGCCTCCAAGCACGAGTTGGGCCGCGACTTCGTGGAGTCCCTGGCCCGCGGCCTGACGGTCCTGACGGCGTTCGGCGAGGGCCGCCCTGCCCTGAACCTGACGGACGTGGCGAAGGCGACGGGCCTGGCGCGGGCGACGGCCCGACGGGCACTGATCACGTACGAGCACCTGGGTCTGGTGACGGCAGAGGGCCGAACCTTCGCCCTCACGCCCCGGGTCCTGTCCCTCGGCTACCCGCCGCTGTCCCGCACCACCCTCGCCCGCCTGGCGACCCCCCGTCTCCGAGCCCTGGCCGACCACCTGCACGAGCCGACGGCTCTGGCCGTACTCGTCCCCGGGACCGACCCGCCGGAGATCCAGTACATCGCGGTGGCGACCGCGAACCGCGTCCTGACCGTGGACATCACGGTCGGCACCCGCCTCCCGGCACGCCGCACCTCCCTCGGCCGGGCCCTCCTCGACCCCGACGGGCCAACCGGATACGCCCTGGCGGACGAGGAACTGGAGTCGGGCCTGCGCTCGATCGCGGTACCGGTACGCGACCGCACGGGCCGCCCGGCAGCCGCCCTGAACGTGGCCACCCACGCGGCCCGCCGCACCCTGGAGGAGTGCGTGACGGAACTCCTCCCCGACCTCCGCACCACCGCGGCCGGCATCCAGACCGACCTGCGCATCGCCTCCCGCTTCACCCGCGTCCCGCTCACCTGAGATCCCACCCCGATGACGGGTCGTCGCCGTCGGCCGGCCGGTCACCGGCAACCGCAACGACCGCAAGGCGTGGGAACCGTCCGGCGGGAACGGCCATCGGCTGCACAGACCGGGGCCGGACAGGACCCTGGGGCCCTCGCCCGTTCCCGGCTCCTGCAGCGGACCACGGGTAGGGAGCGGCACAACACGTCCCACCGCAAGGCCCGGGCCCGCGTCGAGCACGCCTTCTCACGCACGCCTTCGCACGGATGAAGACCTGCCCCGGTCTCGCCGTGGCAGAGGACGCTCAGTCGAGACAGAACTCGTTGCCCTCGATGTCCTGCATCAGGATGCACGACTCGTTGTCGTCATCGGCGAGCAGCGTTCGTACGTGTACCGCACCGAGCGCGACCAGTCGTGCGCATTCGGCCTCCAGTGTGGCGAGGCGCTCTTCACCCACGAGCCCGGTGCCGGCCCGCACGTCGAGGTGCACCCGATTCTTGACGACCTTCCCTTCGGGAACCCGCTGGAAGAGCAGGCGCGGGCCCACACCCGAGGGATCACTGCACGCGAAGTAGGTGACCTGATCCTCAGGCGGCAGCGAGCGATGGTAGGCCTCCCAAGTGGCAAAACCCTTCGGGATCGGCGGTACGACGTACCCCAGCACCTCGCACCAAAAACCGGCGAGGCGCGCAGGTTCCGCGCAGTCGAAGGTGACTTGGAACTGCTTGGTTGACGACATCGGCGCACCATAGCAAGGGGACTCTGCCGCGCATCTCCCGGCGTGCATCCGCATGTTGTCGTGAGGACAGCCCCTGCTGGCCGCTGCCCCGGCCCACGCCGCGTTTCCCGGCGGCAGCTTGCCGACACGGGCCGCACCCACGGACCCGTACACCGCTTCCTGGACGCAACAGAGCGGGCACATAGGATCGCCGGAATGGCACTGCGACCTGTTCATGTGAACGTGAAGGCTGTTGACGCCTCGGCGATCGGCCGGTTCTGGGCGGAGGCGCTCGGCTGGAGTGCTTACAGCGCCGGTGTGACCACCTACGTGGGACCCGTCGGCGGACTCGTCTGGCCGGACCCGGTCGCCCTCGGTATCGATGTCGTTCCCGTCCCGGAACCCAAGGCAACGACGAAAAACCGTGTGCACCTCGATCTCGCCACCACCTCCGCGGCCCATCAGGCGGAGTTGGTCGCGCACCTCCGGGCTCTCGGTGCGACGCCCGCCGACGTGGGCCAGGGCGGAGTGCCGTGGACGGTCCTCGCCGACCCGGAGGGCAACGAGTTCTGTGTCCTTGAACCTCGGGAGATCTACCGGGACACCGGGCCGATCGCCGCGGTGGCGGTGGACTGCACGGAGCCGCGGGCCATGGCCCGGTTCTGGAGCGAGGCGACGGACTGGACCCTGCACGAGGTGACCGACGATCACGCGACGTTGCGCTCTGCCAAGGGCGTAGGCCCGTATCTCGAGTTCCTCCGCACGCCCGACGCGAAGACCGTGCCGGACCGCGTCCATCTCGACCTGCTGCCGTACCCCGGCGACGACAGGGCGGCCGAGGTGGCCCGGCTGCGGGCCCTCGGTGCCACCGACCTCGACCTCGGCCAGGACGACGTCCCGTGGACGTGCCTGTCCGACCCCGAGGACCACGAGTTCTGCGTCCTCGCCCTGTCGTGACGCGGCGAAAACCCACTACCCGGACGAACCCGCAGGCCCTGCCCCTCAACACCAGCGCCCGCCCGAGCCCCGATCCGGTACCCTGTGGATCGAGCGCTCTGACGGGCGTTGCGCCGTGCCACGCGCAATCCGCGTGACCCTACGACGTAGCCACCCCAGATCGCTCAGGGCTTGACCAAGAGCGTTTCCCACAAGCCCCGCCTTCGTAGCTCAGGGGATAGAGCACCGCTCTCCTAAAGCGGGTGTCGCAGGTTCGAATCCTGCCGGGGGCACAACAAAATGCCAGATAACTGGACATAGCACCCCTCCGTGAGCATCACGGAGGGGTGCTTTTGTCCTAGATGGGAACCTAATGGGAACGGCACGATGAGTAGCGAATAGTAACCCTTCGCGATCACCTCATGGTTGCTTTTTGTAGCTTCATCATGATCTAGGGGAAATTGGCAGCCCCGGCGAACTGCTCTCTGGGCGATGCTGAGCGGAACGGAAGCGCCTGGCTCGCGCATCTGGAGAATCCACTGGCGAAAGCGGCGCTCACCGCTTCGATCTGGTTCGGTGCACAAGCCGGACAGTGCAGGTGCGTGCGGAGCGGAGGTTCCGAAACACTTGGCGGGCAAGGGGCCGGGGTGAGCCGTGCGGGCTCGGCCGGCCTCTCCCCGGTGCGGCGGAGATCCGCCCCGGCTTCACGGTGAGCCGGAACTGGGTACAGGCGGCGATCGTGACCTACGCCCAGCGGTCTCCCCGCCTCGGGAGTGCGGATCCTGGGTACTTCAGTCGAGATCCACGTCAGGCAGCCGCCTCAACCCATCTGATCGTCCAGCCCACCTCCAGGTCCGGACCGGATCAATTGAGACGGGGCAGCGACTCAGCGGCACCGGCAGAAGACGTTGTAGCCGACGGTTACTTCGTCGGCTGGATCTCAGCCGCTTGAGATGCTGAGGGCACGGCGAGCCCAGTATGTCGGTTGTTGACCTCGCTGAACTGAGGATGACTCGCTCGTTAGCCTTTGCCGTGCCTCTCTCGGTGGCCAGGCTCACGGCGAAGGGGCCACGAGTGCGCGAACGCGTTCCATGAGCCGGTCCGTGTCTCTGCGGAAGTTCGGCACAGAGCGGATCCTGCGCACCGCGAAGGCGATCAGCCGTACCTCGTCCACACCGGTGTGTTCGCTCACGACGGCAGGTTGGTCGTGGATGTTGGAGACGTGTGCTTCTTCCAGGGCGTACTTCAGGGTGTCCTCTGTCACGCCCAATTCTTTCGCTGCTGCCCCCGTGCGTGCCTGGAGTAGCTGCATGACGACTGCCTCGGGATCGTGATGGCCCGGCAGGTACTCCAGCCACTCTCCCTGACGATTCGGTTCAGAGCGTGTGTCTCCGTCCAGCACGCCAAGAAATGCCGCAGCCGGTCTGGTCGGTCCGAGGACACGGGCGACGGCTGCGACGGTGTCGGCGCCACGCAGATCCTGCACGCACAGATGCGGGGCGAGCTCCGGTAGGTGACAGCGGAGCAGTTCCTCCAGCATCAGCCGAGCGAAGCGGTCCTCAACCAGCAACACTGCCTCGGTCCGTGGAGCCATGCCCAGCTTCCGGCTGACTTGAGCAGGAATGACGCCGGCGGAGATGGTTGCCTGAGCCGCGGCGCCCACGCCGCGCTCGAGTGTGCGGAGAGAAGTGCTGGGCAGGCGGTAAGCGAACTCCGGGGAGTGCGAGGCGAGGACGACCGACAGTTCCATTTTGACCGCACGAGCGACAATGATGTCGAGCAGCCGTTCGCGAGCGCGGGGCGAGAGAAAGTTCTCGGGCTCGTCGAGCAGCACGATGCTGCCCCGTCCCACCCCACGCAGGGCACGCAGGATGACACAGGAAGCGAGCTCCCCCAGGCTCATCTGTTCGGGCCCGTAGGTGTCGCCGTGGCGGCCGAGCTCGTAGTAGAACCAGGTGGGTGGCTCGCCGGAAGCAGGGGAGCGGCGGTCCAGCTCCTGGTGGGTGACCAGGTCGTAGGGACGTCCCATGATGGTGCCCAGTGCATGGTCGAACCAGGCGCTGCGGGGAGCCTTCTCGGCCGTGGCGCGCTCGCTTTCGAGCTCGTGTGCCGGAACTCGGCTCACTTGGGTCAGCACATCGAAGCACTCCCGTGCGGTGTCGATGTACACGCACGGAGCTTTGGCGTCGGCAAGTTCCACGTCCCCCGCCGCCGGTCCGTTGCGGTCGCCCTTCTGGTGCCGTGACTGGCCCGTCAGCCGTACAGCAGTGGGGTGCGGCACGCCGTCCGGCGGCGCCTGTTGCTGCAGATGGCGTGCGAGCGTTCGTAGGAACTGCGTCTTGCCCGCGCCACTAACCCCGCAGAGAAGAGTGATGCCCGGCGCCATCTCGGCGGTAAGCGAGCCGAGGTGCGCGTGCCCGTCGATCTCGACCCTGCGCAACGGTGAACGCACCTGGCCATTGGCCAGTTTACGGTAGTGGTTATTGATCTGGGCCCGACGGAGGACCTCGTCATCCTCTGCGTCCCGGCTCAACTCCACTCCCCCCACGACTTCAGTGCCCCGTCTTCCCAAAGCACTTGGTCGATCCCGTCTTCTGTGAACAGTGCATCATCTGCGCTGGTCAGCGCCGCGTACATGCGCAGCACGTCCGGCACAGGGGCAGTCCTACGAGACGGGGCACCTCCTGTCGCCACGAGGAACAACCAGCCGATGGCATCCCGCAGCACCGTCGACTCGGGTGTGTGCGCACCCACTGCGGCCACTTCGTTGAACCGCTCTAGCAGGGCGCCGTATGGCAGTTCACGGAAGGCGGTCTTGAGTGGTGCAGTCGCACCAGGCCCGAGTTCGGCAGCTCGCCTCCGACGTTCCGGCTCCAGCCATTCGAGGAGAAACCCGAGGTGATGTTCGGCGCCAGGGCCGAATGCACGCCGGGCCCGGACCATCACCAGCATCCAGCTCAGCAAAGTGGGTTTGGTAAACCGAACAGCAGGCATATCGAGTGCGGGCAGTGACAACAGTCCCTTGAGCGCGTCAGCCACTTCGTCCCGGGTCTGGTCATCCACCGCGTCACCGGAGCGCAGGCGGTAGTTCAGTTGTTCGCTGCCGACTGCCGCGGCCTGGACGCTGCCTGCCTCTACGGCGACCAGCACTCGGCTGATCACGTCCTCGTAGGCCAGGCCGACGTTCCCGAAGCCGATGCGTTCTTCCCCCAGGCCCCAGTCGACCGCCGAAGCCACAAGGACCCGGACTTGCTCGCCGAACGACCCCGATTCGACAAGTTTGCGTCCTGCTTCGGTCAGTCCGGCTTCGGAGTTGAGCCGCAGCACGGCGGTACGCAACTCGGCAGGTGGCAGTTCGTCGAGCTCCAGGAGCACCAAGGGGTAGTCGTCGAGCGCGGTGCGCAGCCCCTGCGGCAGAGCGGCGTATGTCTTTCCGTCAGATTCCCGCAAGGCAAGAGCCGTAGGGGTGAGGTGGCCGTCGACCAGTAGGTCGCCGCGTACGAATTCCTCTAGTGCCGCTAGGCGTCGCTGGCCGTCGAGCAGGACTCGTGATCCGTCCGCTTCACGCGCGACGAGCAGCGTGCCGATGGGCCAGCCGCGCAGCACGGAGTCAAGGAGCACGTGCTTGCGGTGGTCCGACCACTCTGCGCTCCTGGACGGCTCGGAGGGCTGGCGCAGATTTCCGTCGCGAAGCTGGGCGAGCGCCTCGCGCACGGTCACGACGGTGGGCCGGGTGGCCGACGCGCGGAGGTCGTGAGCCGGGGTCATGACGTTCGCCTCCTTTCGCGTCTCGCCTGGGTGCCGGCCTGCAAGGCCCAGGTGAAGTCCATGCCTGATGGCACCATACGGCCGAGGACTGACATCCGGTGGGTCATGATCCGAGGGCCGCCTCAGTAGTACTGCCGGATGTAGTCGTACGCCTTCTGGAACAGCTCTTCGTCCCGTTGCAGCTGGTAGCGGACCAGTGTGCGGCGCAGCGCCTTCTTCACCTCGCGCTCACCGCCCGCAGTGTGCTGCCACCCCGGGAACCGCACCGCGTCGACGATGCTGTCGATCTCCTCGACAAGCTTCGCCACCGCCACGGGCGTGCCCTCCGGGCGGGACGATTCGAACAGCCGGGTGAGAGCGTGCTTGCCCCGTTCCCTCGGATCCTGCTCCTTCTCATGAGCCTCTGCCTGCGCGGTCTGTTCCGCCAGGTCCAGCAGCTGGTAGAGATACTCCCGGCTCACCAGCTGTCCCGCCTCGTACTGCTGGCGCAGTCGCTCCAGCTTCTGCGCCAGGGAGTCGAAGCGCGGTTCACCGCGACGACGGCCGAGCCGGTCTTGAAGCTGCGGCTCAAGCTGCCGGATCCCCCGGTCGGGGGCACGCTGCAGGTACTCGGCCATCTTGGCGTCGATAACGAGCGTTTCAAGCCGTTCGGGTGGCACGTCCGCGTGGATGTGGGCGTTGACCAGCTCGCGCGTTTTGGGGCCGAGTACCCGCCACAGCAGAGGGCTCGTGGCGTTGCTGGGCCGTACGGAGTGGTGCACCTTCGCAAGCCAGCGGTAGTCGGTGACGTGCTCACTCAGCCGCTCGTCCGGGGCCAACGCCTCCCACAGCCGGGACAACCGGGCAAACGCCTCTGCGAAAGCCTGTCGTGTCCCGTCATCAGGCAGCTTGTCCTGAGCCGCAAAAAGGGCCTCGTAACCGTCCTCGGCACGGTCGACCCCGGGGAAAAAGTTCAGGCACTTGTGAAGGGCGCCGGGGAACTGATCCCACAGCTCCTTGATGCTGGTAACCGCACGCTCGACAGCCCGCTCGTCGAAGCGCATTGCCCGCCCGAGGCGGGCGAAGACACCGAGGTAGTCCACGATCAGACCGTGTGACTTCGCCTGATCGCTGCCCGGCTGCCGGTACGGGCGGTTCACCCGGCAGACGGCCTGGAGCAACGTGTGGTCACGCATGACCTTGTCCAGGTACATCGTCTGGGCGATCGGGGCGTCGAAACCCGTGAGGAGTTTCGCCGTCACGATGAGGATCTTCAGCGGATCGTCCGGGTCACGGAAGCGGTCCAGCAGTGCCGCTTCCTCGTCCTTATCCCGCCCGAAACGCTCCCGGACCTCCTCAGGCTGCCCCTGGGTGGACATCACGACCTCGCTGGTCTCCGGTCCCAGCAGCGCGTCCAGTTCCTTCTTGTACAGGACGCATGCTTCCTGGTCGAAGACGACGACCTGCGCCTTGAAGCCCTCGGGCTCCACTTTCTCCCTGAAGTGACGTGCGATGTCCTCGCACACCATGCGAATCCGCCCATCGGCCTTGACCAACCACCCCATACGAGCGGCCCGATTGGTCACAGCGGCCTTCTCACGCGGGGACAGACGCTCGGCGAGCTTCTTGAACTCGGCATCAATGACGTCACCGTCGATCTGGAAGCGCGCGTCACGCGGCTCGAAATGCAGCGGGAGCGTCGTCCCATCACGCAGCGAATCGGCCTGGGTGTACCGCGAGAGGTAGCGGCCCTCGTCCTCCTCGTAACCGAACGTCTTGAAGGTGTTGACGTCGGTTCGGTTGATCGGAGTGCCGGTCAGACCGAAGAAGACCGCGTTAGGCAGCGCCTCGCGCATTCGCTGCCCCAGATCCCGGTCCTGGGTGCGATGCGCCTCATCGACGAGGCAGACGATGTCACGGCGCGCGGACAGGACGCGATCCAGGCTCTTGAATTTGTGGACCGTGGTGACAATGATCTTCCGCTGGCCCGTCGCGAGCATCTCCCCGAGATTGTCACCGGAGCCCGCCGTGACCACGTTCGGGATGTCCGAGGCGCCGAAGGTGGAAGTGATCTGGGTGTCGAGGTCCAGCCGGTCCACCACTATCAGCACCGTGGGCGCACCAGTACGCGGATCGGTGCGCAGCGCCTGAGCTGTGAACACCATCAGCAGAGACTTGCCGGAACCCTGGAAGTGCCACACGAGTCCCTGCCGGGGCGCGTCCGGGTCGTGCGCCGCTGCAGCGGCACGGTCAGCCATCCGCCTGCCGGCCTCGTATTGCTGATAACGGCAGATGTTTTTGATCTTCCGGTGACGGTCGTCAGTGCTGTAGACCGTGAAGTTCCGGATGATGTCCAGAAGCGTCGACGGACTCAGCAGACCGTCGACAGCCTGACGGAGGTATTCGGGGCCGGGCTCAGGATGTTGCTTCCGCAGCCCCGGAGACCACCACGGGCTCCACAGGTGAAGGGGTAGCCGGAGGCTGCCGTAGCGCAGATCGCGTCCGTCGATGGCGAAACACAGGGCATTGGGGACGAAGAACTCCGGTACGTCGTCCTGATAACCGTCGAGTTGGAGCACCCCATCGGCCCAGGTTATGCCGGCACGTGTGGCGGACTTCGCCTCACCCACGACCAAGGGAATCCCGTTGACCCACAGCACATGATCGAAACGGCGCCGGGTGGTACCGCGGCAGAAGACGACCTCCGTGCTGAGGTGGTAGCGGTTACGGGTGGGGTCATCGAAGTCGACCAGCTGCACGGTGACATACTCATGGTCCGGCCCGAAAGGCATCGACTTCTCACCGAGAAGCCATGAGCGGAAGCCCTCGTTGGCCTTGACCACACCTTCACCACGTGCCGACCGGATCAGCGCAGTCAGCTGGTAAAGCACCTCGTCAGCGAGCTCGGGATCGGCCGAGATGGTCGGGTTGAGACGGACCAGGGCATCGCGTAGCTCGGACTCGACGAGGACATCCTGCTCGGCCCGGTCCGGCTGAGTGTCCTGCTCGACCCACGCGAGCTCTGGCAAGGCAATGAGCCGGTCGGTGACGAATGCCTGGACCGTGTCTCTCTCGCTGAACATCCCCCGCCCCTCGCTCACCCTCAGTTGTCTCTCACTCCACATCTCACGCGCTGCGGTCGACCCCCGCAGCCGCCGTTGTGCTCGCCGACGCGCCTGGGCCTTGCAACAGCACGTTCAAGGTGCGTTGCATCAGATTACGCGTCTGTGTCAGGTCCTCGGCGAGGGTGATACGCAGTTCGCGGGCGGCTTCGAGCCGCTCGACCACGCGTTGTTGGATGGAGAGAGGGGGGACGGGGATCGGCTGGGCCGAGAGGAGGCCGGCGGGGAGGTGAGCCATGGACGTGGTGCGCTTGGCTACACGGGCAAATGCCCCCAGGCGCTGGCAGCGGCGGAACCAGCCGAGAGCGAACTCTGGTAGCACATCATCGGTCGCACGAAAGCGCAGCAGCGTCATCTGGAAACAGCAGTCCTCGATCTCCCCGCGGTACATCGCCGCGCGGCCTACATACTCGAGGCTTTGCCCTTCGTTGAGCAGCACGTCTTTCGGCCGCAGCGCGTACTTGGCGAAGACGGAGGGGGCGAAGTTCATCTCCAGCACATCGTCCAGGAACAGCTCGTCGTCCCCAACGTTCGCGACACGGAGGTAGGGACGCAGATCCGTACCCTGGTGCACCTTGGGCTCACGCTTCATGCCCAGCTGTACTTCCCCCGCCTCTCGCACTCGACGCACCGGCCACTCCGGCACGTCGTACAGCTCGGCCAGTGCCGTGAGCTCTGCCTGCCGCGCGGCCTCCAGCGCGGTGGCCTTCGCCTGGGCAGTGCGCTCGAACGACCAGATAAGATCAGCGATTTTGCGTTGCTCCGAGAGCGGTGGGAGGGAGAATTCCTGCTGCGCGAGAGTTCGCCAGTTGATCGTCGGCGACAAGGAGCCGACGGAAATGGCCACGGCTCGGTCGACGAACGTGTCGGAGTGTAGGAACACCGGCAGAAACTCCGGGGCCACATACTCCCTCCGTGCTCGCAGGACCAGCGCGTGCGCGGAGCAGATCCCGTCGAAGTCGGCCACTGCCGCCTTACGCTGATACACACGACGTTTGCCGAAGATGACATCTCCCGCCGTGAACCGAAGCTTCGTGGCCGTCACCACACGGGGGTCAGACCACCGAGTTACCGTCAGCTCACCACTATCCACGTGTTCCAAGCCCACATAGCGGGATGCGCCGGAGGCGCTAGGATTATCCACCCTCTCACCCGAATTTTCTGCAATGTCAGAGAACCTGACGGTTTGCCAATCATTGTGCGTAGTCATTGCGTTCCACCAAGGATCTTGAGCAGGGCGGCGGCACGGACCGTTGCCTCCTGGGAGGAGGATCCCCAGCTTTCAAGATCGATGGCGAGTTCCTCCCGGGTCTCCTGGCCACCGTCCCTCGCTTCCTGGCCGAAGTAGAGGCCCAGGGACAGGCTGGTCCTGTGTTGCTCAATCTCGTCCGCTGTCACCCAGCGCGAGAGCCCGTCGATTGCGTCGTCACTCGTATAGGCCCGGACAATCTCCGCGATGTGTCCGTCGCTCAGGAACGACTGGCCTCGCACCCGGTTCAGCAGGTGCACCGCGTTGATGAAAAGGACTTTCCTCTTCCGCCCAGGCCGCTTCCGGGTGCGCAGCACGACCACACACGCCTCCATCGGCGAGTTGTAGAAGAGCCCCGGCCCAAGTCCCAGCACGCACTCCAGCAGATCGGACTTGATCAGTTTCTCCCGCATGGCCCGCTCATCCTCTCGGAAGAGCACTCCATGGGGGAACAGGATGGCGCACCGGCCCGTCTCGGGGTCCAGTGAGGCGGCAATGTGCTGGAAGAACGCGTAGTCCGCTCTCCCCTGCGGGGGCACACCCCACATGTTCCGCTGGTAGGGGTCCTTGGCGAAGAGCGGTCGGTTCCACTGCTTGATCGAATACGGGGGGTTGGCGAGCACCACGTCGAAACGTTGCAGCTGGTCGCCTTCGAAGAACAAGGGCTCGGCGAGTGTGTCACCGCGCTCGATGCGGAAGTTCTCAATGCCGTGCAGGTAGAGGTTCATGCGGGCGATCGAGGAGGTCATCACATTAAACTCCTGCCCGTACAGAGCGAGTTGGCGATGTTCCTTCCCCTGGCGCTTCAGCTCGGCCGCAGCCGTGACCAGCATGCCGCCCGTGCCGCACGTGGGGTCGTAGACCGTCTCCCCAGGCTCCGGTTCGAGCATCCGGGTCATGAGCTGGACCAGCGTCCGGTTCGTATAGAACTCTTGAGCCGTGTGCCCAGAGTCGTCCGCGAACTTCTTGATCAGGTACTCATACCCTCGGCCGAGTTCGTCCTCCGGGACCCGCGCCAGGGAAAGCACCTGAGTGGAGAAGTGTTCCAGCAGGTCACGAAGAGTGGCGTCCGAGAGTCGTTCCGTGTTCGTCCACTGCGCATCCCCGAAGACTCCCCAGAGCTGCTCCGAGTTGGCCTTCTCGATGGCCCTCATGGCCTGGGCGAGCGCCGAGCCGAGGCCGGAACGAACCTCCCGAACGTCTGCCCAGTGGTGACCGTCGGGGATCTGGAACTGGTAGTTCTCCTCCTTCGCCACCAGATCCGCGTCCCCACCGTACGTGGCGAGGGCCTGCTCGCGCTCCTCGTCCTGCACGTCACAGATTCGCTTGAAGAAGAGCAGTGGGAAGATGAACTGCTTGTAGTCGCCCGCATCGATGAGCCCCCGCAGCCGGACCGCCGCTCCCCATAGATAGTTCTCCAGCTCCCGCTGGTCCAACTGCCCCACTGCTGCATCCGTACCGGGCAGCACATCCGCAGCACCTCTGACGCCGCTCATCCGAGGAGCCTCCATTCCTTGAGCCGACCACGCAGTTCGTTCTCCGCCGCGGCGGCGTCCATCAGAGCGCTTTCCAAGGCGGCGACCGCCTCGCTCAACGGGGGCAATTCGGCCGTGCGGTCCTTCCCGACGTAGAGCGGGATGTTGAGGTTGCCGTCGTTCCTCTCGATCTCCGGGAGGTCGACCAGGCGGCTGCGCTCCTTGATGTCCGCGAAGGCGCGGTACCAGCCCAGGATGCGGGAGGTGTGTTCAGCCTCCAACACGTTCTGGTTCCGTCCCCTACGCAGCTGGTCGGAAGCGTCGATGAAGAGGATCTTCCCTCGTCGGTCCTTCGGCTTCTGCGCGCGCAGCACGAGGACGCAGGCGGCCAGGGGCGCGCCGTAGAAGAGGCGTTCCCCTAGTCCAATGACCGCCTCGATCACGTCCGACTCGATGATCTTCCTGCGGATACGGGCTTCGGTGCCGTCCCGGAAGAGAATGCCCTGCGGCAGTACGACAACTGCCCTACCGGTGCCGGGCCGCATCGAGGCGAGCATGTGCTGGACCCAGGCCCAGTCGGCCGTACTGCGCGGGGGCACTCCAGTCTCACCGCGCCCGTAGGGGTCCCTAGCCCATCCCGTCTCGCCCCACGCGGCCAGCGAGAACGGCGGGTTCGCGATCACGCAGTCAAAGGTCCGCAGACCCCCGTCCGGGGCGAAGAAACGGGGCTCGCGCAAGGTGTCTCCGCGCTCCACCCGGAAATCATCGATCCCGTGCAGGATGAGGTTCATGCGCGCGATGCCTGAGGTCGTGAGGTTCCTCTCCTGACCGAAGACCTTGCCCCAGAGCAGTTGGTGAGCCGCACCCTGTCGGGCGAAGTGGTGGGCGACCTCGATCAGCATCCCACCGGTACCACACGCCGGGTCGTACACCGTCTGGCCCGGCTCCGGGGCGAGGATGTTCACCAGTAGCTCGACCACGGCACGAGGCGTATAGAACTCGCCGGCCTTCTTGTTGGACAGATCGGCGAACTTCTTGATCAGGTATTCGTACGCCTGGCCAAGAAGATCCGCGTCGGCACGCGCATCACCGAGAAAACGTGCGGAGAAATGGTTGAGGAGCGCTCGCAGCACGCGGGGAGGGACACGGTCACGATTGGTCCACGGGGTGTCACCGAAGATTCCGTCGAGGGTGTCCGGATTGGCCTTCTCAATCGCGCGGAGCGCGTCAAGGAGCGCACGGCCGAGCTTCTCATCAGGCGCCGCTACGACATCGCCCCAGCGATGCCCCTCCGGGATGACGAAACGGTGCTGATCCGCCTTAGCCGCGAAGTCACGGTCGCCGTCGGAATGTGCGAGAGCATCGTCGAATTCCTCGCTGTAAACATCGCACAGACGCTTATAGAAGAGCAGCGGGAAGATGTAGCTCTTGAAATCTGCCTGGTCGACAAGCCCGCGCAGGAGATGGGCAGCGCCGAGCAAATGCGACTCTAGCTCACTGAGCGTGAGCCCTCCGGCCGCATCTGGCAGCAGTTCCAGCTGCTCAGACGCTTCCTGCTGGGCCACAGCGAGACTCCGTTCTGTACGTAGGGTAGGCGAAGATGCCCGAAGCGTAGCGGCTGGTTGCTGCTTCTTGGACCGCCCGCCAGGGTATCCCCGGAAGCCGTCAGGGGTCGCAGGGGTCAAGATCGAGGGCCGAGCCGGGCCGCACGGGCCTCACCGTCCGGTCGCGCCGTGCCGCCACTCCTCCAACACCAGCCAGAACTCGCGCGGCCAAGGCATCGACAGCGGATCGAAGTAGTAGCTCATCGCCGTCGCGCCCTTCCACAGGACCTCCGCGCTCTCGGATTCCTCAGCAAGGAGCCGGGCCGTCGCCAGGTGTCCCCAGACAGCTGTGAAATCTCTCTCTTCGGCAGCATCCCGGAGAGCCGGCCAGGTCTCCCACGTCAGGTGGCGTTCAAGGGCTCGAAGGTGATCGCTGGCCTTCCGAAGGATCAGGCCGCGTACTTCCCCAGTGATCTCATCGTTCTTACGCTCCACTTCGCCGATTCGATCGTCGTCATCCCAGCCGTACTTCTCGGCGGCTTCCCTCCATATCGTCCACGAGCGCTCTGCCTGCTCCTTCGCGTATGTCTCCAGATCTTCTCGAGTGAGCCGTGGAATGACGTCGGCGTCCGGATCACCGGACACGGTTTCATCCGGGGCCGCCTCGATCTGGTCTCCGTACCGGATGCGATTCAGGGCAGCCAGGAGACGAACGGAGGCGTCGATGTCCTCATCGCAGACCGCGTCAAAGATGTCGACGATGTCCTGCGCTACGCCTTGCCAGTCGCTCTCGGCAAGGTGGTCGTCGAGACGGCCGCCGTGACCGTTGTCCGGGTCCAGGATGCGCAAGCTGTCCAGAAGGTCTTCAATCTCGGCGTCAAGCCTCTTCGTGACGGCCTCCGGGGCCTCCCGCTCCCGCCGGGCGGCTTCCTCGCGCTTGGCGCGCTCAGCCGCCTCCCGCTGCCGGTCACGAGCGTCACGGCCCGAGGGCAGTTGGACTTGGAGTGCCCTCATCTCCTGTGCTACAGCCGGGTCCGCCCCGTCCAGTAGACCGATGGCCTGCATCCGGTGCCCAGCCTGGACCAGTGGGTCCGACGCGACACAGCGCAGTAGATCCAGCCCCGCCTTGGGATCACGACGTGCCACGGCCACGGCGAGGGCAAGGCGGTCGCTGCTCACACCACCCGGGTGCGCGACGAGTTGCGCGACAGCCTCGGGCACATAGCCAACCGGAGTGTTGTGCTCTGCGAGTGCCAGACCGACTCTCATACGCGTCTTGAGCGGGGCCGTCCCGTCGCCCGCAAAGACCTGCGCAGTCCAGAGAGCCCATCCCTCGCGGACAGCCTCGGCAAGCCAGTCCCAGTCGTTCTTGGACAGGAGGTGACGGGCTTCCGCGTAGCCCACGTCGTCGCGGAAGCGGGATACCAGGGCATCAGCTGCTCGATGTCTCGTGCTTGGTGACAACCCCTTGGTGCCCGTCACATAGCAAAGGCCCAGAATGTTGTCGCCGTAGGTGAAGCGGGGTCGATCAACGTCGACATGCGACTCCCGGACAATGCGCTGCAAGTCCTCATGCCCGGGTCCCGGCGTCTTGACCACGAACGTCGCAGCCGCCAGGGCCGCACCACCGCGAATGCCGCAGGCATCCAAGGCGCTGATACGCCGGTTGTCCGGGAGCGCATCGTCAGCCAAGTTGACGAGGCAGTCAGAAATCAACTCGTCCGGTTGTCTGTAGCGAGCAGGTACCTCGCAGTCGGGCAGAAGTTCTGGTCTTTGAATGCCGTCCACAGCGCGCCCCCCTTGATCGACAAGAACAGGAATCCTAGCCCTGGTTGTGCATGGGGCGGCCAGCAGACCACCTTGCGAAGCTCGGTGCCGGGAGCCGATGGCTGGTCTTCGTCCACCATGACTCAGACGCGCCCTTGACCAAGGTCCACGACGGCTGTTCCGTTAAGAAAGTTGGGACGTCGGACTCGGGGGTGGCCTTCGTGACCAGGTCGGTTGGCGGTGTGTGGTGTCCCGTCAGCGGCACCGGAGGAGCGTCGACGGCTCCCCCTGCCCCTGGGGTCCCCGCATGAGACCTCGCCGCGGAATCGCGATCGCCGTCGTCGCCGGCGGCGGCGCCTTGACCACCATGCTCGTCGGGCTCGTCACCAACGCCGTGTCCGACAAGTCACGGTGGCCTGGCTGGCTGGGGTGGTTGCAGGAGCACGCCTGGTTCTCGTTCGTCGGGTTGGGCGTGACGATGGCGGGGCTGACGGCCCTGCTCGCCGGGCTCTCCGAGGCTCGGCCTCCGACCACGCCAGGGCCACCGGAGGACGGAGCGGGACCACCGGGGGCCGCCCAAGTGCTGCGTTCGTTGCCACGCGACGCCGCCGCGTTCACCGACCGTGTCGGGGAGCTGGAACGGCTGATGAGCTCCGTGCGGGCATCCCAGGATCGTGGCGAAGGGCTGCCGGTTCATGTGATCGACGGGATGCCGGGCGTCGGGAAGACCACTTTCGCCGTGCACGCCGGCCACCTCCTCTCCGAGCGGTTTCCCGATGGTCAGCTCTTCGTGAATCTCAACGGGTACACGCCGGGGCGCACACCGGTGCAGGCCGGCGAGGCGCTCGCCTCGCTACTCGCGGCCGCCGGCGTGCCGACGCAGCAGATACCCGTCGGGGACGACGTCGGAGCGGTCACGGAGGCCCGGGCCGCCATGTGGCGGAGCAGGCTCGCGGACAAGAAGGCGCTGCTGATCCTCGACAACGCGGCCAGCTACCGGCAGCTGGAGCCCCTGCTCCCCGGCGGGAGTGGCTGCCTGGTGTTGGTGACCAGCCGTAGGCGGTTGGTGGCGAGCGAGGAGGTGGTCATGTCGGTGGAGGCGCTGCCGCCGGATCACGCGGTCGACCTCTTCGTGCGGCTCAGTGGGCGGCCGGGCGATGACCTCGACCGGGGTGTGGTGGACGAACTGGTGCGGCTGTGCGGGTGTCTACCACTGGGGGTGTCCCTGCTCGCGGCACGGCTGCGGCACCATCCGTCCTGGACCGCCGAGGACCTGCGCGGGCGACTGGTGGCGGCGCGGGACCGGCTGGGAGAACTGCGGGCCGGGGAACGCGCCGTCACCGCGACGTTCGATCTCTCCTACCGAGATCTCGTGTCGGAGCGACAACGCTTCTTCAGACAGCTCGGCTTCTTCCCGGGCACCGATCTCGACGCGCACGTCGGCGCGGCGCTGGGTGAGGTTCCGGCGCTGGTGGCCCGTCGGCACCTCGAGGCGCTCTATGACGACCACCTGATCGACGAGCAGCCGGGGAGCCGATACCAACTTCACGATCTCCTTCGCGACTATGCCCGGAGCCTCGCCGTCGAGGGGGACAGCATGGATAATCACGTACAGGCCGTCCAGCGTGTGTGCACCTACTACCTGGCCGCTCTCGCCGTCGCGAACGGGCACATCGTGCGCAGTGGAGCCGCGGTGCCTCCGGCGCCGGACGGCGCCTCGCGGGTGGAAACTCCGGCCATGGAGTCGCGGGTGGGCGCCCTGAGCTGGCTGGAGGCCGAGCGGGCCAACATCCTCGCCTCTGTCCGGCAGGCGAACGGTCTCGCTCTGTACGACCTCGTGGTCCGGCTCGCCGCGGCCATGGCGCCCTTCCTGCGTCAGGCCGGCCCCTGGGACCAGGCCGTCGGGCTGCACCGGACCGCCGCCGAGGCCGCCCGCCACACCGGCGATCAGAGAGCCCGGGGTGAAGCTCTCGCCGAACTTGGTGTCGTACGCCGCTTCATGGCGGCCTATCCGCAGGCGATCGAGGCACTGAACGACGCCGTGACGGCGTACGAAGCGGTCGACGAGCGGCGGGGCAAGGCGGACGCTCTGAACCAGCTTGGCATCGTCTGGTACCTGACCGCGGACAACGAGGACGCGTCCCGCGCCCAGGCCGAGGCCCTCTCCCTCTACCGTGAGCTGGACTACCGGCTCGGGCAGGCGAACGCTCTGGCCGATCTCGGCATGACACACCGGCAGATGAGCCGGTTCGACGCCGCGGTGGAGGCGCAGAGCGAGGCTCTGACGATCTACCGAGAGCTGGGTGACCGGTACGGGGAGGCGAACTCCCTGCGGGACCTGGGCGTCGTGCACTGCCTCATGGGCGCTTATGAAGTGGCCGCTCGGCATCACCAGGAAGCGTTCGACATCTACCTGGAGCTGGACGACCGTGAGCACCAGGCCTACGCGCTCAACGAGTTGGGCGCCATCCGGCGGCTGACCGGAGACACCGAGGGAGCGCGGACGGCACACAGCCAGGCCCTGACGCACTTCACCGAGCTTGGTGACCGGTTCGGCCGCGCCAACAGCATCCGCTACCTGGGCGTCGTGAAACGTGTGGCCGGGGATGCGACCGAGGCGATCCGGCTTCTGGAGGAGGCCCTGGACCTCTACCGCGAGCTCGGCAGTCGCGGGGGTGAGGCCGCCTCGCTGAGCGAGCTGGGCGCGGCTCGCAGCAGCGTCGGTGAGAGCGACGGAGCGGTCGAGGCGTTCCAGGAAGTACTGCGGATCCTCCGAGGCCTGGGCGACCGGTGCGGGGAGGCGGAGGTGCTGAACCACTGGGGCATGCTGCTGCTCAACTCCGGTGAACCGACGACCGCCCGCCAGCACTTCGATCAGGCCCTCACGCTCGCTCGGGACATCCGCTGCCCGTTGGAGGAGGCGCGGGCGCTGGAGGGCATCGGCCGCTGCGACTGGGCGGTTGACGGGCCTGGTCACGGCGTGGGCTCGCTGCGAGCCGCCGTGACCGTGTACCGGCGGTTGGGAGTGAGCGCGGCCGTGGACGACATCGAACAGTTGCTGGTGTAGCGGTCCGGTTGGCGCCGACCATGTGGCCGAATTCCCTGTCCCGGGTGAGTTGTTGAGGCTGCTACGGTTCCGGCTGGTCTGTCGCTTAAACCCCGTCTCACCGTGCCGCCTCCGGTACGTACCTCGCGAGGAGTGTTGGATGCCGTCACCCACGTCCGTCACCGAGCCGCACACCATCACGGCCGTCGGCCCGGCGGCCGCGGAGCCGACGGCGGCCAGCACCGCCGTCCTGGACCGCGTGGCCGCCCGCGTCCGGCAGCGGCTGGAGGCGGAGGAGACCGCGGAAGGCGTGACGGGACGGTTCGGCGACGGTTCCCACGCGGCCTCGCTCATCTGGCCCTGGCCGCTGTGAGCACGTCCGCTCGATGACAGAACCCGAAGGCCCCGTACCTTTCCGGACGTTCATCCTCAAGGTCGCCAACCGCTGCAACATCGACTGCGACTACTGCTTCGTCTTCAACTCCAGGGACCAGGCGGCGCGACGCCTGCCCGCCCGCATGGACCTCGCCGTGGTCCGGGCCGCTGCCGGGCGGATCGGCGAGCACGCCTCCGCGCACGGCCTTCGGACCATCCACGTCGTACTGCACGGCGGGGAGCCGTTGCTCGTCGGCGTCGGGCACATGGCCGGTCTGCTGGAAGCCGTCCGGGAGGGTGCGCCGGCCGGGACCCGGGTTCTTTTCGAGCTCCAGACCAACGGAACGCTTCTGTCCGGCGCCTGGCTGGACCTCTTCGAGCGGTACGAGGTCGCGGTCGGCGTCAGCCTCGACGGGCCGCCGCGTGCGAACGACCGGCACCGGTTGACCCACGCTGGGCGGTCGAGCGCCGCCTCGGCCGTGCAAGGCATCGAACTCCTGCGGTCGCGGCCGCATCTGTTCGCGGGGCTGCTCGCCGTCGTGGACCTGGCCAATGACCCTGCCGAGGTCCACGACTACCTGGCGGCCTTCGAACCGCCCGTGATCGACTTCGGTCTGCCGCACGCGACCCACGACGACCCGCCGTTCCGCACCGACCCTGGCGTGCCCGAGTACGGGCTGTGGATGAGCAGGGTGTACGACGCGTGGCTCGCCCGGCCCGAGTACAGGCACAGCATCCGGATGCTGGAGGACATCGTGGCCCTCAGCTCCGGCGTGCGCGGCTCGGTGGAGACGCTCGGCCTGGCCCCGCCGACGAGCGTCGTGATCGAGTCCGACGGCTCCGTCGAGGCGGTGGACACCCTGCGGTCGGTCGAGGAGGGCGCCTCCTGGCTCGGGCTCGACGTCTTCAGCCACTCCTTCGACGAAGCGCTGTCGCATCCGAAGCTGCGGCACCGACAGCACGGCAGGAACGCGCTGGCTGAGGAGTGCCGCGCCTGCCCGCTCGTGGACGTCTGCGGCGGCGGCTACCTCCCCCACCGCTTCAGTGCCGCCCACGGCTACCGGAACCCGTCCGTCTACTGCGCGGACCTGGAGCACCTCATCCGGCACGTCCAGGGCTCTATGCGGGAGTACGGCTGGAATCCCCAGACGGGGGCTGCCGCGTCACCGTAGGCGCCGGTGCCGTACCGCCGCGTGGGGGTCGCGCGTTGGTACGAAGGAGTGAGATAGCGACCGAAGCAACCGAGGAAGAGAGGGAGGCACCGATGAGCGTGACGATCCGCCCTGCGGAGAAGCGGGACGTCCCGGCCATGGCCGAGCTGATCGAGGAGATCGAGCGGTACTACGGTACGACCGAGGCCGACATCCAGCCGCTGGACGAACGCCGCGTCCAGGTCGAGGAGGCCCTCTTCGGCTCGCCGCCGCTGGCCTCCGCACTGCTGGTCGAGGACGAGACCGGGGACATCGTCGGACTCGCCGCCTACTCCTTTCTCTGGCCGGCCGCCGGCTCCACCCACTCCCTGTTCCTGAAGGAGCTGTACGTCCGCGGCACCCTGCGCCGACAGGGCATCGGTGCCCGCCTCATGGGCGAACTCCGTGCCCTGGCGGCCGCACGCCCCGGGTGCAGCCGGGTCGAGTGGATGGCTGACCGTGACAACCCAGGCGCCCCGGCCTTCTACGAGGCACTCGGTTTCACCGAGTCAGACGGGAAGATCGTCTACCGGGTCGACTCCGGCAACGCGTGAGGTGAGTGGGGCTGTGAAAGAGGAGCGCTGCGAGGAGTGCGGCAGCCGGGTCGTCATCGGGCTTGGGTGCGACTGCCCGCCGGGCTCATCACCTTCGGCGGGCTCTCGTGCGGTGTCGACGTCCGTGAAGAGGGAGTGGCGTGCGCATCCGGAGGACACGATCCTGATCTCTCCCGGGGAGTGCGCGCACCTGCCAGGCTGGTGCGACCACATGGCCGAGGACGACGTTCGGCCCCCGCGGTGGGGGTGGATCCCGAATCCTCCGCACGGACTGTGGGAACGGTTGAGCAGCACCTACCCGGCGACTGCCACCGCGGGCAATCCGAAACGGACGGCCGTGCGGCGGTGCAGCACCTGCGAAGCGAACCTCGCCCAGGGCTGATCGCCGCCCTCCACGACGGCTCTGCTCTCGCTTCGGTGGGCGCGGCCGCACCTGCCGACAGCCGCGCCCGCCCTCATTGGAATCAGCAGGGATGTCAGTAGGTGATGACAGACGTCTTGCTCGTGAAAGAAACGGTTCACCCACCGCTGACTCACTTATCGTCACCGTGAACAGACCAGTCGCACTCTGCGGTTACCGGCTGAAGGGTTGCGTCGGGACAGCTCCGGATACATCGTGACTTTTAGCAAGGAAATGCCTATCTCCTCATGCATCCGTGGAGAGTTCCCCGCAGCAGCCTGCGACGTGAGTAGGGTGCACTCGTTGCCAGAGCGGTACGGGGAGGGGCAGCAATGGCACAGGTAGGGCGACAGCATTTCGTCGCTGTTGTAGAGCAGTTGACCGCACGTTGGCTCCGGGGGGACGAACGGGAGCTGCCACTCGAGACACGTGTAGGGCTAATCGGAGAGCGGGCACTCGACGCGTACGAGAGCAGCGCGCAGGAAGGTGCCCTCCTTGACGCCGTCGCGGCCCTCTGGGTAGCTGGTGACCTCGGCTCCGACTTTCCGATACTGCGGCGGCGGCTCGATCGCCTCCCTGACGTGCCCGCTATGTATGCCTCACCCTCAAGTGCAGCGATGCAAGCCCGAGCCGAACCTGATTCGGACTGGTTTGACGAACTAGGGGACCTGCTTCGTGTGGGCGCGGACGGGAACCGAACCGCCTATCGAACTCCCCGGCCCGTCCTGGAGGCCGTCCGCAGTTATGGGAACGAGGCCTCCGGTTTCTCCCTGCTGATCCTCACTTGTCAGACCCGCGACGCGCTGGACGCGTCCATGGACGAGACCGAGAATTCCTCTCGCACCGACCAGGTCCGACTCTCCACCCTCGACCGCAGCCAACTCCTCCGGTCAGTCCGTGTCCGGCACACCGACACACTGGACCAAACAGTCGACATGCTCCAGGCGGCTGTCGACTCCAGCGCCGATGAGCCGCGCCCCTGGGCATGGAGCTTCGCGCTCGGCGACCTGGCTCAGACTCTCCTGCTGCGCTATAAGGCTGTCGGGCAACCATCAGACCTTGAGCGTGCGGTCGAGAACGCCAGGGCGGCTGTTCGGCGCGCTCAGGGAGCCCGTGAGCGTGACGGGTCGCTGGTGTGGACGGGCGTGCTCGGGGCCGCGCTGAAAATGCGACACGAGGCTAACGGTGATATCGGAGATCTGAGAGCCGCAGCCGATGCCCTCTGGGAGACCAGGGATCCGATGTTGGCGCCCGCCGAACAGGGCGTGACGTCGGGCTGGTTGTGCGCTGTCGGGGCATTGCAGCGGTATTACTACGCGCTTTCAGACGAAGTGTCCTACCTGGACAGGGCTCTCGAGACCCACCTCAGCCTCGCGCTGGCACAGCCGTCGCAGGATTTGCGTGATGTCCAAGAGGCCTCCGCCTCACCGGCGGTGTATGCGAGTCTCGGCTACAGCTGCCTCGCCATGTACGAACGCTCAGCCGAGCCGGGCCTACTGGACCAAGCGACGGACGCACTGAACACGGCCCTCACCATGGCTGGCTCCGCAGAACCCGGTCCACCTGAGTGGGTGGATTGGACTGGGACGTTCATCACCGCCCTTCGGCTCCGCTTTGAGCGAAAGGGCAGCCCCACTCATCTAGAACAGATGATCACTGTGCTCACCCGCGCCCTGGAGTCCCCAACCCTGCCGGAGACGAGCGTGGCCCGCAAAGCGTGGCTCGGCGCGCTCGGTGAGGCGCTGCTGTGGCGCTACGACCTCTCCAATGCTGCCCACGACTTACATACGGCCCGCGCTCTCCTCAGTCGTGCTCGGTCCTATGCCGCGCTAGCCACCGCACACCACGCCGAGTATCTACGCGCCAGCGACCTATGTGCTCTGGATGACGCGGTCCTGGCCGCGGTCGCAGCAGTGCGCGCCGCCGTGACGCCGGACGGTGCGCACCTTCCGGCCGCCTTCGAACTCGCCCAGTGCCTTCTCGCCCGCGCCGACGTGCTGCGGGCCCCAGCCGACGCGACAGTCGCCGCCGATCTACTCAAGCACTGTCTACAGTGGGCCGATCAGCCCTCCGAACAGCTCGCGCTGCAGAGTATCGAGTACGGACGCGCCCTTCTGACCCTGCACGACGTGCGGACGTACCCGGTAGCGGCCCACGACGAAGACGGCCATCGCGGCATTGATGCCCTCGCAAATGTTGCAACGACCCTCGCCGAGGTCCTGGTTGAATCCCGAGTCCAGGAGGTAATCAAGGCGCGGGCCGCCGGCCTACTGGAGCGAGCCGTGGCATTGGCCACAGAACTCATGGCCCGTGCCGAGCGACGCGGCGAAGACAACTACCGTCGACGCGTCGACGTCGAGGATTGGCAACGTGCTCGCACCGCCCTTGACGAGTGGGCCACGTCGCGCGGGCGTCCTCGTCGGCCGCGGACGGCAGCCGAACTCCGCGGCAACGCCCAAGGGATTCGCCACGAGATGCACCACCGTGTCGTCGATGTGGTGATGCGACACCCCGGCGCCGGACCGGTCGAACAGGCCCGGCTCATCGCGGCCGAGACGGGCGTACTCGCTCGCTGGTGTCTGGAGGCAGGTGAGCCACGCGCCGCTCTCGAAGTCGCCGAGTCGGGGCGAGCCGTGCTGACGACAGCAGCCGCTGGAGCAGATGCGATCGGTGATCGAATCGCCCGGCTGGGACTTCCATCGCCGCGTGAGCAATGGCTAAACACTGCGCTCGCCATCCACTCCCCGGCAAACGCCTCGCAGGCCGACCTCTCACACCACCCACTTCTCGGAATCATTCCCGGGCACCGTCTCCTGCCCCTGCCGGAAAGCATGCGGGAATCCTTGCGCGACGTCCTCGATGACGTCGCCCCCACGCCCGCTCCACAGGACATCGCTGAATGGTGCGGTTTTCTGGGTATCGATGCCGTGGTGCACCTCCTCGCCGGACGACACTGCGGCTGGGCTCTGATCGTCCACCGCAACGGGCGCATCACCTCCCTGCGGCTTCCCCGCCTTCTTCTACATGCGCCCGAGTTGGTGCAGCTCATGACGGTGCACGACGTACAGTTACGCGTCGGGAATGCGCCGACAGACTCCACCCGGCAGAAGGCACTGCGCGAAGTCTGCGACTGGGCGTGGAAGGCCGCGATCGAGCCGCTGCACGAACACCTCACCGCCCTGGGAATTGAAGACACACCGCGTGTCGTCGTCATCCCATCTGGAGCCCTCGGCCTTGTCCCCTGGCATGCAGCTCGGCACCGTGTGAAGGTGCCTGGCGGGTGGGAGCACCGCTTCGCAATCGAGTCGATGGCGTTCAGCTACGCACCCTCCGCACACGCTCTGTCCCAGTACGCCTTGCGCGCCCTCCTGCCGCTAACCGGGAGCGGCATGGTTGTCGTCGACCCAACCCGGGATCTGCCACATGCCCGTCAGGAGGGCGAGGACGTCTACCGCTGGTACTACGCCAAAGGACAGAGGTTCGGGGGGTCCGGCGAGCCCGGATCGGTGCCCGCCACGCCCCGAGCGGTGCTGTCCGCGCTGAGCAACCCAGTCGGCGACCCCACGCCCGCCTACCCGGTCGCCCACTTCGCCTGCCATGCGCGCAGTCGGGCCCTGGCTGCCGAGTCGCACCTGGTGCTGGCAAGCGGACAACGGCTCAGCGTCACCTCAGTCCTCGAACGACTCCGTTGGAATAGCCCGGGACCGAGCCTTGCCCCACTGGTCGTCTTGTCGGCCTGCGCCACGGCCGTACCCGGAGCACACTACGACAGCGCGTTGAGCCTGACTACAGCGTTCGGAGCAGCGGGCGCAGCAGCCGTAGTGGGGTCGCTGTGGGCGGTGAACGATGCCACGACCGCTGCCCTGATGAGGGACTTCCACGCGTTGCTCAACTTGGAGGGTATGCCCCCCGCCGAGGCACTGCGCACAGCACAACTACGCGCTCTACGCGAGGCCCGGGCGCGGACCCGGGGCAAGAACACCAAGGGCAAGGCCCCAGCCGGAGACCCTACGCACTGGGCCGCGTTTGTCCATCAGGGCCTCGGATACGCGGCATCGCCTGCGGGCTCCGTCTCCTCCGCCGTCGCCACACTGCCGGAATATCGGGGCGAGGGCGCGAACACAGGTTCCTCGGCCTATGGCCCAGGGCTCCGGCTCCCCATTTTCGCAAGCCTCCCCGGGCCGGATCCATCCGCCATCGTATGGAGGTGCCCAGTGGCCGATTGCTCCCAGGAGGCCGACGGCGACATGGACTCCCCCTTCGACGCCGACTGCTGCCCGGTACACCCCGGCAACGTTTTCGTCCTGGCATAGGCGGGCGGCGAAGTTGGGCGACCTAGTCAAGGGACTGCTCGAGCCCATCGCGAAGCGGTGGAGCGCGGTAATGGGTGGCCCTCTACTCCTGTTCTGGCTGGCGGGCGCGCTGGTCGTGATGTGGATGCGAGGCTCAGGCACTCACCCATGCCGCGCACCCAAGTTCCCCGCTGATGTGCCATGCACGATCGCCGCCCAGCGACCGTTGGGG
Source organism: Streptomyces sp. NPDC111744 (assembly GCF_055634995.1). Lineage (NCBI taxonomy): Bacteria > Bacillati > Actinomycetota > Actinomycetes > Kitasatosporales > Streptomycetaceae > Streptomyces > Streptomyces sp. NPDC111744. The sequence goes on from NZ_JBVKCG010000007.1 coordinate 387,926, forward strand.
CCAATCGTCCTGACTGCGGCGGCAACCGCGATCGTGGTGTTGTCCGCATGGGCGCTGTCGGCGTCGGCAGGCTTCACACTCGAGGTGCTCGCCGGCCGTTGGGGCACCTCCCGGATCGCTGTCGCGTACACCCGACACTGCATGGCCCGCCATCACGCCCGCCGCAGTGACCTGGCCACCTGGCGCCAGGCCCCGCCAGCTGGTCTGAACAGCGAGAACCTCGATGCCTGGAACAGCCAGAACGGTTGGCGCGCCACACAAAGGCGGGCCGCGTACGCGCGCTACCCACGGGTAAGCGACGCCCAACGCCTGCTCCCTACGGCTATGGGCAACGCGCTCGTCTCGGTGTCGGCCGAAGTGCGCCGCACGTACGGACTCGACCTCGCCGTCTGCTGGGACCCATTCGTCAAGGTCTTGGAGACGCCCGTCCGAGACGAACTCACCGCCGCCGCGACCCGAGTCTTTGCCCGAGTGCAGGGCCTGGTGTGTGCAGCGGCCGCCGCCCTTTGGGCGGTTGTGATCCCGGGGGTGTTACCACGACTGCTGTGGGTGGCCACGAGCGCACTGCTCGTTTGGCGCGCGCATCGTTCGCTTCAGGCCGGCGTCGACGCGTACTGCCGCCACGTCACTAGCCTCTTCGCTGTTCACCGAATCCGGCTCTACCGGGCGCTTGGATTCACTCCGCCCGCCACGGCACAGGACGAGGTGAGCTGCGGAACAACCCTGAGCGCGGTACTGTCCCGTAGCCTCCCCACCGGCTCGGTATCGGTGCCATACGTGTGGGCATCCCCAGGAGACTCGTCCGCCTAGCGCAACCGCTACACAGCCCTGTATCAGGCGGCCTGGCACGGCGCTTCCACCCCGGTCGAGCACCTCTTGGCCCATGACATCTTGCGAACGCTGTCGCCCCCAAAGGGCCTGCGGTGCTCACAGCTTCTACGACTGCAGCTGACCTCATCCGACTCTCCTACCCTCGTCTTCCACGGGGTCTTGGGTCCTCAATGGGAACGTCATGGGAACGGAAGGCCGTGTAAAGACAGGGAACGATCAGCCAGGGACGGAAGACCGAGTCGCGCTGACCAGCAGGAACGGTGAAGCCAAGGAAAGGCCATCACAGACAGGGCAAGCTATAGACCCTCTCCTAAAGCGGGTGTCGCAGGTTCGAATCCTGCCGGGGGCACGCTTGACCTGCTGTTTTAACGCAGGGTGATTCAATGTTCCTGTTTCCGTAAGGAAATGGGAACGCCATGGGAACGGAGTCTGATTGCCCGGCAGGGTCGATCCCAAGCGAGCGTCCCGCGCACCGCGTCCGCAGGTGACGGGCCGAGCCAACGACTGAGCGCGGCGGCTCCGGACAGAACGCGCCGGGCGTCGGCGGCATGACGGTGGACGCGCACGATCGTCGCCACAAGCGCGGGGTGGAGGCCATGGCGGTGTTCACGGCGACGCACGGCAGCCCGCGCCTGGCCACATCATTGAGTGTCAGCTGCCGGCGCCGCGATGGGTGCTCGGTGACGGCTGGAACAGCGCGGACAGCTGAAGCCGAAATGGCCCACGCCGACGGAGTCGGCGGGCTCTTTCGGGGAAGTCCTTGTCAAGGTTGCGGATCGCGGCGGTGCGCTCGCGTCGGTCCTAACGACTGAGGGCTTCGAGTTGCTGCTGGTAGTTCTCCGTCGGGTCCGGCAACAGGGCTTTCTGCGCGCGCAACATCACGCGACTGGCGCTACCCCGTCCAGGGTGCCGGTGCCCTGGCGGCCGGACATTGTCGCCGTCGCCAACTTACGAGGCCCGCAGCACCCGGGGTTGCCACGCGATTACACAAGACTCTGCTCAGAGAGTCGTTGCATACTGCACGACGAGCGGGCTCGCCACCATGCAGCAGTCTCCATCGCGACACGGGGATCGAAAATAGGTCATCACTCGCGAGACGAAAGTGAACGCCTGTACGAGTTCGCCTTTGTGTGCTTAAAGTGTCGCTGCGCATTGACGGGGCTTGACCACTCCGTGCGCGCACATCAGCCAGCGACCGGGGGAACGCCGTCGCTCACGGGGAGGGGTTGCATCGCCATGCCGTCGCAGTGGCCATCCATGTGCGTGAGCCCAGCCAGGGACCTGCGCTTCTGATTCCCCGTGAGAGTCCTTGAGATCCACTGCTCTGCGGAGCATCGGCCGACCATCCGGCGCATGCACCTTCTGAAGAAGAAAGTGATGCTCCGTTGCCTTCCCGATCACGAAGATCTCTCATTCCAACCGCCGGACCATCAGGGCTGGTTGCCCGACTCGTCCTTCTGCTGACCGCCGTTGCGGTCGTCGCCGGCCTCACTGTCCGGCCCGGCCTCGCCGACCTCACGGGACGGGACCATGTCAGCCTGGTCGGCGATTCCTACGACGGCTACGACACCAAAGCGGCTGAACAGCTGCGCGGGGACCAGTGCGTGGCCACTGATGCCCTCCGCAAGGGCGGACCCAATTTGTTCGCCCTTGCGCAGAACTCCATCGGGCTGCCTCCCGATCAGCTCCACCAGAAGCTCGACCGGGACCTCTCCAACAACAACACCCCTCTGCACCAGGCGTTCTACGCGGACGGCACCAACAGTGACCAGTGGGTGAAGAAGGTCGGTGACCAGGGACAGGTCTGGTCCAGCACGGTCAGCGGCCTGGACTCCTACCCTGGCGCACCGCGGGAAGCGAACAAGATCTTCGACCAGATCGGGCTGCTTCCGTGGCTGTACCAGTCGTACTTCAAGTCGGTCGACCTGTTCTCCCCGTTCTACGAGACGTCACCCACCGCTGACGACGGCACGAAGGCCGCCGCGCTCGCGATCGGCGACCAGCTGTACACCACCGGGGGGACTGCAGAGGAGCAGCAGGCGTGGGCGCTGTGGAAGAAGAACTCCGGCAAGATCGAACCCAATCAGTTGTTCGTTCCCCGGGTGTTCGTCGATGACGCCCGTATCTTTCTGTCCTCGGGTGGTTTCCCGCGTACGGCCCCGGCTCCGGACAGCCCGGAGTTCCGCATCGCAGTCGAGGACTTGAAGTCCCGCTTCGCCTCATGCGCGTGGCACGACCCGATCGACCCGGACCGGGTTCTCGGCAAGGAGGTGGCGCAGGCGTCCGCCGAGTGGCAGCAGGAGATCGCTTCTCAGGCCACGCAGCGGCAGCAGATCCTCACGGCCAGCGTCAGCGCCACGAAGGCGTTGCAGGACGGCACGTTCGCCCTGGGCAAGCTTCTGGGCCAGTCATGGATCGCTGACTACTCCACCCGCTGGCTGGACTACTACACCGAGGGCGGCATCGGCTGGATCGGCGACGCCGCCAATGTGATCAAGGTGGTGGCTGCTTCGGGCAAGTGCCTGGACGTAGCGGGGGCCAAGAAGGACAACGGCACGCCCGTGCAGACCTACACCTGCAACAACAGCGCGGGCCAGGAATGGCAGCTCGAGCAGGACGACAAGGGCCTGCACCTGAGGAACACCAATTCGGGCAAGTGTCTGGACGCCGGCAGCGACACCTCGAACGCGACGAAGATCCAGATCTGGACGTGCAACCAGTCGCCGGCCCAGACCTGGGAAGCCGGCGTCCGCGCCACCACCGGTCTGAAGAACGCGGCAACAGGCACATGCCTGGATCTGAAGACGTTCACCGACAGCCAGGACGCGTTCCTCAAGACCTGTAACGGCACGGACGCACAGAAGTTCAAGGTCTCCCCGAAGGGCCACACCGGCACCGCTCCGGCGAAGGCCGACGTGGACAAGGCCAAGGCGAACATTACGAACGCGCAGTCGGAGGCGAAGAAGCAACTCGCCGTCGTCAAGGCGCAGCTCGCCGCCGCGCAGCAGGCCGCCACGTCCTCGGACACGGCCCTCCAGACCGCCTACGGCATCGCCGACTCGAACGGCGCGCCGCGGGGCCGGGGTCTGCTGGTCGGTCAGCAGAAGGACCAGGTGACCAAGGGGTCGGTCGCCGCACTTCAGGCGATGGAGAAAGCCGCCGAGACGGCCGAGGCCGCCACCCGTGCCTCCGCCGGGGACAGCCAGACCATCACACAGCGCGCCCTCGCCCAGGCGGCGCAGGTGCAGGCCGAGTTCCGCAAGGAGGCCGCGAAGACGGCCGAGTTGCAGGCCAAGGCGGCCGCCGACGCGGCGAAGATCCACCGGGACAACGCCAAGCAGGACAAGGAGACCGCGGAGGCTAAGCTCACCGACGCCCTGAAGGCCGAGGGCGACGCGAAGGCGGCCGCCGCCGACGCACACGCCAAGCGCCTGTCCGCCGAGGCCGAGGAGAAGACGGCCAAGGCGGAGAAGGAGACCGCCGCGGCCAAGCAGGCCGAGGCCGCCGAGCACAAAAAGAACGCCGAGTCCCAGGCGAGTGCCGCGAAGGACGCCAAGGACAAGGCGGAAGCCGCCGAGAAAACCGCCGAGAACAAGCGGGACGACGCGGTCACGGCCCGCGACAACGCCAAGGACAAGCGCGACGACGCCTGGGACGCCCAACAAAAGGCCGACGCCGCCCGCGCCAAGGCGGACGCCAAGGACGCCTACGCCGACTCCCTCGACTCCGGCGACGCGGCAAACGCCGCCCGCACCGCCGCCAACGAGGCGGACAAACACGCGGACGACGCGGAAGCAGCAGCCACGAAGGCCCGCTCCGAGGCCGACGCCGCCACCCAGGCGGCCGCCGACGCCGACGCCGCGGCCACCCGCGCCGAAGCAGCCGCCAAACGCGCCCGCTCCGACGCCGATGCCGCCCAGGCCGACAAGCTGAAGGCCGATGCGGCAGTGAAGACCGCCACCAGCGCGACAGCGGACGCCATCAGGGCCTCCCAGGGCGCCGCCGCCGAGGCCAAGACCGCGGTCCAACTCGCCAACGAAGCGGAACAGCACGCCAAGGACGCCAAGACCCAGGCGAACGCAGCCAACGCAGAAGCCGGCAAGGCACTCGCAGCCTCGGCGAAGGCTGCGGGGTACGCGCATGTCACCGCCCAGGCCGCAGTGGACGCCGGCAAGGCGGCGGAGCAGGTCGCGGCCCCGGCCAATGACGCCATACAGCTCGGCTCGCCGTACGTCGACACCGACTCGGTGGCCGGTCTGGTGGTGCTGACCGGGCAGGCGTCGAAGTCCATCGCCGACCAGCAGCAGGCGGTCGCAGACGCGCACGCCACGAACGCGGCAGCCGAGGCCAAGGCGGCCGAGGACCTCGCCGACCAGGCCAAGGGGGATGCGAAGGAGGCATATCAGCACGCGGCGAACGCGGCCCAGTACGCGGCCGACGCCCGCACCTACTCCAAGGAGGCCCTCGGCTACGCGGCCGACGCCGCCAAGGCCGCCTCGGCGGCGGCCGAGTCCCTGGCCCGCACCGTCGAGTACGACAAACAGGCCACCGAGGACGCGGCAGCAGCCGACACGGCGGCCGGCAACGCCGAGGGCTACGCCAAGGACGCCCGCGACTCCGCCGACGCGGCCGAACTCGATGCCGAAGCGGCCCGCTCCGCAGCAACCCAGGCCGAACAGGACGCCAGGGACGCCCGAGCGGCGGCCGACCGCGCGGACGCCGCGGCCACCGAGGCCGAACAGGCCGCCAAGGACGCCGACAAATACGCCAAGGAGGCCCAGGACGCGGCCGACCGGGCCGAACAGGACGAAGCCAACAAGCAGGTAGCCACGGGTGCCGGTACCGGCGCCGACGGCGTCTTCTACGTCATCGATGAAGACAAATCGGAGATCCTCTCCGGTAAGCAGACGAAGAACTGCACGCTCACCGTCCAAGGCTGCGACGTCGCGTACAAGGTCAACGCCAAACTGGTCGTCGACTTCTACCTGTGCACCGACGACAGCGCCCTCGCCACTGCTACCGGCTGCCCGAAAGCGGCGTGGCAGTGGCTCGACCGTAAAACGGTGACGGCCGAGGACGTCGACTGGGAGCACCACTTCACCGCTGGTCAGATCACCCGCCTGGGCTGGCAGAACCTCTTCGGTGACACCCTCGGCAGCGTCCTGTACGACGTGATCCTCGGGGATGCCATCAAGTGCTTCCACGGGTCGGCTACGGCGTGCGCCTGGACCGCTGCCATGTTCGTCCCATTCGAAAAGCCCCTGGCCGCACTCGCCGATGCCGTCAAGGCGGTGGACGACGCCGCGAAGACCGGCATCGGCTTCGCCGATGCCTGGAAGGGCCTGCGCGCGCTCAATCTTTCCGACGAAGCCATCGCAGGGATCGGGGCCAAGGCACTCGATGCCCTCAGCAAGGCGCGGAAGCTCTGCAACGGGAACAGCTTCCCCGGCACCACCCGGGTGCTGATGTCCGACGGTACGACCAGGAGGATCAAGGACGTCAGGATCGGCGACACCGTCCTCGCCACCGATCCCGAAGGCGGCCGTACCGAGAGCCACCGTGTCTCCCGCACCGTCTACACGCCGGACGACACCGACTTCGCCGACATCACGATCAACGTCGGGAAGGCCCGGATCACCGCCACACAGCACCACCCCTTCTGGTCACCCAGCGCCCATCGCTGGATCGACGCCGGCGACCTCAAGCCCGGCCAGACGCTGCGCACCAGCAGCGGCAATACCGTGGCCGTCGTCCGAGTCCACCTCTTCCAACGGCTGCACTCCGCGTACAACCTCACGGTCGACAGCCTGCACACCTACTATGTGCTGGCCGGGGCGACGCCGGTTCTGGTCCACAACACGAGCGGTTGCCCGACCGGAACCATGGTGCTCGGCATCGGCGAGCACTCGGAGGCGCTGGCCAAGGAGATTGAGGGGGGATACACCTTCAACGGTGACGCCTTCGCGGAGGTGGTCGGCCGGAGCAACGGAAAGCCGATCGCCCTGTGGATGACCGAGGTCTCGAATGTCCTGCGCAACAACGGCAAGGTGGCGGTCAGCCTCAAGGGTTTCGACGGGGACACCCCGGCCGAGCAGTATGCGCGCGCATATAAGGCCTGGCGCTCGGGTGACTGGGCGGCCACTCAATGGGAAATGGGCCAGATCGGACTTCAGATCCAGTTGGAGAATTTCGAGTGGCGCAACATCACGTTCTACAGCAAAGAGGGCCAAGTCGTGAACATCCCCGAACCCGATTGGGACGTGCTGAACAGTGAGAGCTGAAGTGACGCCGGAGCCCACCGGTCCCGAGCTGTTCCGGTCGGACAGATACTTCAAGGTCTGGCAGTACACCGTCGGCCATCGCAGGCTCCTGCTCCGCAGTAGCAGGGACAGACCGCCGGAGACCCGCATCGACGTCCACTTCGCCAACGTTGACCTCATGGTCCTCCGCCCCGGCTACGAGGGCCTGGTCATCCGCCGGGCCGACGACGAGGAGTGCGCGAAGGCCGGCCTCGACTACGGAGTGGAGGTCCTTCCGGGCCGCCTGTTCGCCCTGGGCCACGGCCTGAGGAGCTTCGTCGTCTCCGCGCCTCCGCAGTGGCACGAGGACGAGGGTGAGATGGACGATCCCTCATGGTTCGGCCAGATGCGCGGAACACGCTGAAGCGCCCGGGAGGCTCCCTCGCGAAGGGGCCTCCCGACGCCGACCGGATGGGGACGGGGTCTGCCCGCCCACGGCATGCCACGGGCCCGGCGCCCACGTGACGCGCCCCACCCCACACGAGGGAATCGCTCGCCAATCCCTCGCCCTGGACCACACTCCCGATCGCCCCGAGCACACTCCCGTGCAACACCCGGCCGTTCCAACCCCCCGGCGTTGCCACTGCCGGGAAGTCGATGATGGACACTCACCGGAAAGACCTGTACCCGGACGTGACCGCTGCGGGCGGCCTTGTAGCGGCGATGAAAAAGGCCGCGAAGCTGGGCATGGGCGAAATCTGGCCAGTGCCCTCGCCCGTCGACGACATCATTGGTATCAAGACGGCAAGCTTGGGAGATCGGCTCGACGGACGACCTCGGGTTGCTCGTAGAGGCGGTCGTTGCATGGGGGAAGGCGTGCCCTTCGACGAGTTGGCGGTGGGATTCACGTTCCTGGAGCTTGATGAATTCGCCAGGACGATCGAGAAGGGAGAGCCCACTTCGTCGCAGTGGGCCGACCTTCCGTCGACCGAATTCCGCCGGAGGCAATGGATCTTCTGCGTCGTGTGTCACTGCCTGACGGTGAAGTACTGCCATGCGCCCCACGTGCTGAGGTTGCCGGTGTCCTTGCTGCTGTGGACGTACTCGGCCCGCATACGGAACTTGCTGGTGATCGCATTGGTCAGGCTCAGCGTCGCATA